>CAVALG010000063.1:0-17762 GCA_963589585.1 Roseburia sp. AF12-17LB
CTTGGCTCCCTCTGACGAGGGAGCTGTCAAAAATCTTTGATTTTTGACTGAGGGAGAGAATAACTTACACCAAGCAGTTTCCGCCGTCTATTCTTATGCCGTTGTTCACATCTATTGTCCAGCGTCTAACATCTAATGCCCGGTATGCTATCCGCACAAAGCGCCTAAAATCAACCTCTGATAATAATATCTTCTCTTGCGGGGCCGTTTGAAACATATTTAATCGGCACGCCTATTTCTTTTTCTATAAACTCTATGTATTTGCGGCAGTTTTCGGGCAATTCCGAATATTCCCTTATGCCCGAAACATCACATTTCCAACCGGGCAGTGTGGTGTAAACCGGTTTTGCCTTTTCAAGTTTGGGGGTAACGGGGAAATCGCGTGTTACTTCGCCGTCAATCTCGTATCCCGTGCAGATTTTAAGTTCATCAAGATAACCGAGAGCGTCAACTACCGTAAGGGCTACTTCTGTTGCTCCCTGTACTTCGCAGCCGTAGCGCGTTGCAACAGCGTCAAGCCAGCCCATTCTGCGCGGACGGCCCGTAGTTGCGCCGTACTCGCCGCCGTCACCGCCGTGGTTACGCATAAGTTCGGCTTCTTCGCCAAATATTTCGCTTACAAACGCACCTGCACCGACTGCCGACGAATAGGCCTTAACAACGGTTACAATGTCGGTTATTGCATAAGGCGGAACACCTGCGCCGACTGCGCCGTAGCCTGCGGTAGTGCTTGACGATGTAACCATCGGGTAAATTCCGTGGTCGGTATCTTTAAGCGAGCCCAACTGACCCTCAAGCAAAATGGTCTTGCCCTCTTTATTGGCGGTGAATACTAATTTTCTTACATCGCCTACATATGGGGCAATGCCGTCACGCCAACGGTGCAGCGTTTCCATAAGTTCCGCTTCATCAATCGGGTCTTTGCCGTAGATGTTTTTGATTATGTTGTTTTTGATTTCAAGAACCGAATGGACCTTTGCTTTTAAGCGCTCCTCGTCAAACAGTTCGCATACCTGAAAACCGATTTTTGCATATTTATCGGAATAGAACGGCGCAATACCTGATTTTGTAGAGCCGAAACTCGCTTTGCCAAGCCTTTCCTCCTCGTACACATCAAGCAGAATATGATACGGCATAACCACCTGCGCGCGCTCCGACACTACAAGTTTGGGTGCGGGAACACCTGCTGCGGTTATTTCGGCATACTCTTTAAGAATTTTATCTATATCAAGCGCAACACCGTTACCGATGCAGTTAATAACGCCGTTGTTGAAAACGCCGGACGGAAGTGTATG
Organism: Roseburia sp. AF12-17LB; assembly: GCA_963589585.1. GTDB lineage: Bacteria > Bacillota > Clostridia > Oscillospirales > Acutalibacteraceae > CAVALG01. Next base: position 1,296 of record CAVALG010000063.1, read on the forward strand.
CAGGGCAAACTTTCCGTAATTGTTTTTTATGGTGTGACCTGCATTTGCCCCACCCTGAAAGCGGACGACTATATCCGCATCGGTTGCGAGCATATCGGTGATTTTGCCTTTTCCTTCGTCGCCCCAATTGGCGCCGACTACTGCCTTTACCATTAAAAATCGCTCCGTTTCTGAAATTATTTACATTAATAAGTGTGAAACGCCCTTGACGGTTTCCGGCAAAGGCGTTTGGCTTAATTATTCTTCGGTTGTTTCCGCTGTGTCGGCCGCTTTGGTTTCTGCTTCTTCTGTTTCGGCTGCTTCAACCTCTGCTTCCTCAGCGCTGTCATCGTTATCTGCGAGGAGTGCGCGGATTGAAAGGCTTACTCTGCGGCGGTCGTTATCAATGTCAAGAATTTTAACCTTAACTTCGTCGCCGATTGAAAGTTCGTCAGCCGGTTTTTCGATGTGCTTATCGGCAATCTGTGAAATGTGGATAAGTCCGTCAACACCCGGTATAATTCTTGCAAATGCGCCGTATGACGCGATGCTTACAATCTTAGCGTCAACTACATCGCCTGCAGCGTATTTGTTTGTGAAGATAACCCACGGGTTGTCCTCTGCTTTTTTGTAACCAAGCGAGATTTTTCTCTTTTCGGTGTCTATATCTTTAATATAAACCTCGATTTCATCGCCTACCGAAACAACCTCAGCCGGGTTTTTAATTCTCTGCCATGAGAGTTCGGAGATGTGAACCATACCGTCAACTCCGCCGATATCAACAAACGCACCGTAACCGGTAAGTGATTTAACAACGCCTTTAATGCGGTCGCCCACTGCAATGGTGCTCCATACTTTTTCTTCAGCCTCTTTGCGAGCCTGCTGAAGCAACTCTTTAGCCGAGCCGACTGCTCTTCTGCCGCGGCCTATCTCTATAATTTTAAATTTAATCGGGTTGCCTTTAAGTTCGTTAAGGTCTGCGCCGCGTGTAAGTGTAGCGTGTGAAGCCGGGATAAATACGCGAACGCCCTCATAATTAACGGTAACGCCGCCCTTAACAACCTCATTTACAACGCCTTCAAGAATCTCGTCGTTATCCTTGGCTTCAAGAATTTTAGACCAGCCTGCAATAGCGTCAAAACGGCGTTTTGAAAGCATTACTGTTCCTTCGGCGTCATTCGTTTTCATTACGATAAGGTCAAGCACATCGCCAACCTTAACTTCTTTTTCAAGATCAACATTTGAATCATTTGAATATTCGTTAGCCGGAATATAGCCTGCGTGCTTTCTTCCGATATCAACCTGAATCTCGGTCGGGTTTACCGCAAGAACGGTACCCTTGACTTTCTGATCGGTATTTAAACTGTTGAGGGAGGCTTCAAGCGCTTCCTCAAAAGTCATTTCCTCAAAATTTTTCTCTCCTGTGATTTCCGACATGGTTAAAATAACCTCCTTTATGATATCGGCCGGGGTTGACGCACCGGCCGCGACGCCGATCGTTTCGGCACCGCCGACACATTCCGCTTTTAACTCCGCCGCCGTTTCAACCGAAACCACCCTTCGGCAGTTTTCTTCACATATCTGCCTGAGTTTTGCGGTGTTGGAACTGTGTCTTCCGCCCACGACTACCATTAGGTCACAGCGCTTGCTGAGTTCGCGGACTTCCTGCTGCCTTTCGGCAGTAGCATTACATATTGTATCAAAAAAATTCGCGTTTGTATATACCTTTTTTAAAGTTTTTTGACATTTTTTCCACGAATTTTGATTAAAAGTCGTCTGCGCGACCACCGAAATCGGCTCGTCGGGCAAAACATTTCCGCTTTTTACCAAATTATCGAGTTCCCCTTCGTCCGCAAAAACGAAACATTTGCCGTACGAATGACCTATAATACCTTTTACTTCCTGGTGATTACGGTCGCCCGCAATTAAGATAATATCGCCGGCAAGGCTTCTCTGTTCGACGGTTTTGTGTATTTTGGAAACAAACGGGCAGGTAGCGTCGCACACCTTAACGCCGAGTTTTTCCGCGCGGTTAAAAACTTCGCGCTCAACGCCGTGCGAGCGTATTACCAGCGTTTCGTTTTCCCTTGCTTCTTCGGGGGAGTTGACGGTCCTCACGCCGCAGCTTTCAAGTTTTTCAACCATTTGCCGGTTATGTATAATAGGGCCCAGGGTGCAGACGGGCACACCGTTTTTAACAAGTTTCGTCACGGTTTTGACTGCGCGGTCAACGCCGAAACAGAAACCCGCGTTTTTTGCTAAAATTATCTTGCTCAAATTCCCATCTCCAAAAGTTCGGTGATTTTTTCGGCTATAAGCGCGGTGGAGCGTTTAAGTTCGGGGCGCGAAGCGTCAGCAGGGCAGGCGTTTTCTATCGGCTTGCCGAACCGCACCGTAACGCGTGTAAACGGGCGCAGACCCTTGCGGCAGATTGCCGCAGGAATTACCGCCGCAGGCGCTTTTGAAAGCACAAGCGCAACCCCTGCTTTACATTTAACGGGCTTACCCGTGCGGTTGCGCGTACCTTCGGGAAAAATGCCCATCATACCGCCGTTTTCGATTACCGAAATTGCGGATTTTATGCCGTCCGCCGCCGCACCGCTGCCGCGCGAAACCGCAAATGCGCCCAATTTACCGAAAAACCAACGCATAATACGGCTTTTAAACAGTTCCTCTTTGCCCATAAAAAATATCTGGCGGTGGGTTGCTGCGGCAAGGAAGGGAACATCGGACATTGAAGTGTGGTTGCAGCAAATAATTGCCGCGCCGTTTTGGGGTATATTTTCTTCGCCAACTACCCGTATGCGGTAAATAATATGGAAAACCACCGAAACTATAAATCGGATAAATCTGTAAAAAAGGGTCATTTAAGAGCCTCCCGGACCGCGGCTTTAAGTTTTGCAACGCCCTGTTCCAAATTGCAGCCTGTGGTATCAACGGTTATCGAATCGGGGGCGGGTTTCAGGGGTGCTACCGCACGGTTTGAATCATTTTGGTCACGCTCGGTCATATCGCGCAAAACCTCGTCATAGGTTACCTGTTTGCCCTTTGCGATAAGTTCGTCATAACGGCGGCGCGCTCTCTCTTTCGGGTCGGCGGTTAAAAATATTTTAACCTCGGCGTTCGGCAGCACTACCGTGCCAATATCGCGACCGTCCATTACCACATTGTTTTGCGTGGCAATATCCCTTTGAAGCCCTAATAAAAAAGCCCTTACTTCGGGTATAGCGGAGCAGTGTGAGGCGGCAAGTGAGATTTCGGGCGTGCGTATTTCGTCCGACACATCAGTACCGTTTAAAATAACGCGCTGTTCGCCGTTTTTGTGGGTGATTTTGACCTCGGTTTTTTTAAGCAGTTCGGAAACAGCCGCCGTATCGTCGGGGTTTGTTTTGCTTTTTGATATTGCAAGGGCTACGGTGCGGTATAGCGCGCCCGTATCCACATAAATATATCCTATTTGCGCCGCCAAGGCGCGTGCCGATGTACTTTTGCCGGCTCCTGCCGGTCCGTCAATTGCTATTGCAGGCATTTTGATTACTCCTTGTTAACTTGTTGTGTGCGGACGGTGGTTGTCCGATTACGGATTTTACAGTTTGAATATGAATATCAGATAATGAATATAGTAGTGGGAATTTGGGGGTAAACGGCGAACATCGGGCAAGCCGCGCGGAAGTGGGCTGCGGCGTCAGTCGCAGACCGCGGAAGGGCGGCGGTTTAGACTTTAGATGTTAGACTATAGACATTAGATGTGGATAACGGTAGTTTTGATAACAGACAGCAAAAGCAGACGGGACGATGAGAATAATTCACCGCCTGTTATCAAACCGACCGCCTGCCGCATCTAAAGGCTGATGTCTGAAATTAAACCGCAAACTGCTCAATATCGCGCATAAAACGGGGGTCTTTTTCGCAGTGGGCGCGCATAATGAGCGGTTTGGTGAGGTCTAAAAGCAGTATGCACATAAGCGATTTGCCGTTTACTGTTTTTTTGCCCCCTGTGAGTTCAATCTCATACGGTTTATCCTCTACTATTGTTAAAAAACGGTTGATACTGTCAACACTGCCAAGAAAAATTTTCTTTTCAAGCACGGTTGTTTCCTCCCTGTATCAAAATATTTTTATATATCCATTTCGCCGCACAGCTGCATTATGCAGGCAGCTGCGGCAAGCGGTGCGGTTTCGCAGCGCAATATTCGCGGACCTAAGGTTACGCTTTGCGCCCCGGCAAGGTTTGCCGCCGATTCTTCTTCAACAGAAAAACCGCCCTCGGAGCCTATTATAACAGCTATGCCGCCGCCTTTTTTAAGCCCTGCTGCGCTAAGCGGAGCACCGCCCCTTTCGGAAAAGAAAAGCGATTTTTCAAAACTTTTAAGCGAATTTATACATTCTTTAAATGTTATGCAGGGCTTAACCTGCGGAATTATTCCGCGTCCGCTTTGCCCTGCCGCAGCGTCGGCTATTTTTTGCCAACGGACCGTCTTTTTTTGCAGCGCGGCGGCGTTCGGGCGCGAAACACACCTTTCGGAAAGCACGGGTACTATTGCCGAAACGCCTATTTCGACCGCCTGCCTTACTATTAAATCCATTTTATCGCCCTTAGGCAGGCACTGAAAAAGGGTAAGCGCCGTTTGCGGCTCGGTCTTGCCCGATTTTTCTTCCAATATCTCGGTTTCCACCCGTGCGGGTGAAACGGCGGTAAGCCGACAGGTGAATTCTGTTCCGCAGGTGTCGCACACCGTTACGGTATCTCCTGCTGCCATACGCAATGAAAGAGCAATATGCGCCGCGTCGCCGCCCTCAATATACGGTTTGTTTTTGAAATTTTCTTTAAAAAATCTGGGCATATGTCAGTTATCCTTTTCATCTTTTTCGTCAAGCACGGTATCATCTACCGTAAAGCCGCCCTCAAAGCCGCCGTAGTAATCGCCCGTTCCGTCATTCCCCAATTCGCGGAAATATTCATCGTCGGGCGTATCGTTCACAGGGCTGTCCGTTCCGCCGCTTTCGTGGGTTTCTTCTGCCGCGCCGTCTATATCCGCCGCTATTATATCGGCGTTGCGGTAGGATTCAAACTTTGCGGAGAGCCTGTCGCCCTCGGGATAAATTACGGCAAACATATCGGGGCGATTTTTGCGCAGCAGGATTTCGGTTATGCAATAAATAATGAATATAAGCACTGCGCCTGCCGATATTTTAATACCCAAATCAAGCCCCGGCGTCTTGTATTTAAAAATGATTTCGTTACGCCCTTTTTGGCATTTAACCGCCATAAAGCCCACATTAACACGCTCTATTTCCGCAGGCTGACCGTTTACCGTGGCGGAAAATCCCTCGTCATACGGAACGGAGAAAAATACAAGGTTATCCTTTTGCAGGTTGATTTCCGAAATAAAGCCGCTGTTTGTATACTCAAAACTGTCGGCGGCGTTAGCGGCAAGCCGTCGGCAGTCTTCACTGTAGGCGTCATAACCGAACTCAATCGACTTTTTATCATCCCCCTGCAAGAGGTTGGCGGCATTGTAGTCCGTGCCGATATTTTTCATAAGTCCGCCGTATTTCGCAATTTGATCTTTATTCAAAAGCAGTGCTTTAAGCATCATATTACTGCGGTACGATTTGCCGAAAGCGGAAGCTTGCGACTCGGTCACATAATAATTATATGAAAAGCCCATAGGGATATAGTTTTCGTTTTCATATATTTTATGGCTGCTTTGCGTGCCAATATAGTTGTAGCCCTTCATACGGGTTCCCGTGGCGGTTTCAAAATCCTCTTCGCCCTCTAAATTCAGGACATATTTGACCGAGAGCAGCGGGCGGATAGCGTACAATTCGGTTGACGGACGGCTTGCCACATCACGCGTGACGCCGAGATAGTTGTAAAAATCCGTAACCGAGGACGGAACTATGGAATGGAATGCGTTTATCGACCGCAAACCGTAAAACATAGCCGTGTTGTCAACACAGGCGTAGGTATCCACGCGGTAGCCGCCGTCATTATCGTGCAGGTCGACCTCACCCTCAATAAGCGAATTTATCATCACATTTTTAATATTGTAGGAATGGCTTTGACCGCAGGCAATGAAAAATGTGGCGTAAACAATTGAAATTACGCAAACTATCGGCACGGCGGCGTTGTAAAACAGCCGTTTTTTACGCTTGATAAGCGGGATAAGCACGGCAAGGATAAGCAGGCAGGCAAGCGATATACCCACTGCCGCCGCAAATCTTACAAGATAGGTGTTGTCCTCGCTTTTTGTGAAAAGTCCCAAAGTGATGTTCCCCTGTTCGTCGGTTTCGGGGAAAAAGGCGGTTATCCAGGCGATGGCGAGCGTGATGAACAGACACCAGCGGTATGCGCTCCACCACTTCACCTCGCGGTCCTCAACCGACATTGCGGTAGCAAGCGCCATCATAAGTATGGGCATATAGAACCAACGGGCATAGTAAGCCGAATTGAACATATAAAATGCGCTGTTAAGCACGGGAACTGCCGCCATAAATATCATAACCCCGATAACACGGCGCAGCCAATGCCCCTTTTTGCCCTGCATCCACGCAAAGACGCCAACCATACCGAACAGCGGCATCCACCCTGCGACGCTTGACCACTTGACATCCGCACCGGGGAAAAAGACGGGGCGCGCAGGCAGATCGGGCGGAAAGAAAAAGCATTCCAATATATTGCCGTATATCTGCGTTTTGCCGTAAAGCCAAGCGTTCCAACCTGTTAAGAATTGGGTTATGCGGCTGTTGCCGATAACCGCAGCAGCAGAGGGCAGCAGCAGTATTGCCGCCATTGCAACGCCCAAAACGCACTCGAATGCCATTATTATAAAGTTTTTAAAACGGAACTTCCAGCAGCCCGTAAACATTCTTATGATGTAATAAATTATCACGAAAACCACCATTCCGAAAAAGAAGAAGTAGTTCATAACCGCCGCCGCACAGACCGTAAGTGCTAAAACGCCGCGCCTGTTTTCGGCGCAAAAGACCTCAACCGCCCATAAAAGCAGGGGGAAGATAATAAGCGCCTCGTGAAAATGGTTAAAGAATATATTGTAAACGCTGAAGTCGGAAAAAGCGTACAAAAGCGCGCCGAGCTGCGCCGCGCGGGGCGAATCGGTAAAGCGGCGTATATAAATGTAGGCGGTAAGCGCCGCCAGGGCAATTTTAAGTGCAAGCAGCGGTGCCATAAGGTACGGCACAGCCTCGGTAGGGAACGGCAGCGTCAGCCAGAAAAAGGGACTGCCGAGCAGATAAAAACTGTATGACCCGATGAAATTTGCGCCGAGGTCGGTTGTGCTGCTCCAGAAAATATTGCCCGAACGCACCGCTTCGTGGCAGGCTTTATAAAACGGAATTTGCTGAACATTAAAATCACCGAAAAAGATGAAATATCCGCCGTCCTTAATCACAAAGGGCAAGAAACACAGCGCTGCCGTTACAAGCGCTGTTAAAAATGTAGAAATTTTAAGTTCTTTTTTGGGCATAAGCGACAAGCGTGCCATACTGGTCCCCCTAAGCGTTATATCGGTCTAAATAAAATCACTATTGATATTGTATCATTTTATGGTATAATAATCAATAGTATTTGTGGCAAGTTTCACCCGTATGTGAAAGAAAGGAACGGTAGAGTAAAATTTATGATATCGCATTTTTACGCTGTGCTTTTCAGGATGAAATATATTGAGCGTTGGGCGCTTATGCGCAACACGGGCAAGGAAACTTTAAGCGAACATTCGCTTGAAACCGCCTTTATAGCCCATTCGCTGGCGCTTATATCCAACAAACGGCTCGGTAAAAATATCAATCCCGAACGCGCCGCGCTGCTTGCCTTGTTCCACGATACGCCCGAAATAATTACGGGGGATCTGCCTACGCCGGTTAAATATTATAACAGCGATATTTCCGCGTCTTACAAAAAAATAGAATCGGAAGCGGTTAAAAAACTGCTCTCGCTGCTGCCCGACGATCTGCGCCCCGAATTTGAGGGAATATATTATGATGATGACCCCGAACTGCACGCGGTGGTAAAGGCGGCGGACAAGATTTCCGCCCTTATAAAATGTACAGAAGAAATGCATATGGGCAACCGTGAGTTTGCGGTGGCTGAGCGTACCACGCGTGAAAAAATAAAGCAATTAAATCTGCCTGCGGCGGATATATTCGTCGCTGAATTTTTAGACAGTTTTTCTATGCCGCTGGACGAGCAGGGCATACTTACCGACTGACGGCGCGGCTTAAATTAAACCGGATAAAAAGCCCGACCGTACTCACCCTGCCGATGAAAGGTTTGTTATTTTATGAGTGATAAAAGAAGAATATGCTACGGATGTATGAACGAAGCACCCGAGGGTGCGCCGTGCCCAGTTTGCGGAACACCCGAGGATGATAAAAACCCCGAAAACTTTTTGCAGTTCGGGTTTATATTGGATGACCGTTATCTGCTCGGCAAGGCTATAGAGTCAAACGGCGAAGGCGTTACATACATTTCGTTTGACCGTACCACGAGAAGTGTTGTACGGGTGCGCGAATTTTTCCCCACAGGGCTATGCACACGCGGCAGTGACGGTTCGGTAACCCCTGCCGAGGGTGCCGCGGAGACATATGAGGCCTGCCTTACGAAGTTTTTGCAGCTTTGTAAAAAACTTTACGAACTGCGCGAAACACCGGGGCTTTTACCCGTACAAACCATATTTCGTATGAACGGCACGGCATACTGCGTTTCAGAGGATGTTCCCTCTGCGGCTATGCGTGAATTTTTAATCAAAAACGGCGGCACACTGAGTTGGGAGCAGGCAAGAAGCCTGTTTTTACCCATTATGCCCACCTTTACCGCTCTGCACAACGCCGGGGTAATCCACCGCGGCATATCGCCCGACACTCTGCTTGTGGGTAAGGACGGTAAACTTAGGGTTTCGGGCATTTGTATAGCCGAGGCGCGCACTGCCGACAGTTGTATGACCTCGCAGCTTTTCCCCGGATTTGCCGCTGCAGAGCAGTACGGCAAGGCAGGAACGGAAGGGGAATGGACCGATGTTTACGGCCTTGCGGCTGTAATTTACCGTGCGCTTGTTGGCAATCCGCCGCTTGAGGCGCTGGAAAGATTAAAATCGGACGAAATGGCTATACCTGCAAAAATAGCCGAGTCACTGCCGCCGCAGGTACTTGAAACGCTTGCAAACGCTTTGCAGCTTATGCCGGGCAACCGCACAGAAACGATTGAAGAACTGCACGAGGGGCTGTCGCTCCCCGTATCCGCTCCGCCTGCGAAGACAGAGCCGGAAATACCTATTGTGCCCAGACCGCAAAAACGCAAAAAAGGCGGAAACGCAAAATATATTGTCATTTCAGCCGCCGTTACCGCCGTTGTTATGGCGCTTGCCGCGGCAGCGATATGGTATGTTATAAACAAAAATGATAAAAATAACGAGAAACAAACATCGTCTGTTTCTCAAATTTCATCGCTCGTTTCAAGCAGCGTCCCATCGGACAGCACGGTTTACTACGCCGTGCCGAATTTTGAGGGCCTTACCTATGCGCAGATAATGAGCGACAGTAAGTATACCGACAATTTTAATGTAACAATAGCCTACAAAGCGTACAGCGACACTGTTGCGCGCGGCGAGGTTGTTTCACAGGAGCCGGTTGCCGGAAAAGAGGTTCCCGAATCTACCGAAATACGCATAGTTATAAGCCTCGGTCCCTCTAAAATAGATGTGCCGAATGTGGTGGGTAAATCTAAAAACGAGGCGCTTGTTGAACTTATGCGTGCAGGTTTCCCTTATGAAAACATTAAGTTGCAGGAGCGTGTTGACGAAACAAGCGAGCCCGACACCGTGCTTTCGGTAACGCCTTCGGACGCGGTTAGCCCCGACAGTATTATTTATGTTGATATAAACGCCTACACGGGCGACAGTTCCGAGCCTGATTCGGGCACGGGAACAGGCGAATGACATATGGCTGCACCCGAATTTCGTTTCGTAAAAGGAGAAAAATAAATGGGTAACAACTCAAACGGAATTAAGCGGTTTTTTGCCGATTTTAAAAAGTATTTACCGCTGCTGCTTAACCTTTCCTCAAAAGATATTAAACTTAAATACCGCCGCTCGTTCCTCGGCTTTGCGTGGAGCGTTTTGAACCCGTTGCTTACAATGCTTGTTTTAACGCAGGTATTCGGTCTGCTTTTAAAAATACAGGTGCCCAACTTTGCAACATATTATATTGTCGGCGTTTCTATATGGAACTTCTTTTCCGAAGCTACATCGGGTTCGATGATGTCGGTAATCGGCGCGGCGCCGCTTATTAAAAAGGTCTATATACCCAAATACATTTTTCCGCTGCAAAAGTGCCTGTTTGCGTTTATCAATTTCGCGCTCAGCCTTATTGCGGTTATCGCCGTTATGCTTATAGAGGGCGTTTGGCCTACCTTTACAATTCTGCTTGCCCCGATACCGATACTTTACTGCTTTATTTTCAGCGTCGGTTTCAGTCTTATGCTAAGCGCGCTTACGGTTTATTTCCGCGATATTATGCACCTTTACAGCGTAATTTTGACACTGTGGATGTACTTAACGCCCATTATTTACCCGATAGAGATAATCCAAAACGCAAAGGGGCATATGGCGCATTTGGTGATGACGGTTATCCGTTGCAATCCGCTTTACCACTATGTAACATATTTCAGGGATGTTATGATGTACAACACCGTCCCCTCGCTTAAAGAAAACGCCGTTTGCTTAGGCTTGGCGCTTTTCTTCCTGCTGCTTGGCGCTGTAATATTCAAAAAAGCCGAAAAGAAATTCATTCTTCATATATAAGGGGGCGGAAATATGAACAGCGAAAACGCGGTCGAACTCCGCAATGTAAATATGGAATTTAATATGAGCAACGAAAAGTTGGAAAGTTTGAAAGAGTATTTTATTAAACTTGCCACACGCAAACTTATGTTTCAAAAATTTGTTGCGCTTGATAATGTATCGTTCGACATTAAAAAGGGCGATGTTTTCGGCATAGTCGGGCTTAACGGAAGCGGCAAAAGCACCACGCTTAAAATCGTTTCTGGAATTTTAACCCCCACTTCGGGCACCGTGAACACCTGCGGTACCATTGCGCCGCTTATTGAACTCGGCGCAGGGTTTGATATGGACCTTACCGCGCGCGAGAATATATATCTTAACGGCTCGGTTCTTGGGTATTCCAAAAAATATATGGACGAAAAGTTTGACCAGATTGTAGAATTTTCGGAAATGCAGAACTTCCTTGATACGCCTATGAAGAACTATTCTTCGGGTATGGTGGCGCGTATCGGCTTTGCCATTGCAACTATGACCACCCCGGATATTTTAATTGTTGACGAAATTCTTGCCGTGGGCGATTTCCATTTTCAACAGAAATGCGAAAAGCGCATAGCCGAAATGATGAACGATAACACCACGGTTATTGTCGTTTCCCACTCGATTGAGCAGATTGAACGCCTGTGCAAACACTGTATGTGGCTTGAAAAAGGCAAGGTTAAAATGATAGGCGAAACTGCCGAAGTCTGCAACGCATATAAAAACACTTAACGCGCGTAACGGGTGTAAAAATGGATATTTTAAGATTTTTAGAGGGTTTACGCACCCCGTTTTTTGACCGATTTTTTTCGCTTATCACCGTAATGGGCGAAAGTGTGGCTACCATTGTTGTTATGTTGCCCGTATTTTGGTGCATAAATAAATCGCTTGGTTATTATATGATATACACCTCCTGTTTCGGGATAGGTATAAACCAATTTTTAAAGGGAATTTTCAAAATTCCGCGCCCGTGGGTGAGGGATAAGAATTTTACGATTGTTGAAAGCGCAAGGGCGGCTGCAACGGGGTACTCTTTTCCCAGCGGTCACACCGCAAACGCAACGGCTATGTTCGGCAGTATCAGCACCGCCGTGCGCAAAAAGTGGCTTCGTGCGCTGCTGTGGGCGGCAATCGCTTTAATAGCCTTTTCACGGTTGTACCTCGGCGTTCATTCGCCTGCCGATGTTGCATTTTCGCTTGTAATAACCGTGCTGCTTTTGGCGGTTATGCATTTTATTTTAAAGGCTGCCCGGTCGCGCCCCGTGATTTTTACATTGCTTAACACCGTGCTTGCACTGGTGGCAATAGGGCTTGTAATTTACTGCGAAACCGCCGAAAAAAACGATGTATTTGCCGAACAGGGACTTAAAAACGCCTATGTTATGCTGGGCGTTTCGCTCGGTGTATGCGTTGCCGAATTTTGCGACCGTAAGTTTACAAATTTCTCTACGCAAGCACCCATAATCGTGCAGTTTTTCAAAACCATAGCCGGCATAGTGTTGGCGCTTTTAATAAAATCGCTTTTGAAACAACCGCTTTACGCGTTGGGAATAGGCAATTACCGCGCCGACGCGATACGCTATTTTATCCTTATAATTTTTGCCGCCGCCATATGGCCCGCAACCTTTAAATTTTGGAACAGATGTTACGAAAAATTAACCGAACGCCGCAAAGCCGGGGGCAATTAAGCCCGATAAAGCTAAACAAATAAGAACCAAAGCGCCGCAGTTTTCTGCGGCGCTTCTGCTTTGCAGAGGTGTCCACCGGACACCCGCACCCCGTCAGGTGGAGGCAAGGGTTTCTGTACACTTGAAATATATAGTAAGCAGGCAGTTTGAGAACAAGGGGAGTTTAAAACTAAAGATAAACCGCAGTTCCCGTCTATTTTCTAACTGCCGCCATCTGCAAACTCCTTGGCTCCTCCTGATGGGGGAGCTGGCAAAAATCTTTGATTTTTGACTGAGGGAGAGAAAAACCAAATTAAAGCGTTTTTCGCCGTCTGTTATCAAATCTGCCGTTATCTGCATCTAATGTCTATTGTCTAACATCTAAAGTCTAAACCGCCGCACTTCCGCAGTCTGCGACTGCCGCCGCATCCCACTTCCGCGCGGCTCGCTTCGACGCGACGGTAATCCCGTTCCGCCCGTCTGTCTGCAGGCTGCCGTTGCTCTTTATTTTTCAATTTTTAATTCTTAATTCTTAATTCTTAATTACCCTCTGTGTCTGAACTCAACCGCGTGGGCTATGCCGGGTATGCTTTCGCCTTGAAAACTTACCGTAGGGGACATAAGCGCACCCGTCGCGCAAAACAAAACCCTGCCGAGTTCTCCGCTTTCAAGTTTTTTAAATATTTCCGAGCACAGCACGCTTGCGGAACATCCGCACCCCGAACCGCCCGAATGGACATCCTGCTTTTCTTTGTAAAATATCATCTTTCCGCAGTCATTGTGCTTTTGCGATAGGTCAACGCCCTCGTTTTTTGCCACTTTAATAAGCAGCTCCGACCCTACAAAGCCCAAATCCCCCGTTAATATAAGGTCAAAATCTTCGGGAGAAGCGCCGCTATCCTCTAAATATCCCAAAATTGTATCGGCAGCCGCAGGCGCCATTGCCGCGCCCATATTGTTCATATCGGTTACGCCCATATCAACTATTTTCCCGAACCGTACCGAGTGTATTTCAATGTTGCTTTTTTTATCGTCTATAACCGCCGCGCCCGAACCCGTTACCGTCCACTGTGCCGATTGCGGTCGCTGACCGCCGTATTCAAGCGGAAAACGGAACTGCCGCTCGGCGCTGCAAAAATGCGAAGATGTAACCGCAACCGCCGTTTGGGCCGCGCCCGACGCAACCAAAACCGACCCCAAGCAAAGCGATAACGCCATTGTTGAGCAAGCACCGTAAAGCCCTGCAAACGGAATGCCAAAATCACGCAGACCGTAAGAACTGCCCACGCATTGGTTAAGCAGGTCGCCTGCTAAAACTATATCCGCCTGTTCGGGCGTAAGTCCGCCCTTTTCAAGCGCCGTTTTTACACTTAATTGTTGCAATCGGCTCTCGGCTTTTTCAAAACTCGGCTCTTCAAGCGTTTCATCGCCGAATACCATATCAAATCCGTTGCCCAAAGGGCCTTCGCCCTCTAATTTACCCACGACCGACGCATATGAGCGAATGTAAACACTCTCGTTTAAAATTACGGTTTTGCCCTTTCTTGTAAGCATTTTTGCACCCCCTTAAAATAGTGAAACTATATAGTAAACCGCGCCGTATATCGTGCCTGCCAAAATTCCGTAAACCAATACAGGCCCTGCAATGGTAAACATTTTAACGCCGAGACCCGTTATAAGCCCCTCTTTTTTGTATTCTATTGCAGGGGAGACAACTGCGTTTGCAAACCCCGTTATAGGTACTAAAGTCCCTGCGCCTGCAAATTTTGCAATGCTGTCAAACACTCCAAATCCCGTAAAAATTTGCGCCGCAAGTATAAGTGTAACCGAAACAAGCGCACCGCCCTCGGTTTTTGAAAGCCCTGCCCCTGTGTACGCTTCAAGCAGTCCCTGTCCCAGCGTACATATAAGTCCGCCGATAAAAAATGCTGCCGCCAAATCTTTAATTTTAGGCGATTTCGGCTCGCTGTCCTTTACAAGTTTTCCGTATCCGCTTTCGGTTATATGCACAAGTATCACCCTTTCGATATTTGCTTTATTATTCCCTGCAAATTATAGGAATATTTATGGCGCTAAAATTAGTGAACACTAAAAATTTTTAAATTAGCAAAAAACTATTGCATAATAATTAAAAAAATGGTATAATATTTTGTCATTGTGTGTCGTTTGAGGTTCACACTTTTAATATGTTAGGAGAGAGTTATTTAAATGGAAACTAAATTGGAACGCAAATACGGGCTGTTTACGGCAATTTGCCTGGTTGTAGGTATCGTTGTCGGCTCGGGCGTATTTTTCAAGGCGCAAACAATATTGCAAAAAACCAACGGCGATATGCCGCTCGGTATACTTGCGTGGATAATCGGCGGCGCTATTATGATAGTCTGCCTGCTTGCTTTCGCAAATATGGCTACACGGTTTGAAAAGGTCAACGGTCTTGTTGACTATGCCGAGGCAATGCTGGGCGGCAACTACGCTTACATAGTCGGCTGGTTTATGTCAACAATATACTACCCCGCAATGACTTCGGTTCTTGCCTGGCTTTCGGCGCGCTACACCTTGGTGTTTATACGGTCGGTAAACCCGTCCTTTCCGTTTCTCGCCCTCGGCGGCGAACTTGAGGGCGCAGAGCCTGTTATGGGTCCCGAATGTATAGTTCTTATGCTGTTCTACCTTTGCGCTTCATACACCATTAACGCAATATCGCCTAAACTTGCAGGCAAATTGCAGGTAAGCGCAACGGTTATTAAATTTATACCGCTTGTACTTATGGCTGTGGGCGGAATTATTTACGGCTTATCCACAGGGGGGCTTGCACAAAATTTCACAACGGTTGCCGATGTGGCAAAGCAGGACATTGTGGAAAATCCGCTGCTCGCTTCGGTCTGCGCTACCGCCTTTGCGTACGAGGGTTGGATAATCGCAACCGCCATAAATGCCGAACTTAAAGATTCAAAGAAAAATTTGCCCCGTGCGCTTGTTATCGGCGGAATTATAATAATCGCAATCTACCTTTTATATTATATAGGCGTCGCAGGCGGCGAAACCAACGAGGCACTTATTAAAAACGGCGCTACAACCGCGTTTGTGAATGTCTTCGGCAAGGCGCTCGGCAATGTGCTTAACCTGTTTATTGCAATTTCTTGCCTTGGTACGCTTAACGGGCTTATGCTCGGCAGCTGCCGCGGACTTTATTCGGTTGCCAGCCGCGGCAGAGGACCTGCCTGCGAAACCTTTAAACAGGTCGATAAAGTTACAAATATGCCAAACAACTCGGCTGTTTTCTCGCTTTTTGTTTGCGCATTTTGGGGATTTTACTTCTACCTTGCAAATATCGCAAACGGCAAGGCGTGGTTCGGCCGCTTTGTGTTCGATTCGTCCGAAATCCCGATTATTACTATCTACGCTTTCTATATCCCGATATTTATTATGTGGATGATAAAAGAAAAAGATTTAGGCATTGTAAAACGCTTTATAATTCCGCTTTTAGCGCTTGCAGGTTCGGTATTTATGGTGTACGCCTGCATTTTAAGCCACGGCATATCCTGCCTTTACTATCTTATTGTGTTCGCGGTAGTTGTAGGCGTAGGCGCAATTTGGATGAAACCGCGCAAAACCGTAAATTCCGCAGAACCCGAAACGGCTGACTGATTAGGGTCGTTGCTGTAAAACAAACCGACTTCGTTTTTTGGGCGAAGTCGGTTTTTCATTTGTTTCGTTTTTGATTTGGTATTTGCCTGCTTGCTTAATCGGCAGCAGCGGCATTTATCTGCAAAAAAACCTCCCACGGCTTAATTCCGCCGTAGGAGGGTTTTTTGTCCGTTTTGACGAACCTAAGGGCTGATTTTATTCAAGTTCAAATACGCCTGTATACAACTGATAATACTTGCCCTTTTTCTTCATAAGTTCTTCGTGATTGCCGCGCTCGATAATCTCGCCGTGGTCAAGCAGCATAATAACATCCGAATTTTTAATGGTTGAAAGGCGGT
>CAVALG010000064.1:0-11074 GCA_963589585.1 Roseburia sp. AF12-17LB
CTCCGATTTCGCCGAGTTCTAACGGATTTTCGGAAAAGCCTATTAGAATTTTTAATAGAACCGGGCGCTTTTTCGCCCCAAAATCACGCTTTTGGCAGTGCGTGAAAAGCACCGGTTATGCCGAACTGCACCAAAAGTCGTGTAGGCAAATGCCGGGTCGGAATTAAAACTGCCGTTATCGGCAAAAATATAAGCGAAAATAGGTTTTTGCTTGATTGATTTTTTGCCGATAATGTGGTATACTGATAATAGTAACTTCGGAGGGCAAAATGATGAAATATTTATCCGTAAAAGAGATAGCGGCGCTTTGGAATACCTCCGAGCGCAGCGTTCGCAACTACTGCGCGGCAGGCCGCGTCCCCGGCGCTTTTCTGACGGGTAAGACCTGGAACATTCCAGAAAACGCCGAGAAGCCCGAGCGGAGCAATAAAAGCAAGCCTGCGCCGCAGACTTTGGCGGATATTCTCAAAGAGGAAAAGCGCAGTCAGACCCACGGCGGAATTTATCATAAGGTGCAGGTGGAGCTGACCTACAATTCTAATCACATGGAGGGCAGCCGCCTGACCCATGATCAAACGTGCTTTATTTTTGAAACCAACACCGTCGGCATTACCGAAGAAGGTGTGCGGGTGGACGATATTATCGAAACCGCCAATCACTTCCGCTGTATTGACGAGGTCATCGAAAGCGCGAAATCGCAGCTCAGCGAGAAATTCATCAAGCATTTGCATTTTATTCTGAAAACCGGAACAAGCGACGCAAAGAAAGATTGGTTTGCCGTTGGTGATTATAAAAAACTGCCAAATGAGGTCGGCGGGCGGGAAACAACCTTGCCCGAGGAAGTGCCAGCGGAGATGAAAAGGCTGCTTGAAGCGTATAACGGCAAGGAAACGGTGACACTTGAAGATATCCTTGTGTTTCATGTGCGGTTTGAGCGCATTCACCCTTTTCAGGACGGCAACGGGCGTGTCGGGCGGCTGATTATGTTCAAGGAATGTTTGAAATATAATATCGTGCCCTTTATTATTGAGGACGGCATAAAAATGTTCTATTACCGCGGACTGCAGGAGTGGGATCGGGAAAAGGGCTATCTGACCGACACCTGCCTCTCGGCACAGGATACATTCAAGAAATATCTGGATTATTTCAGAATACCGTTTGAAAACTGAAAACCTCACGCACGGCTTTGAATGAACCGTGCGTGAGGTTTCTGTCTTAGGCGCAATATCGAAACTTTTTATATAATTTCGTGTCCATAGATTCCTTGTGAACATATCAGATTAAATTATTTAAGAACCGTGTTCTGCAAAGGCGAGGACTCGTCATCCAAAACATGAGAACTAACGATTTGACTGCCAGCGTACATAAGATATTTTATACCGCTTGCGATAGCCATTTCCTCAGCGGCTGCCTGTTTTGCCTTTACCACAGTATCATCGATCTTATTGTCACCCTTGACCTCGATAAGTTGATAGGAGCCATCCGTCATCTTTGCAAGGAAGTCGGGATAGTACTGGCGGATTCTGCCGGACTCCGGGTCGTAGTAGTGGACAGAGAGATCGCCCTGGTTGGAGGTGAACATACCTGTGAAGTACACCTCCGCGACCTTTCCGCTTGTAATATACTGCATGAAGCATTCCTTCTCTGGCTTTGAATCAAAACAATAAGTGTCGGCGTGGAAACTCTTTGCGATTTCTTCGGGTTTAAAGCCGGGATAATGGTTTGTAAGCACAAGGTCATCCTTTGCGGAAAACTCATAGTATCCAGCATCCTTCGGCTCGTGCAGCAGTACCAGTTCTTTGTCCTCGGTTTTCAGTTCCGAAGTGACATCAAACAGCGCATGGAATACGGCAGGAATGATATAGTCATCCAAAACGGCGTTATAGCGATTGACCGCCTCAAGAACCGCATCGATCCCGTCAACGGATTCCCGGAGAATTCTGGCGGCGAGAATGCAGGAGATATTCAGGTAGCGAGCCACTTCTCCGGCGAGGGAAAACTCGCTGTAACGCATATTGTCCTTGAGATGGTCTATATTTTTCTCCTTGACGGTGGTATCGCGGGCAAGGCTGTCTCGCTCGTACATGATACTGGCATACTTGGAGAGGTCCGCATCTGCCAGTTTGAAATCTACCGGCTCAGAGTATTCCTTTTCGTGGAGCGTATACTCGTGCCATACCCGCTTGAGCGTGATCGTCCTCGGAGGCGGAAGTACCCGTACCTGGTATTTATGCCTGTCATCGTTGGATGGATTCTTGATGTCTTTGATCTCCATATTGAAGTTCTTGTGGAGTTCATCATCCAGAGTGTCGTAGTTCTCTTTGGAGAGAAATACGGTGGCAGTCAGGTGCTCGTCCGTGATTGCACGGAGGCAGCGCATCGTAGCCTGGAGAACGAATATTTTCGACTTCGGACTGCGGAAAAGTGCCACGCCGAAGAGAGAGCGGCAGTTCCAGCCTTCCTTGCCTTTCTCGACCAGGATAATAAACTGCTTTTCGTTTCCTTCTGAGCCGGGGACATCGAGATTGTTAAAATCTCTGATGTCATCGTTTTTCGTGTACTTTGCATCGCCGACATTCAGCAGAATCTTTGAGGAAGGAATGCCGAGGTCTGCCAGAATCTTCTCCAGAACCGGCTTGACTTCCGTTGCCGCCTCTTCCACGCCGGAAGCGTAAATAGCGAGTTTCGGATTCAGTCCTTCGTAGGTCCTCCCACCGTACTGTTCCCAGAAGGTTCTCACTACTGCGGTCAGGAACTCCTCGTTCTTGACATTTTCAAAGCCGATAGGATCAGCATCTTTCAAGAAGCCGTTCCAGATGGACTCACGCAGACCGTATGCGTAGACGACCTCCGGCAGGAGCTGGTTCTTGACATACGGTGTACCGGTATAGTTATAGCAGGCCACAATGGAGGTGTTTTCCGCAAGCAGATTGATGGTGTCACGCAGGCTGGTCTTATTGGCACCGCTCGACCTGATCTGCTTTTCCAGATCTGCACCGAAAAGGTGGTGCGCCTCATCGACATAGACACCGAGCTGCGGCAGACGGCAGAGCTTCTTGAAACGCTGGTTGTCCATCAACGTGGTGTCATCCCACGCATCGTCATCATCGTTGTCTGCACCGTATACGGCAGAAAGCAACGAACCGGTACCGGCAAAGAGTGTCTCTGTAGGCGTGGATTCCTTACGCTTTTTCTTTACGATGATCTTCTGCGTATTGGAAATGATAATATTGAAATCCGAGTCATCGATAGTGTGCAGAATCGTTCCGGCTTCGTCAAGAAAGTGAAATTTAATGTTGGAATCAAGCACACGGGCATACTCCGACGGCACGACCTTCGTTTTGTCAAAGGTCATGATCTCACGGAGTGACTGGAGGACGGTCTTATCCGGTGCGAAGACCAGCGCATTGTGGCAGAAACGCTTGTCCCTCGGATACTTTTTCGCAAGCAGGAATTCATAGAAGATGCAGGTGGCCATGAGGATGGTTTTGCCAAGTCCCATCGTGAGTGCGTAAATATAGTTCGGATAGCTCTCACGGTACTTCTTCATCTGCTTGAAGAGCGTGTCGGTCTGCTTTTCGGTCAAATCGACACCGAGCCGAATCTGACCACCCGTATCTACGGAATAGTAGGACGCATCGGAGAAGCGATCTCGTCTGTGACGCCAGTCGTCGAACATCTCATAGACCTGCTTGTTATTCATGAATTCCTTCACAAAAACATACATCTCCAATGCCTCGAACTGCGGCTTCCGCAGAAAGGCATGGGGATTCTCCTCGCCGTCGTTATAGGCGAGAAATTTTCTCGTGAGGTCATTATAACGGGAGCGAATTTTTCCACGGTTCGTAGAGTAGTAATACCACAGCTGCTCGTTGAAGGAAAAATTCGGATCAAATCCTGCGGGCATTTAACGTACCTCCACTTCCAGCGACTCAGAGAGCAGGTCGGTGATTTTGACTTTGATGGTGCCGGAACCTTCCGGAATGTCGTAGATCCCCTTTACCAGTTCGCTCTTGCCGGGGACATCGGTCACGGCGGGCTGCATCACCACGCCGTCGTAGTTCCAGTCGATCATGACGGAGTCAACCAGCTGACGCCAGTCCTCCACGTACTCTTTCTGGAGGGAGAGCTTCTGCATCAGGTTCATCGGGTAGAATGCACGAATGACCAGCTTATCGCCTTCCCGGACGATCTCCGCCTCGGAGTCGCGCTTCAGCTGAAGGTCGGCTTTATCGCGGAGAATGTCCATGATCTGGATGTCTACCTTATAATCGGTCAGTTCCTGCTCCATTGCCCCCTTCAGGTCAGGCTCGTGTCCCATGCAGACGATGGTGATACGCTCCACGGGCTGATTCGGATTCTCTTCCTTGCGCTTCTCGTAGGTTTTATACGGAAGGTTCGCAAGAAGCTCCTTCAAGTCTGCCTTGGTGGCAATGCGGTTGACGGGCATGATCTTCACCATCCTGCCATCCAGTTCACCGTCCCAGACATCGCTCTGCGGGAACGGCTGGATTTCCAGGGCGGCGATGAGAAGATCGCGGGCTTCCACGGGATTGCGGAAGAAGTCATAGTTGTTGACGTTGTAGACCTCGAAACCGGTGTATTTCGTGTCATCGGCCGATTCCATACCGGTCTGGCTGTCTCCCAGCTCTTTTGCAACAGACAGCAGTCTCTTGGTAGTTGTCTGGATCGCACCGAGGTTGATGTCTGCACCGATAAAGCGCCTGCCCAGTTTCATGGCAACGGCCTGCGTGGTGCCGCTGCCCATGAAGCAATCGAAAACAATGTCGGTGGGGTTTGAGAGCATGGTTAGTATACGAGTGAGGAGTTCTTCTGATTTTTGAGTTGGGTAATACAATTTCTCTGGGTCTGTAGGACTGGTTATTTTTTTGACGTCTGTCCACCAATCGTTTAACGGAGTGCCTTCCTCACGGAGCTTTGCATTCTCACCTTTGCACGCACTTCTGCCACGCTGAATAGATCCTTCTGAATATGGACGGTATATGGTGTTAAATGTCCATTTTTCTGCATGCTTGGAATACCAAAGTAAATTATCGTGTTTTCTCGGCATTTCGGTCTTGGGTATTCCACCACCACTATAGCAGTAAATTATTTCATTATGGAAATTATCAACACCAAACACTTCGTCCATTATGCATCTCAAATGGTGAACCTTATGCCAATCACAGTGAAGCACTATGCTTCCAGTCTCCGAGAGAAGCTCACGCATTAAAATCATTCTCTCATACATAAACTGGAGATACTCGTCATTCGTCCAAATATCACCGTATTGCTTTTCCTCAAACGAGGAACTGTCACTTTCTGTTGATCCTACTCCACGTACATCAATCTTCTTCTTGTAATCCGCCTTACTGTCGAACGGAGGATCAATATAGATGAGGTCGATTTTCCCACGATACTCCTTCAGCAGATGGCTCATGACCTGGAGATTATCTCCCCAGAAAATCTTGTTGATCCAGCCATTCTGCTCCTCACCGTAGGACTCCCGCAGTTGTGCAGGATAATACTGCGTGGAGCGATAGGGGCGCTTGCCCGTCCAGCGGAGTTCGGGGAATCCCTTGATCGTCGGTCTCTGTTCAAATTCAAAAGTAAGTTGCTCACCCATTGTTATCAAATCCTCCATCGGTTATTTATTTCTGCAATAGAATCGGAAGTCACAGCCAGCGCAGACCTTCGGGTCATCGGCGCAGTGCCGGAAATCCTTTTTCATGATCTTATGTACCGTATCATCGAATGACGCCAGCGTTCCTTCCACGGCAGACTTCGTATACGGATATGTGATCGTCGGTACGCCGCCGTCCTCTCCGGTATAGTAGAGGTGCATCTTGCTGACCTTCCGCCCGGTACGCTCCTCCACGAGATGGGCATAGATATGAAGCTGTCGGCGGTACCGCTCAAGCCGATCCCGCATTTTCTCCATATCCGGTTTCCGTTCGGCTTTGAAATCCACGATCTCGACCGTGTCGCCCTCGCCGCGGATCAGGTCGACCTTGCCTTCAATGATGTAATCCGGCTTCACCAGAGAAACATCCACCTCCGCTTGCTGGATGGCAGACCAGTCGCCGTGCTGCCGCTCTACATAACGAAGCACCTGCTTTAATGCCGCCTCCCGCTGAGGACCGGCGAGGTAGGTGTGCTCAGTTTTCGTCAGCGACACATAGTTGGAGGCAAACCAACGGTTCACGTTTTCCTCGGTGATCGTCTGCTCCTCGTGCCGGAGAGCGGCACGGTGAACATCCTCTATCGTCTCATGGACGAGCGTACCGAAGAGCATAGCGTTGGCACGGACAGGCATGAACTCCAGTTCGCGGTAGAACTTGTACTGCAGGGCACAGGTCTCATACACTGTGATGTGCGATGTGAACGAGTAAGTATTCTTGACATTGACGGCCTTCACGGACTTGAAGTTAAATTCCAGGATGTCAAATGCCTCGCTGTCCACAGGCTGAAGCTCGTCATAAACCTCTTTGAAGTAAGTGCTGGGTGTCCGCTTGTCCTCATTGCAGGTCAGTATCAACAGATCCTGCGCACGGGAGAAAGCTGTGTAGTACAGTCGCCAGAAATCAAAGAATTTTGTGACCTCATACGGCTCAAATGCCGGGCGCTTGAAGTAACGATCCTCTATCGTCATCATGAGATCGTTTGTGGCTTTTCTCGGCACGTTTGCCAGGGAATCCGCAAAAACAATCGGGAACTCCATCCCTTTGGACTGGTGGATCGTAAGGAATGAGACGCAGTCACTCGGCGCATACTCGGAGTCATCCTCATACTCCGTGATACCGCCGTCATAGAGAAGACGGAGATACAGATTAAAGAGAAGTTCCGTATTGGCATCGATGCCGCGCTTCCCGCGATACTTGTCGGCAGATAAGACATCCACTCGGTGAAGATATTCAAATTTTCCGATGATCTGCGTCAGCTTTGCCAGGTTTCGAGCCGGTCGGATATCGACAATGCCGACGTCCATTTCTGTATCCAGAATACCGGCAAAAGGCTGAAACTCAAACATCTGATACATGAGTCCGCAGTAGGCGTAGTCCGTTGCGTCGGTCAGGCTTACATGGTCTTTTCCTCGGCGGCGTATCCATTTCAGCAGGTCGGTGTGCTCCGGCTGTGTCAGATACTCATTCGCCAGCATGATACAGTTCCGATAATAGGTCAGGTGCTCCGGCTGTAAAAAGGTATACTCACCGTTTTCCAACCCCTGCACGTAGAATGGGAACATCAGCATGAGGCAACCGAGTGCCAGCCGTATTTCGTCACGCTGGAAGAACATATCCGAACGCGGCGAGTAAACATTGATATGGTTCTCCTCAAGAAAACGGGCAAGCGCAGTAACCCTCGGATGTTTGACTGAGTTGAAGAGAAACGCTATCTGATTATAGTCCGTCAGTTTTCCGGATGCTTTTAATCTGTTGATAAACTGTAGGATTTTTTCGTGCCATTCATCCTCGTCATCTACGCCGGCCAATTTAACGACCGCAGGGCTGTGAAGCGTGGTTTTTTCATGAGGTTCAATGCGTTTTTCATATCTGAAATTTTCCCAGCGGAACTTGAACTTTGCACCATCCGTGGTATCCATCCATCGGTTATAAAAATCGACGATGTCGCTGTTGGAACGATAGTTGATGACCAGTGGGATAATACGGCATTCGCCAGCGGCAAACTTTTGCGGAAATTCCAGTATGTTTCGGATGGTCGCACCGCGGAAACGGTACAGGCCCTGGTCATCGTCTCCGACCACGCAGATATTCTTTCTTTCCCCGGCGAGGAGAAACACAAGCTGCTCCTGAATATAGTTTGTGTCCTGGTATTCATCGACCATGATATGCGTGATCGCAGAGCGAAGCTCGTTCAGAATATCCTTGTTATCGCAGAGAAGCCGATACGCCTCTATCTGGATGGAGGAGAAGTCCATCAGATTCGCTTCCGTAAGAATTGTGCGATATTCCTGAAGCATCCGACCGAGTGATGCAATCGATGGGTCGCGGTCAGACATCAGTTCCTCCGGCGAAACCAATTCTTCGGAAAGGTTGTTTACAAAGTTGCAGATTGTTTCGGCTTGCTTCCATGCGCCGCCGTTCGGAAGGACGATTTCAATCTCCGGAATACTTCTGAAACGATGGATATTCTGGAATACCATATACTGCTGGTCAAACGAATCCATCAAGCGGTAGTTTCGGCGAAGCCGTGTGTATTCCAAATGCTCTTTCAGTATACGAAGGCAGAGCGAGTGGAACGTACCGATATACATTTCATTGATGTTTGCCGTGATATTTCGATTTGCAAGCTCGTTTGTAATACGTGTTACCAGTTCCTTTGCGGCCTTTTCCGTAAATGTGGCAATGAAGATGCTCTCCGGTCTAACATTGCATTCCTCTATGAGGTAGATTGCGCGCTGCACAAGAGTATATGTTTTGCCGGTTCCGGGACCTGCCGTTATGAGGACAGGACCGTCTGCAGCTGCTATTGCTTTTCGCTGCCCGTCATTTGCGTTTCCAAAGTCAAACATATCGATGACTTACCCCCTTTCCGTTATTTATCAAAAATAAGACCTTCATTCAGCACGGCAACTATGATGCTAACTATAATCTGCTATTCAGATGGTCAACGCCAATTAATTTGCCCATGTTTATGAGAGGAAATGCTGCAACCGTTCTAAACCAAAACTTCCCACTTGCCGTAGCGTTTGCCGCTTTCACGGCGGATATAGTTTTTATCTTGCAGCGATTTCATAATTCGCTTGATCGTAGCAATGGATTTTCCGGTTTTTTCTGCAATCTCTTGCTGCTTTATCGCTGGGTTCTTTGCGACCAATTCTAAAACCGCCAATTCTTCTAAGGTACAGTCCAAAGTATCAAATTGACACTTTGAAACTTTGGAATTGATACTTTGGAGAGCGCTTTCATCCGCAAAATCAATGTGCATATAACGGTTTTTGAGTTCGTGGTTTGTGTCGAGCAGGAGATTTGAGAAAAACAATTCCAAAAATTTTGTAGTGGAATGAACGCCCTTTTGCAAATTATTATAGTTTGCCCGGACCAGTGCGTTGCGGAAATACCAGGAGTTTTCACGGAACGCATCGTTATTGACGCGGAATCCAAAGGTTTTCATATACTTGATCATAAACACGGCGGTAGCACGGGTATTTCCCTCGCCGAAAGGATGAATCTGCCAAATATCCGATGCAAACTTTGCAAGGTGCTTTACCGCTGCTTCAACCGACAGTCCCTCATAAGAAAACTGCTTTTCGGTGGCAAAATCATAATCCAAAGTTTCTTTAATGCTGTTCCAATCTGCATAAATTACGGTATCGCCGTTCAGCACCCACTCCTTCTTGGTGATGTTATACTGCCTGATCTGACCGGCGTGGTCAAATACGCCCTCAAACAACCTGCGGTGAATGGTAAGCCACTCGGCAGGGGAAAACTGAAATGCTTTTTCTCCCAGCAGTTTCGTTATTCTTGCCGAAACGATATCCGCTTCTTTGGTTTCGTTTTCTGTCTCGGTTCGGGTGGTGCGCTGCTCATAATAACTGTGAATCCGCTTCTGCGCTTCATCAATTGAGATTTTGCCCTCAATGTGATCCTTTGCGGTATCCAGCAAATATTCGGACGTGTTAAGTCCGTCAACTGCCTGCAAGCCGATGGCGGTCTGCCACGCCTCGCTTTTTTCGGCTCTGTCGGGTTCGCCTTGCTTTATATATTCTTCAAGTTCAAATTGCCAATTATTATCCGGCATATTTGCACCTCATTCCTTGCTTAAATCTTCCGTTTTGAAGGTCGTATAGCCTTCGTAATAATAGCTGTGGTCAATGCCCTTCATATAGACCTCTCGGCTATCCACATCATCGGTGAGTGCGTTTTTCAGAAGATGTTTGATTTCAATATCTTTTATCGGGCTGCGCTCCATGGCAAGAAGATAATCCTCTTTATCGACCTTGCTCCAATTAACGACCTTGTGAAGCTCTGTTTTGAAAATGAGGTCAAGCCAAATGCGGGTGCAGCGTCCGTTCCCTTCTCGGAAAGGGTGGGCAATATTCATTTCCACATACTTCTCAACGATTTCATCAAAAGTGGACTGCGGCATTTTATCAATGTTGGCAAGTGCCGCTTCAAGATACATCAGCGGCGCAAAGCGGAAGTTGCCTTTGGAAATGTTTACGGTTCTGAGTTCTCCGGCAAAATCGTAGATTTCATCAAAAAGATACTTATGAATTGCTTTGAAGGCGGAGAATTTTCCCGCTTCCAATTTATCAAGCAATCCGTTTTCAAAAAGTTCAAGTGCCTTTTTCTTGCTGATGCGCTCTTCCTCGCGGGCAAGGTCGGCAGAGCTTGTCAGGCCCAATTTATTTTCAAGTGCCATAGCGCACCTCCGAGTATTACTTATCAGCCGCAACGCCGGATTTCATCCAGGCATCAACTTCGCTGATTTTGAATTTCCACAGCCTGCCGATTTTAGCGGCGGGCATTTCTCTGCGCTCAATCCAGTCAAGAACGGTATCACGGCTTACGCCCAAATATTCCATAATTTCTTTCATCGAATACCAGCGCTCAAGGTTGTTATCCATAGTGAAACCCTCCGTTTTCACGAAAATACAATACTACAAAATATATTATACCACATTTATTGGAATATCACAAGGCTTAATAGGGGTTTATTCGGAGTTTACAAGAAAAAGTCATAAATTAAACGGCAGAAAAAGGCCTCCTTTCGAAAAAATCGAGAGAAGGCTTTGAAAACGATATAAACAATCAGGCAAACTGCGTGCCAAAATGAATGCATAATTCTGTTATGGTTCTTATTATGGGTGGTAACAGTGTCTTGCTTCATTTTCGCTTGACGGCAATATAAAAAGCAGAAGTCTATCGAATAATATTCGAAGTCTGGCGGAAGAGTGCCGAATTGTCTTGTGAAAAAGGCCTTGATGTGGTATAATATAAATTGTTAAATTGTAGTGATTTTCAAAGGTGAGATACTGAATGATGAAAGCAAGTTGTCTTTGGAAGGGGAATAAACAATGAGCAATAGCGATACGATTATTGGTCACGCA
>CAVALG010000064.1:11084-12212 GCA_963589585.1 Roseburia sp. AF12-17LB
GTATGTGGAAGCATGGGCACATAAGCTACTTCAAAATCAATACTGCTCTGGACTTGTTTTTATTGATTGTATGTCTAACAGCGGAGAATATGTTGACGATGACGGAAAGCAGGTGTTCGGTACGCCGGTTCGTGTTGCCAAGTATCTCCGAAAAGTTGCGGGACAATATCCATATAAGCAGATTGATCTGTTTTTTAGCGATCTGTGCGCCGCTAGAACAGAACATCTAAAGGGTTTAATGCCGAATGACTGTCGTAATTTTCATGTACATATTACGACCGAGGATGGAAACGATCTAGCCAAGCGAGTAGGTCAGACAATGTCTAATAAGAAACACTATCTCCTTGTTTACGATCCGTATGAGGCCACTATTGACTGGAATGCAATCATGCCGTTCATCAATAACTGGAGTGAGGTCATTCTTAACCACATGGTTTCGGATTCTATAAGAGCCGTAAAGATGGTTAAGAAAGATGAAACCAGAAATAAATACGAGCAAACATATTTGATGGATCTTGAGGATCTTATTCCTTATGGAAGCGATAAAAAAGCATACGAAAAGCGCATTGAGGATATTATTAAAGCCCTGCGCCGTAATAACGGCTACCAGTACTATATTGCGGCTTTCCCGTTTTTCAACGAGAAAAATGCAATCGTTTACAATCTGATTCACTGCACGAGCAACATTAAAGGATTTAGATTATATAAGCAATCTGCGTGGCAGACTTTTGGCGGCAAATCGTCTACCAAAAATACGCACGGATTGGAAAACCAGTTGACGCTGGATTTTGATGGTATTGGTGTGATAACGACAATTACCGATGAGTTTTGTTTTTATATAAAAGACATCGCCGAATACATCCAGAAGTCGTTCAACGGAAGGACAAACGTCTCGCTGAATGAAGTATGGGCGCTTCTCGATAGTCATCCGATTTTCCCTTCTGATGGATTCAGGCCCCAGATAAAAGACGAGTTAAAGCAAAATTATGGTGCCAGCGTAAGCCGAAGCACTATAAGTTTTGTTGATAGGAGTTAATCCAATGAAGAAGGTAAAAGGTTATATTGAAAGAAAAACCATGCTCTACAAAACCGGTGTAGAGTATGGCGACTATACGATGAATCATATTC
>CAVALG010000065.1:0-2316 GCA_963589585.1 Roseburia sp. AF12-17LB
CGAGAGAACCATCATAACTTCATACTTATTGGTAACCATTCGTTTGCACCTCCTTTTGGACTTCGGCTCCGCCTGAACAAATTACGGAGCAAGGATTTCTGTTGACTTCACAACAGTTGAAATTATTATAACCTATCCAAAAAGATAAGTCAATAAGAAACTGATAAAAATTTGGCAGTTTTTCAGTTTACCCTTTTAACCGGTCGGACATATTTCCAAAAGCGTTTACAATCGTGATAAAAGTAAAACACCCTGCCCTGCGCGGTGTCGAGTTCGTAACCGCTTTTTGAATAATCAAATTCTTTCATCGCCTTTTCCATTTCCGCCTCAACTTCCGCGTTTTCGGTTTCAAAATCGAACGGACCGTGCTCGAATACTATGTATTCGCCCTCCGGTACATCCATTATCTGCATTTGCGGCGGTATTTCTCCGTTAAAATCAAGCGGAAGGCGGGCGCCGTATGCCTCGGCAAGCGGAATACCCCAGCTGCATATCCTGCCATCGGGCTCGTTGATAAAAGCCATAAGTTGTCCGGCGCCCGCGTCCGATTCGCTGCCGCCCGCGTCGTCAAGTTTGCCCTTGATACTGTCAAGCAATCCGCAGATCGTTTCGCAGTCCTGCCCCGGAATTCGGCTCTGCTTTTGCCAAAAATCATAATAACCTATGCTCTCATAATTTCTGATGTGCAAAAACTTGTGCGCCGGGATAGTTACAAAATAAATTTTAATATTATCCGATGATTTCGCCATACCTGTTCCTCCGATTCCTAATAAATAACAGTCAAAAGGTTTGAGCACCGTACGCAGAACCACCGGCTTCGGGTCGTTGCGGTATTCTCTCGGCGTTACGCCGTACGCCTCCTTAAAAGCCCTTGTAAAGGCTTCGTGTGACGAAAAACCGTATTTTATTGCAATATCCAAAACGCCGTCGTCTGTATCCCTTATATCTTTAAGAGCGAACGCAAGCTTTCGGTATCGCAGGTAATCACGCAGCGGCATACCGGAAATTTCACCGAATTTTCTTGAAACGTAATATTCGGAATACCCAAGCATTTCGGCAAGATTTGAAAGGGTCAAAGTCTCATCGCTGTGCTTTTTGATATTATCGTCGATTTTAAGAACAATGTCCTGAATGTACTTTTCCCACTCAAGCATCTGCCTCCGCCTCCTTCCAACCTATTACCTGTATTATACTGTTTAAAGTTCCTTTGCGCTTGATTTGGATTGCACAAATTTTTTACTTTTTCTTTTTAACCTTGCGTTCGGGTAATTCGTCATACATAATTTCAAACAGACCCGTTAAATACTCCTTATCGTCCACATTGTCGGCAAGCAGCATATCTTTTGCGCCGTCATACGGTTTTTCGTACACGGTTTCCCTCATATATTCGGCTGCCGATTTTGTGGGCTTTATAAGCAGGCGGTCATCACATATATATGCCGCGATTTTGCCGCGGTAATAAATTATGTATTCCCCCATCATCGGGCGGTAGGTTATTTCCTCCAACCCCGATAACTGCTCCAAAATAAATTCCAGATATTCTTTATTTGATGCCATAGATTTACCCCGTTTTCGAAAATCAATTTGCGTTTTTATAGGAAATTGCGATGTGGCTCGGTGCCTTATATCTTCACGATATTGACATCAACACTATGGTCGCGCAGAAGTTTTACAAGGTCATCGCTTTTAAGCCACACGGTTGCGGTGTTGTCATTCGGATGCACGCCTATCAAATTCCCCGTAAAGGATTCGTCCATATAAAAATGCACGGGGCATTCCACATTATTCAAAAGACCCAGCGGCGTAACCGAGCCGGGCGTAAGCCCCGTAAGCTCAAACAATTCCTCGGCGGAAGCGAATGTCAGAGGTCTTAAACCGTTTCTCTTTCTGAACTCCTTAAGGTCTACCCTTTTGCCGCCTCTCACCGTAATCAGGTAATAGTTCCGCTTTTTATCGTCACGCACAAAAAGATTTTTTGCATCCCATTCGGGGTACGGCAATTTGACATCGCCCAATTCTTCCATATTAAAAACCGCCTTGTGCTCGGTTATTTCATAACTTATGCCGCGGTCATTCAGATATTCGTAGGTTTCAGATTTATTCATACTGTTATCTCCCATTAAAATTTCTCCTTTTACATATTATAATAAAAAAGCCGCAGAATCAAGGTGCGAGCGCCTAAATCGGCGGCTTTTGGGGAAATTTAATACAATCTTAAAAAAATGCTTGCATATCAAGGCGGCGTATGCTATAATTATACGGCTTGGGGATAGCCATTCCCCAAACTAAAATACACACGCTTTTTCCAGCGTCGGG
>CAVALG010000066.1:0-12056 GCA_963589585.1 Roseburia sp. AF12-17LB
CGCCTGTCGGTCAATATCAGCAAGGTAGTCGTTTAATTTGCCGCTTGTCAGCAAGTTGGCGTAAAGCACTTTGCGGTGATTTTTCAGATAGCGAAGATGCCGCTGTCCCCATATGCCGATAGGTTTCTGCTTTTCAACCGGCTCATCATCTCCGGCGATAAGGTAATAATCACCGACCAACTCATATTTCAGCCCCGTGCGTTCGTCTGTAATGTACTTTTCCATAAAAACTGTCTCCTTAATGCTTTGTATTATAATCATAGCAAAGAGGAAGTAAATCGGCAAATGTACGGGGAAATATGTGAGTTTTCAGCCGGATTTTCAATATAGATTTTAGGTTGGTTATGAACATCCGTACCAAACTTGAAAAATCCGAACTTTCTCATCATTGGGACAGTTCGGTTTTATTATTTTGCAATATATAGGCGAAACCGCAAATAAGCCTTCTTGTGTAAATTTTGCAAATTGTCGGTAAACTATTAGCGGCAGACAGTTGAAAACTCCCTGCGGAACAAAAATTCTACAGGGAGTTTTATCATTAAATTTTCAATTTATTTGTCACCGAATCGTCCGCCGGTGGTCGGGTATCCATAGATCGAGCCATCCTTGATCAGCATCTCGTCTTCCCACGGCAAATGGTATTTGCCTGCGGCAAGATCCTTGATGTATGTAAGGCCTGCATCGCTTTCTCCGCCCGGCTTAGCAACATATCCGCGGTGACCAAGGTTGTAAATGTTGTTCTCAAGCCCCCAGGTCTTGCGGGCGTTGTCGGCCAGCTGCGGATAGATCTCACCGGTTACGATCTCATACGGGTTGCGGTCGCCCTGCACAAGCGTTGTGCCGTCGAAGTTGCAAATCTGACCCTCGCCGAAATAATAGAACACGCCGTCATACCCCGCAAGGTTGACCGAAATGGTGTACATTAGGTTCTGCCATGCGTTGGAACGGTTGGTGAGTATCCACTGGTCATTTACCTGTGTGCTGTAGCCTGAAATACGGATATAGCAGTTACAGCCTTTATATGCTGCTTCACGGGCAAGTTCCGGAATCATACCGTCGTGGCAGATACACACTGCCAATTTCGAACCGCCGGGACCTTCGCAGACCGGCATACCTAAGTCGCCGGGATACCACGGCTCAATCGGATTCCAGGGGAACAACTTTCTGTATTTCAGACAAATCTCACCCTGCGGATTGATAATAATAGCTGTGTTATATGGGTTTTTGGTGGGGTCTGGGTTGCGTTCCATAATGGAGAATACGCCATATACGCCGGCCTCTTTACAGGCTTTGCCGAATGCTTCAGTCTCTTTGCCCGGGATATCACACAGAAATTCATCGGTCAGCCACTTTTTGGTGTTCAGTCCCTGTGTACTGTATTCGGGGAATATGATCAGTTCCACACCCGGATAGCCGGCTTTGGTGTTCTTGAGGCAGGTGATAATCTTTTCGACCTGCTTGTCGATATCTGCGCGGCTGTTCACGATCGGTGCCGGGAATTGAATGGCTGCTGCCAAAAATCCCATAGCCGGTTTACTCATACTACCTATGCTTCCCATAAAAATTCCTCCTTGTTTTATTTAAAATGGGTCTATGTCATCCCTTATGGGGAATGGCCTTATTTATGCGGGATACCGTTGATCTGGCATTTACAAGCCCGATTATATCCCTTATCAAAGCAATCTATTAAAAGCATTATAAAATGCCCTGCAGCAAAAGCCAAGCGGGAATCCAAGCGGTAAAAGCGCCTTCCGCAATCAGCAAAATCGGCACAGTGCTTTTTAAATCTTTTTTCAAAACATTTTCTACGAACATCAGCAACCACAACACACCCCAAGCAAGCCATATTGCAAAAAACAGCGGATCGTGGTCTTTGAACAGCGACAGCAGCGATGCAGGAACAGTGTTTACGGCAACAAACAAGCTAAACCAACCGAGCACTCTGCCGTCTAAACCAAATACGGCATTAAAGCCGATAAACAGATATGTAAAACCAAACAGCAATCCGGTTGCCGCCGCATAACACTCACCTGATATCAACAGAATTATGTTGGCAATCACCGAAAGTCCGCCGGTAAAAAAATTCATAACAGCGAGTGACTTCCCGTCAATCCCGGTCAGTCGTCCGATTCCGTTAATGGCAAGCACTGCCCCAACATACAACAAACTGACTCCTAGCATCTCATTTTCCCCTTTCCGTAAAGCAAAAAGGCGCTAACGAAATATCGTTAGCGCCTTTGCTAATTTACTTATGTTGGTTTTATTATACGCATTTATTTCAAAAAGTCAAGCAGTATTTTGCATAAAATCACAAAAATTTAAAAAGAACATTTTGTGAGTTTTTTACAGTTTAAGAAAGTAAAGATAGGCGCTATCTGATTTCATAGGTTTAAGGCATAATTTTGGCACCGCTTTTCAAACGGCAGAACGAAGACCACTCTGCGCTTTATTGCTCATAGCGGTCTTTTCTCTATATCAAGATAACAAAAAACTTTACAGTAAAAAAACATCGAAAGGCTTTTGGGCACAGCAAAAGAGCATCACAATTTCAGATATACGCAAATGTCAGGTAAGGCTAAAATGAAAATGAAAGTAGGACTTACTAATGCGTACCTAAATCTCAAAAAATCAGCAAAAACAATTGATAAGCAGCTGAGAATACACACCATTTTAAGGCTTTTAGCTTAATTTCTCAAATTTGTTTCGTTTCACTTTCCAAATTTAAAGCAGGCTTTCTAAACAAAAGAAAACCTGCTTTCTATACAGTCTGAAAGCCCACTGCTAAAGCGGCCTTGTAAGACGGCTCGCCAGCATAAAACCGTATGGCAGAATGATGAGCTCTGCTTTACCGGTTCGACCAGCGATTAAATTGGTGGAGGCGAGGGGAATTGAACCCCTGTCCGAAAATTCTTTCACACAACTTTCTCCGAGCGCAGTTAATCTACACAGAATTCCCGCGCACAGCCGCCGGTTAACAGGCCGCTGCGATTGGTATTCCCTCGCCGTGGCAGGTGCGGAAAAATTCCCTGCTCACGTTCACCGCTTAAATGACACCCTTGCGAAGCCGCGGTATTCTTCGGTCGGATGGCAGCCTAATTAGGCTGCAAATGCAACTTTATTGTTGTCAGTTAATTTTAAGTTGCGGATTTTAAAGTGTGTCCGCGCCACTGCTCGCTTATTGTGTTTCCGTATCCCCGTCGAAGCCATTACGCCCCCTTATCTGTTTTGTTCCTTTAAAGCCCTTTGGATATCTCTGTTAGCGGCTTTTTTGGCTTGGTCTGCGCGTTTGTCGTAATTCTTTTTACCTCTGCACACACCGACCTGAACCTTAACAAGAGAACCTTTAAAATACAATGAAATCGGCACAAGCGTCAGCCCTTGCTGTTTAACGATACCCAAAAGACGCATTATTTCGCGCTTATGCATTAAAAGTTTGCGGTTACGATCCGGCAACTTATTAAAAATATTTCCCTTATCGTACGGACTTATGTGCATACCTTTTACAAAAAGTTCACCGTTTTCAATATCACACCATGCATCCTTAAGATTAGCGCCGCCCAGCCTTATTGATTTAACCTCTGTACCTGCTAATTCAATACCTGCTTCATAGTTTTCTTCTACAAAATATTCGTGAAACGCCTTTTTATTTACCGTAATGGTTTTGGTTTGTTCGCTCATACACTGTTCACCGCCTTTTAGGAACAATGAAAATTATAACAACTATTATGCGGTATGTCAAGCGAAAACTGTCGCGCGCCGCAGCTACCGTAAATTCGGCAGCAGCAGCGCGCACTAAATTAAAAAACTTCAATCATTAAATTTGCTAACAAACTGTCTAACACGCTCGTTTTTGGGGTTGCGGATAACTTCATCAGGAGTTCCGCTTTCGGCAATAATTCCGTTATCCATAAAAATTACTTTATCCGATATCTCGGCGGCAAAGTTCATTTCGTGGGTAACTATTATCATAGTTGTGTCTTTATTTGCAAGGCTTTTGATTACCGAAAGAATTTCGCCCGTCAGTTCGGGATCAAGTGCGCTTGTGGGCTCGTCAAAAAACAAAATCTTAGGTTTTAAAGCGAGTGCTCTTGCGATTGCGACGCGCTGCTGCTGACCGCCCGAAAGTTGTGACGGATAATTATCAGCTTTTTGCGCCAACCCCACACGAGTGATTATTTCCATAGCGGCGGCGTTAATTTCCTCTTTAATTCGGGCTTTATTGCCGTTTTTCATTTCCTGCTTTCTCAAAAGTTCGAGCGCAAGGGTGACATTTTTCAAAACGGTATACTGCGGAAACAGATTAAACTGTTGAAAAACAAGCCCGAAGTTGAGCCTTAAATTCCTTATTTCCTTTTCGGAATACTTTGCGGCGGAATCGGCGTTATAAATAAGGTTATCTTCCAAATAAAGTTTGCCCTTATCGGGTGTTTCAAGGAAATTAAGGCAGCGCAGAAGCGTGGTTTTACCGCTGCCCGAAGAACCTATTATCGAAAGAACCTGACCTTTTTGGAGTGAGAAGTTTATATCCTTTAATACTACGGTTTTACCGAATTTTTTTTGAAAGCCTTCAACTTTTAAAAAGTCCATTACTTTAACTCCTTATATAATCAAGTCTTTTTTCAAGCCTTGAGAATAGTGCGGTTAAAATACCGCTGAAAACAAGATAATAAATGCCTGTAAAGAACAGTGGCCATATCTGTCCTGAAATTCCCTGCGTGCCTTTCATAAACGCCTGACCTGCCCAAATTACCTCCTGCAATGCGATAATTCTTGCAAGTGAAGTATCCTTAACAAGGGTAATAATTTCGTTTGACATAGGCGGAACTATACGCTTTATCATCTGTATAAATGTTACTTTGAAAAAAATCTGGCTCTTGGTCATACCCAAAACAAGGCCTGCTTCCTGCTGACCGACGGGTACGCCTTGTATTCCGCCACGAAATATTTCGGAAAAATAGCAGGCGTAGTTGATTATAAAAGCTACCGACGCCGCTACAAATCTTCCCTCCTCGTTACTGCCCCAGATGGGTGTGCCGAGTACAAGACCGGGAAAATAAAAAATTATCAGCAATTGAATCATAAGCGGTGAGCCTCTTACAATCCACACGATAAACCTTGTAAGCAGACTGAGCGGTTTGAACCGTGACATTGAGCCGAAAGAAATTATCAGCCCGAGCGGAATTGCACCTATTAAAGTAACAGCGAACAATTTAAGGGTCTGTAAAAAGCCGCCGTTAAGTGCGGAGAAAACTATCGGAAACTGCTCATAAATAGTTGAAAGCATAAAATTTAACCTCTTTTATAATCGCGCCGAATGCAGGAAGCTGCATTCAGCGCTCCCTGCATTAAAGGCAGTTGCTTATTTATTTTATAAGCGCAGCTTGAACTTTGTATTTTTCGGCAATTTCTTCTGCCTTGCCGTTTGCAATACATTCGTCAAAGAACTTATTGAATTTCTCTGTCAAATCCGAATTTTTACGGAAACCGACACCGTATTCTTCGCTGTTGAGTTTAACGGTATATGTAAGGTCTTCGTAACTTGTTCCCTCACCTACCATTGCAGCTGCCATAAGCGAATCTATAATTGCGGCATCGCAGGTTTTTGATTTAACTTCCAAAAGTGCTTTAGCTTGTGAATCAACCTCGGTATATTTGAAACCGTTTGCTTCAGCCTCATCTTTGCCTGCCGAGCCTGCTTCTACCGCAAATGAAAGGTCTTTGCAATCGTCAGCGCTTTTGATTTTATCAGCCTTGTCCTTAGATACTACAACAATTTGTGCGTTGTTGCAATATGCCTTTGAGCAACTCATTGCGGATTTAACATCATCCGTGAGCGTCATACCATTCCATACACAGTCAATACTTTTACCGTCAAGTTCCATCGTTTTATTGTCCCAATCAATTTCAACGAACTTAACCTTAACACCTAGGCTCTTTGCAAACTCTGTTGCCATATCTGCGTCAAAGCCAATCCAATTGTCATTACTGTCCTTGTAATCCATAGGTTCAAAATCGGTGATACCTACAACCAGAGTGCCTTTGTTTTTAACATAGTCGGCGTCGCTTTTCTGTTCGTCCTTGCTGCCGCAACCTGCAAAGCATACAGCGGTTAAAAGTAAAGCAAGCATTAAAGATATGATTTTTTTCATTTTGATCTCCTCTTTCTGTTTGAAGTTTTTTGTTTTTTAGTTTGTATTAGCATAGTAACACATCACCGTGCTAAAGTCAAGCCTTTTTTTCGATATTTTTTTGGTTTTTTTCATATTTGTTAAAAATGTTGCGCTTTCGTACAGTAAATCACTAAAATTTGGCGATAATGCCAAACACCGACTTTTCAACAGTAACTTTTAGGGAAAAACCGGCGAATTTTAATTTTAGCCTATTATAATGTATAATATTTCATATATATCTAATTTTATCGTTGACTTAATAAAATTACGATGATATACTTTACCTATATCTTTGTATTTTCAGTAAGGAGAAACTAATATGTCCATATTTGACAAATCGGTTATTAAAACCGACCCGATTGCTAACGAAAAAGCGGTTATCAAGGGCGAAAACTTTCGTATAACCGTGCTGGCTTCAAGACTTTTCAGACTTGAATATTCCGATAACGGTATTTTTGAGGACAGACCGACAAAGTTAGCGGTTTGCAGAAATTTTGACGTGCCGGAATATAAAGTAATTGACACTGACGGCAATCTTGAAATTATTACCGAACATCTTCATTTATTTTATAATAAAAAGCCATTTTCGCATAGCGGACTTCGCATAGAACTCGTAAATAAAAACAGTTCTACTGCTTCCGGCGGCAAAAACACGGGAAATGTGTGGCGGTTTGGCGATGATTTTGAAACTCTTGACGGTACATACAGAACGCTTGACGGCGCGGACGGCGATGTTTTGGTCGATATGCCCGATGACAAGACGATAAACACAATAAAACTCGGAAAAAGCATTATGAATCCTCAAACGGGATTTGCAGTTCTTGACGACAGTGAAACGATAGCAATAAACGAGGACGGTTGGTCTGTACCCGTTTCAGCCGACGGCAGAACCGATATTTATGTTTTTGATTATTGGACGGATTATAAACAGTGCCTTAAAGATTTTTATCACCTTTCGGGCGCTACACCGATGTTGCCAAGATATGCGCTTGGAAACTGGTGGAGCAGATATTACAAATATTCGGAAGAAAGTTATTGCAAACTTTTGGACAGGTTTGAAAAGGAACACATTCCTTTCTCTGTAGGCGTAATTGATATGGACTGGCACCGCACAAACGATATTCCCAAAGAATACGGCAGCGGTTGGGCTGTAAAATGGACAGGGTATTCTTGGGATAAAAATCTTTTCCCCGATCCCAAAAGATTTTTAGATTATGTACACGGCAAAGGCTTAAAAACAACCCTTAACCTCCATCCTGCCGATGGTATAAGGGGATTTGAAGACTGTTACGACAAGATAGCCGACGCTATGGGTGTTGATAAATCCAAAAAAGAGCCTGTTGAGTTTGACATTACTTCCCCTAAATTCCTTGACAATTACTTTAAATATGTTTTAAATGATCTTGAAGAAGATGGCGTTGATTTTTGGTGGGTGGATTGGCAGCAAGGCGGAACCGATGTAAACGGTTACGATACACTGTGGATGCTTAACCACTACCATTTTATCGACTCTGCGCGCCGCGGCGAGCGTCCTCTTACTTTCTCACGCTATGCCGGAGTAGGCTCGCACCGCTATCCTGTCGGTTTTTCGGGCGATTCGGTTGTGTCATGGAAAACGCTCGCCTATCAACCCTATTTCACTAACTGCGCCACTAACGTCGGTTACGGATGGTGGAGCCATGATATCGGCGGACATATGGGCGGAACACGCGACGGCGACCTTACAAGCCGTTGGGTGCAATACGGCGTATTCTCCCCGATAAACAGGCTGCACGCAACCTCTTGTACATTCGGGTCAAAAGAGCCTTGGAATTACACAAAAGAAACGGAACTTTCAATGAAAAAGTTCTTAAAAATTCGTCACAAACTTGTTCCTTACCTCTATACAATGAACGAGCGCGCACATACCGAAGGTTTGCCGATAGTATTGCCGCTTTATTATAATCATCCCGGCGATTGGTTCCTCTACCGTCTTGGTTGCCGTAACATTGAGCAAAAAGGTGTAAGCCCATATGAAAACGAGTATTATTTCGGCTCACAACTTTTGGTATCGCCAATTGTAACGCCTACCGATAAACGCATACACCTCGGCACGGTTGACACCTACCTGCCCGGCGGCAAATGGGTTGATTTTTTCAGCGGAATAATCTACAACGGCGGAAAAGCAACCTTTATGCATCGCGCGTTTGACGAAATGCCGGTATTTGCAAAAACAGGTTCTATAGTTCCGCTTGCACACGATGATGAAATAAGCAACTGTGTAGACAATCCGAAAAAATTTGAAATCAGAGTTTTTGCAGGTGACGACGCAACCTTTACAATGTATGAAGACAACGATAAGATTGAAAAATACATTAAAACCGCAAGAACAACATTTGATTTTAAAAACGGTAAAAATGCCGTATTTACAATCAATCCTGTTGAAGGCGACCTTTCGGTTATCCCCGAAAAACGCGATTTCCTTATCAATGTTTTCGCTATGTCACGCCCCGAAAATGTAACTGTGAACGGCAAGTCGGCTGACTTTACATTTGTTGAAGAAAAGAATATGACATCTGTTTATGTTGATAATGTTTCGGGAATTGACCGTGTTGAAGTTTGCTTTAAAAACAGCGGTGAGATACCTGCAAACAATGTTAAAGAGCATATTTATAAGCTCATAAATGCCGCTGAAATAAAACTTAACGATAAGGAAGCTATTTATTTCCGCGCTCTTTCTATGATTGAAGGAGATATGTCGGCGATATTACACCTTGACAGAATTAAGAATGACGAAAATGCTTTGCTTATTGACGCTATTTTTGAACTGATATTGGCAGATAAATAATTTATATTCGCTTTATTAAGTTACGGTTGCAGGGTATTCTACCCTGCAACCGTACTTTTATATTATTTTAATTAAATTTATTGTGTTAATTAATCTGCCTTTTCTTCATTTTCTGCCAGTTTACAAAACCGTAAATATCGTTAATAAGAAACGCCGAAAAGCAGACGGTTACCGAAATATAGCGCGCGTCGGTTACCGCCGCCAAGCACCACAGAATTATTAAAACCACATCATTTGCCGCATATGCCAGAGCGTAGTACGGGCTTCTGAAAAAGGTTAAGAATACCGCTAAAAAACTTGTGGTGACAGACAGTGTGCTGAACCCCAAATTTGCGGTATTAAAATATTTAAGAATAAAATAAAACACCGCGGTAACCGCAACCGAAAGCAGGCACATAAACGCAATTTGCATACGGGTTAATTTATTTACTTTCACCTCTGCCATGTTCCCCTCATATGAGTTGTGCAGCCAGGAAACAAGGGCTAGCGCCGCCATCGGCATAGTCATACCGAGGTAGGTAAGCATTTCGCCGTAATAGTTAAAGCCGTAAGATATTACGCCGTAAATCAGGCTGAAAATTATCATTAAAAACTGACCGAAAGGGTTTCCTTTGGCATTGAAGATTAGCGAGGTAACACCTACAAGCGATGCGATAAGCGACAGATAATATTCCCCGTCAAACGCAGCAAATGATATCAAAATCACAATTACCGAAGAAGCCCAAAGCAGAATTTCAAGCCCCGAAAAATAGTTTAACAGTCTTTTCATAAAGTTCTCCCAAAAAACAAATAAACATCCGTGCACACATCTTCTAAGACCTAACGATGTGTAAACGGATGTTTTTATTACATCACTCTACCCGGTGGCAGATTAATATTTAATTCTTAAGACAAATTGCCAAATGATTATAACACATAAATTTTTGTTTTGCAACAGTTTTCTACTCTCTTATACCCTGACCGATAATCTTGCCCGTGTTATCTAAAAACAGTGTAATCGGACCCAACACACCGTCCTCGGTTGTTTTAAAGGCAACCTCATAATAATTATCAGACTCGGCGGTTTCGGATATTTTGTGATAATTGTCGGGTAATTTTTTAATGCTTGTAACAGTGGGGTTATCCCAATCGGTTATTGTTTTCACCGCTTCACTGTCGTTTTTACTTAAATAATTTTGGCAAACAGTTATGCGTTCCTTTTCGCTGACAACGGCTGTCGTTTTTCCGGAATTATTGCTTTTTGCGGTTTCAGAACCACAGCCTGCCAATGCAAATATGAACGCTAAACATAAAAGCAATGCTGTTATTTTTTTCATAACAATTATCTCCTTTCTTTAGGGCAAATGCATCCAAAGTAAAAAGAGTTAATTAATCCGCAAGACCACCGCCTTTGCTTATATATTAAGCACCACCAGCCGCATGGGCGATGCCCTGTTACTGTGATTGTACAATTTTTGTATTGTTATGTCAAGAAAACAGAACGTAAATTAAGAATCTCTTAAGGATGTTCCCGTGTTTCTGCGTATTCATCAAGTATCAGCCCTGCATATCGCGCTGCCTGCCGTTCATAACCGCGTTCAGTTAATTTAATTCCGTTAATCCATTGAAAGTAATGCGTCAACTCGTGTGCAACAGAATGTAAGATGCTTGCGAGCGCATTATCTTTTTCTTGTATACTATCGGCAGCAGCGTAATCGCCTGTCGCTATGCGTATATACGGTTCAACATTATAGTCATAAGGTTCAAAAAATGTTGCCGAAACGAAATCACCGTCCATAGCCCTAACAGCAGGCACTGACTTTATATAAACGGGAACTCTGAGCGGAAAACAAAACTGTTTCCTTAACCAATTTACAAATTCTTTGCAGGACCTGCGAACCTCCGGGTCTACTTGGTTATCAAATTTCAGTCTGACTCCGCTCCTGATATTTTCCGTATCTAAAATGTTTTTCCATTTGCTGCTTTCCCATATATTCATAAGCATCGTCTTTCCTTTTACTTAAAAGTTTGGTCTGTATATCATTTTCGGTAAATAACAAATGTATCACCAACATTAAAATAAGTGCTTTGTTCTACCGAAATTGTCACAGAATTTTTGTTTATTTTTTCAAAGTTCCAAAATTCTAATAGATTAGTCCTTTGTTCATCATCACGCGAATAAACAAATATAATGGAAGTCACGGGACCCATATCAATTTGCACATCTATCTTTCCGGTTTCGGTTTTCAGATACCCATAAAAAGGTGTGGTGTTAGCATTATCTATGTAAAAATGTATGGTATCGCCCTTCGTTGCCCATTCAGTTCCTGCTTGTTCGGTCGGAAAATATTTAGTTGTAATCGGATTTTTATAACAACTTGTAAAAAGTACAAATACTAAAGTCAGACATACCATCAAGCAAAAGCAATTGAAAAGTTTTTTCATTTGAATCACCCCCATAAAATACACGAAAAAGGTGTTTTAAAACACAAGAAGGTTTAGGCGAATAAAATTCCGTTTATTGTATTACGCACCTCTGTGGGAGCGCATTTTTGCGGATTAAAACAAATTGAAAAATCGCCGCTGTCAAAGTAAAAAAACAATATATCCGCAAAGTCTTTAAGGATAATATCACACAAACTGTGATTAAGGTAGTCGGAACAGTAAGCGCCAAACTCCCGAATGCTCAACTTTGGTTTAAACACCGTTGTTTCAAGATAATAATCAAAAATTGACGGAATAAAATCATACACTCTGTCGCTTATTGCCGCCGTTGCGGTTGAAAGATATTCATTTATCCGTATAAGGCTGCCATTTTCTTTAAAAAATTGCGGTATTTGCCTTTGCAATTCTTTTTCCTGTGCGGAAGTGATATTCAAACCGTCCGTTCTGAAAAGGCTGAAAAACAGTTCGCCGTCGGTCAAAAAATGGTGCAAAATCTCGCCTACTATCCGCGCGTAATGCTTATGGCGGCGAATGTTATTTATAGTAACCGTGTACACGCCCGATAAATTTTCACATTCGGCAACGGTTGGCTGTATGTTTTTCACATTATGTCCTCTTTCTGTTCAATATAATTC
>CAVALG010000067.1:0-4161 GCA_963589585.1 Roseburia sp. AF12-17LB
CATCTTTGCAGGTTGCTGCTACTGTTTCTTTTGCTTCGCCCGATTTTACATGGCCTTTGGCAGCAATTGTTGTGCCTTTTTCGATTATTGCGCCGCAATCAACGCAAACACCGTCGCCTGTGTAACCGTTTTCGGTGCAGGTTGCTTCCTTAACACCAACCTTCTTTGTACCGTTTGAATGGTCGCAAGAGGTTTCTTTAGCGTACTGAGCGGTTACGCCGTATACGCCGCAGTGATAAATCTGGTTAGCAACGCCGGGGCACATCATAGCGATACCGAAAGAAGCCTCGGTTTCGTTATGCTCAACTTTATTAAAGTTGCCGAAATCGTTACTGCCTTCTGCAAGTTTAGCAAAAGATTTAATATCAAATGTTTCTGTAAGTGTGGTCCACTTATAGTTTGAAGTACCGTCATCATAAGTGATTTCGCAATTGACAGAAATTGT
The DNA here is from genome assembly GCA_963589585.1 of Roseburia sp. AF12-17LB. Classification (GTDB taxonomy): domain Bacteria; phylum Bacillota; class Clostridia; order Oscillospirales; family Acutalibacteraceae; genus CAVALG01. The sequence goes on from CAVALG010000067.1 coordinate 446, forward strand.
ACCGAGATAACTTACATTTACGGTGTATTTATATTTGAATGCGCCTTTATTTCTGATGAACAGCGGGAACTGAGCGTTTACATTTGAAACCGCGTCGGCAGCTGTTGAGCCATCGAGGTAAGCTGCAACATATGCATCACTTGACTGTTCAGCCATATTTGAGCAAAGGCTTGTTAAAACCGGGCAATAATCCGGTGCGTCAATCGGCGACTGTACGCCGGCTTCCTTACCGTCATAAATCATAAACTCAACATATCTGAGTTCACGGCAGATGTTCTTGCTGTTATCTACATATACATAGTAAACATAAACACCGTTTGTATCTTTACCGATAACTACGGCAAAGTTGTTGTTTATAGCGGTATCGGCGTCATATGTGCCGCCCTCTGCTACAAGTTTGTTTGCCTCGTAACCGTCGGGGTTGGCAAATGACATAATATTAAGTGCCTTAAGACCGTCTTGCTTCATATAGTATACGCCGCGGTCAGCGTCATAGCCGTGACCGAAGTTTCTCTGTTCGCCTTCGTGGATGCCGTTGTAATCGTCATCGTTCCAGACAGCCCACCAAGCGTAGGTAGTAGAAACCGCACGCATATCGGCAATGTTATCATCGGCATTTTCTCTGTCTGAGAAATCCCATTTGTAAGAAGTGTAGGTAAGATTTCTTATCGGGATAGTTTCTGTTTTTGTTTCACCGCAGTTAGTGCAGGTGTAGGTAATCTGTCCCTCTTTATCCGATGTAGGATCAATAACTTCGGTTATAACAAAGTTATGGTCAAGTGCCGGAATTTCGGAGCCTTCTTCAAAGACTTTACCGCAGTATCCGCAAACAACTTCGCCTGTGTAACCGGGCACACCGCAGCTTGCGGGTTTATAACCGTCGGTTGTGCGGCTTCTCGGGTCATGTTTACAGAGCTCCGGATCCTCCGGATAGTTCACATAATCAACACTTACATAGGTAATAAGGCAGTTGCCTGTTGTGCCGAAACCTGCAGGGTTATTACCTGCATAATCGTAAAGACCGAAGGTCCAATCAAATTCCTCGTGTTTCATCGGGTTTTCTTCACGGTTCATAGCGTTGTAGAAGTTAAGGTCGGCGTTGTTGCCGTTTGCATAGTTTTCAGCGTTGTCGATAAAGTCTTGCAGACTGAAAACTTCTTCTTGCATTGTGAAGGTTACCTGAATGTCACCGTCGTCATATACGGCAGTAGTATTGATATGAATTTCGTCGCCCTGTACATCACCGGTATATTCATAGGTGAAATATCTCTGGTTCTGATTAGCGGTTTTTACATCAATATCAAAACCTGCGGCAAGCGCGGCTTTTTGTATATCGGTCATCGGGCTTTCAAGTTCAGTTCCGTCAACAGCAACGATTGTTGAGTTGCGTACATCTCTAAGCATCAGTGACCAAGCGCCGGAAAATCCTGTCTTTTGGTTGTTATAGGGCAGGTAATATACTCTTCTTGTAAAGCCGTTATATTCGCCCGCTTCAATTTTGTAAGCAAATACGCCGTCTTCATCGGCAGCAAATACAACACCGGGAGTATGGGTTGAGTTCCAATATGCATCGGGAGCCGAACCCTTAAGGGTAAATGACTTCATTGAACTGTCCTTCGCATTCCAAAGAACAGAAGCTCCGTGACCCCACTGTGATTTAAACGGAATAACCATACCGCCGAGTTCTTCGTCGATATAGTCGGTTGCGTTACCCGAAGTTGTTTTTGTTAAATATTTAAATTTAACCAAATCGGATTTTGCGTTATCGGGGCTTGTAAAGTCAAATTCATATGATTTTACTTCAGCCTCGGTATCGTAGAACACCGGTTTAATTGTAAGGTCCGAAAGAACCTTGCTGTAGTCGGTATCCCAACCGATAAATGTCCAACCCTCGTTTGATTCGGGTACTGTATCGGGGCCGACGGCAGAATGACCCTCTGCTACATCTTCTTCGTGGAAAACATCGCCGTCGTCATTCAAGAAAGTAACTGTGAAAGATTCAAGTGCCGGGATTGTTTCGGTTTTTACATATCCGCAGCGTTTGCAGGTGTAGGTAATAAGACCCTCTTTACCTACATCGGGTTCTTCTCTTGTTACATCAAAATCGTGGCCGAGTGCCGACAAAACGACGCCATCAGCAATCTTTTTACCACAATCAAGGCAGTATGTATCGCCCGAATAACCTTCATCTTCGCAAGTAGCGGCAACCGCATCTCCTACCTCGGTATCTTCGTGGAAACATCTCTCGGTTGTTGTGAAAGACGCGTGAACAGAATAGATCTGACCGCCCTTATTCTCACCGAATCCCTGGGCTCTTCCGCCTTGTGTATTGGTAAAGCCAAGAGCAGGAACGAATTTTGCATGCGTTACACTTGCGCCCATATTCGCAAATTTAGGTCCGAAAACAGCGTCGTCTACCAAAGATTGATAACTAAGGGTTATTTCTTCGGAAACAAACTCATAGTCGCCGCAGGTGGCGGTTATTACAACCTTAATATCCGTTTCGTCAACAACCTTGATATTATATTTCCAGTAAAAACCGCTGTAGTCTTTTCCTTCGAGGGTGTTCGGGAAATTCAAAGCTCCGTCTGAAAGTTTGTATACCCTGTTCTTATCGTCACCTGTCAAGGAGGTTTCTACACCGTTAACATATTGTATATCAAGGTGTTTATTTACATCAATTTCTTTCCAAACGTAAGACAAATTGCCGTTTTTATCAAACACTTTCTTGAAATAGTAAAGGTGATAAATCAATTCGCCGCCGTTGTACTCAGCCATTCTTCCCTTTATAGCGTAGTATCCGCTTTCATCCTCGGCTATTATGGCAGTTGCGTGGGGCTGAAAACTCCAATAGTCGGAAGCACCCGCAGTTTCAATAGTCATACCCGTAGGAAGCATACCTTTGGGAGTATTAAGGATAACACCGCGAGTTTGATCGCTGTTAGCATCGGATGATATTTCATAAGCAGACAAATCTTCATTATAATGGAAGATAGAATCCGCCGGATTTGCCGATGTGCTTATGCGGTAAGAATAATCTTTGGTTTCCTCAAAGTAATCTTTACCTGCATTAGGATCGGTAAAATCCCAATCATAGTAAATGTTGTCGCCTTCTTGGGATACACCGGTTTCAGCCGCCGACGCGGTGAATGACACGGTAAACAAAGAAGCGACCATTGCGACGCACAAAAGTATACTTAATATGCGTCTGGCGTTTGTTTTTGCCATAGTTGATTTCCTCCTTCAGAGTAAATGATTATAAAGGCAAGCCCCCGTAAAAAGCCGATATAACCGCGCAATTAGGGAACTTCACCAATTTACAGAGAAATTATATCACAAAGACTGTACAAAAAGACAGTGCAATTATTGTTATTTTTAAGCCCAAAAGATTGCAAATCTTGCAAAAATGTTGCATTTGCACAATTATGCGCTTTTTAATTTATGTAAACTGTACATTTAAAATCATTTTTTTATCATAATGCATAAATTTTGGAATACAAATTCGTTATTAAATAACACAAATTAGACATTAGATTTTAGACTTTAGATATTAGACTATGGTAAGGGTAGGTTGATGATAGACGGTAAATTGTTATTACCGTTGGTTTTTTCATTAAACGGGCTGCCGTATGCGCTGAATACCGTCCGCCCCTAAAAAGCCCGTCCGCCGCCCCAAGCGGAACGCTTGGCGACGGTGCATTTGCAGATTGTGTGCT
>CAVALG010000068.1:0-3870 GCA_963589585.1 Roseburia sp. AF12-17LB
CCGACCCGACTATGAATTACGGCCACGGCGACCGTTATAATACCAGAAAAACAGAGGGCTTGCCGCCCGGCCCGCTTTGCTCCCCAAGTACGCAGTCGGTTGACGCGGCAATCAACCCCACAAAAGGCTTTACCGCCTGCTATTTCGTAACCGACAGCGATTTTAATTTTTATTATAACGATACGCTGTCGGGTCACAATTCAACTATAGCCAAACTTAAACAGCAAGGGAAATGGATAGGCTGAAATGAATAATAAATCACTTGAATTACTGTCGCCTGCAGGCGACCTTACGCGCCTTAAAGCTGCCGTGGATTACGGTGCCGATGCCGTGTATATAGCAGGCGAGGAGTTTGGTATGCGCACCGCCGCAACCAATTTCGGCGAACAGGATATGCGCAGCGGAATCGAATATGCGCACAAAAACGGCGCAAAGGTGTTTGTTGCCTGTAACACAATACCGCATAATGAAGAAATGGCACGTTGCCCCGCGTTTTTAGAACAGATTGCCGACGCAGGAGCCGACGGCGTAATAGTTTCGGATTTCGGCACTATGCAGCTTGCTAAAAAATATGCCCCAAAGCAGGAACTGCACATCTCGGTTCAATCCGGCATAACCAATTACGAAACCGCACGGGCGTTTTACAATATGGGCGCCGACAGGATAGTTGTCGCGCGCGAACTTTCGGTGGAGGAAATAGCCGAAATAAGGGCAAAAACCCCAAAAGAATTGGCTATTGAAGCGTTTGTTCACGGCGCAATGTGCGTGTCTTTTTCGGCACGCTGTCTGCTTTCGTCTTATATGACGGGGCGTGACGCTAACCGCGGCGACTGCGCTCAGTGCTGCCGCTGGAGTTATTCGCTCGTGGAAGAAAATCGGCAGGGTCAGCATTTTGACATTACCGAAACCGATAAGGGAACATATATATTAAATGCGGACGACCTGTGTATGGCGGAGCATATAAAAGATTTGGCGGAAGCCGGGGTCTACAGTTTTAAAATCGAGGGGCGCGCAAAATCGCATTATTATGTGGCAGTTGCGACAAACGCCTACCGCGGCGCAATCGATGCGTATTTAAAAGACCCGAACGCGCCTCTGCCTGCCTGGGTAACCGAAGAACTTGATAAAATCAGCCACCGTAATTATTCAACCGGATTTTATTTCGGCAGACCCGAAAATTCACAGAATTATAAATCCGCAGGCTATAACCGTGATTACTCGGTAGCGGCGGTTGTTGACGGTTGGGAAAACGGAATTATAACCGCTACGCTTAAAAATAAATTTTTAAAGGGTCAAACGCTTGATTGTCTGTCGCCCCATTCCGCCCCGTTTTTAATAACGGCGGATCCGCTGCTTGACGGGGAGGAGAACGAGATAGTGTCCGCACCGCACCCGATGATGAAAATTAAAATTCCTTGCGAACGCCCAGTGCCGGCAGGCTCTTTGCTGCGAATGAAAAACGGGTGATTTTTGCCGTAGCGCCGCAATTTTAATGTTATTTTGATTAAAAAGCCCGCTTACAGCCTAAACTTTTTCTGTAAGGGGGCTTGCTTTATGCGTGAACATTATAAGAATATTGGCGTGCGAACCGCAGCGGCGTTCCTGTTTTTGCTGCTCGGTGCCGCTGTTTGTATAGCGCGCGTGTTTACCGTTGCGACCGACCGAAAACTGGCGGCATCCGCCGCAAGCCAATCGTCGGTAAAACTTGATTTGTACCCCGAAAGGGGTAATATATTTGACGAAAATATGCAGCCGCTTACGGGTGCCGAAAACGAGCGCATTACGGTCTTTCTGCCTAATGAAAAGGGTGTAACCGCCGCAGGAACTCTGCTTAAAGGGGCTGAAAAATCGGCGGTGCTTGAACGCTTGCGCTCTAAAAAACCTGCGGTTAGTCGGCGCGACAGCGGCAATGTCCCCGGTGCATTTTCGCTTGATGTGCCTAAGCGGTATTCACAGTCCTGCCCGGCAGCACACCTTATAGGATATATAAACGGCGAGGGGCACGGTGTTTCAGGAATTGAGGCGGGGCTTGATTCCGTACTTTATAACGGCAAATCCGCAAGCGTTTCCGTAAGCGTTTCGGCAACGGGTGACGCTTTGGGTGTTCAGCCGCGGCTTGTTACACCGCGTGATGATATTTCGGACATTGTTTTAACCATTAACGCAAATATTCAAAAAGCGGTTGAAAACGAACTTAAAAAGGTATCGGCAGGCGCTGCCGTGGTTATGGAAACAAACGGCGAAATTAAAGCAATGGCAAGCACACCGTCGTTTGACCCGAACTCACCCGAAAAAAGTCTTTCGGAATCGGGTTCTCCGTTTCTTAATCGGGCGCTGACCGATTACAGCGTAGGCTCGGCTTTTAAAATAGTAACAGCTGCCGCCGCAATCGAAAGCGGTATTTCACCCGATATATGCTTTGAATGTTCGGGCAGTTTGACCGTAGATGGAGTAAAACTGTATTGTCATAAAAAGGACGGCCACGGCGTAATAAATATGCAAACCGCAATAGCTGAATCCTGCAACTGCTATTTTTATCAACTTGCAATGCAAACCGGGGCTGCCGCAATATTAAAGACCACGCAAAACTGCGGCCTGGCAGGTGAACAGAATATCTGCACAGGCATATCTGTGCCGCCTGCGCTTCTGCCGCCGCTGAGTACGCTGGAGCGTTCGCGGCCTGCTCTTTGCAACTTCGCAATAGGGCAGGGCACCTTATCCGCTTCACCTGCGGCTATAGCAGCGGTTTACGGCGCGGTGCTTAACGGCGGAAAGTCGGTTTCGCCTTATGTAGTTAAGGGCAAATTAAATGCAGACGGGTTTGAATCTCTTCCGAATGACAGCCGTACAGCATATGTTATGAGCGCCCAAACAGCAGAAATTTTAAAAGGCTTCCTCATATCCGCCCTGCAAAGCGGAACGGGGCGTGCCGCATACAGCGAAAAAGTAATCTCGGGCGGAAAAACCGCCACCGCGCAGACAGGTCAAAAACAGGACGGCAGAGAGAAAAACAACGGGTGGTTTTGCGGCTTTTTTACGGCAGGCGGCAAAACTTTCACCGTTGCAATAATGTCGGAAGACTGCGATGTACAAAAAACAACCTGCTCGGAAATGTTTAAAAACATCTCGGAACAGGTGGCGAAAATCTATTAAAATATGCTGTTTTGAAGGCTGTAATTATCGGGTTCACTTGCTTGCTCTGGCTGTGTGTTCTCATATTTAACGGCAGGCGTGCTTTTTTGAGGAATAAACTGATATATAAGTATCATAAGCGCAATAATCAGCGCACATATTCCCAAAATAATAAATTCGGTTTTTGTAAATTTTATATCATCAGTCGGCGGAAGATTTTCCAAATAATTCTTCTCCGCTTCGTTGCTGCCTGCAATTTTATCAGTCATTTTTTAGGGTTCACCTCTTAAATTTATTGTATTATACCACAAATAATTCCCAAAATAAATACAATAGTTGGCATTTGTCGATGTTACTTGCAATTGTATTTGAATAAAATGTGTTTTGCAATAATATCCATTTGTGCATATGCTACAAATACGAAAAAACACTTTGTACAACACTCACAAATCAATTATTTACCAATTAAATTTTGCCTAAAAATCGGCATTTTTTATAAAAAAGGTGTTGCAATGCTTAAAACCTTGTGCTATAATACAGGTGTTGTTAGGCTACGGTATTAGCTTACAAAACAAAAAACTTTTTAAAAAAACGGAGGAAAACCCAATGAAAAAAAGAATTATTTCAGTCATCATTGCTGCAATTCTTTGTTTCGCAATGATCCTTCCGGCGACTGTTTCTGCTTTTGACAGCAGCAAACCGCACTGGAAAGCATCTGCCGAAGTTACAGGCAGAAAA
>CAVALG010000069.1:0-14312 GCA_963589585.1 Roseburia sp. AF12-17LB
TCCTTACCGCAAAAAGAAAAGAGATTTACCCTTACGAAATTACATTAAAACGCAGGGACGACCTTGCCGAATTGAGTTCTACAAATGCGACGGCATACTATGAGGAACACATTTTCCACGATAACCTTGAAGACGATACTTGGTTCCATAATAATATGCGCAATGTTGCAAGGCAGACCGCAAAAGGCTTTTGCGAGTATTTTGGGATTGGGTTCCGTGACCCGTATGAGGGCGGCGAGGTTAAACCCGTGCCGCAGCCTGAACCCACGCCTGTACCGCAGCCGACAGTCGGTACAGATGTTTACTATGCGGTTTATGCCGGCGGAAGATGGCTGCCGGAAGTAAAAAATCATAACGATTACGCAGGGCTTAAGGGTCAGCCTATACAAGCGCTTAAAATGCGGCTTTCACAGGGTGATATCAAGTACCGCGCCCATATAACCGGCGGAAAAATAGGGGGCAGGAAATACCGTCCGCAATGGCTGCCGTGGGTGAAAAATTACGAAGACTACGCAGGAATTTACGGTCTTAACATTGATATGATACAGGTTTCCGCAGTCGGCAAAAGCGCCGTCTACCGCGCCGAGTGTGTTGGGTCGGGAAACTATTTGCCCGAAGTTGAGGGGTACAACAATTCCGATGCGAACGGCTACGCAGGCATAGCCGGCAGGGCAATTGATAAATTCCAGGCGCGGATAGGGTAATAGACTTTAGATGTTAGACACTAGATATTAGATGAGGGTAGCGGTAGTTTTAATAATAGACAGTAAATCAAGATTTCAGTTAGTTTTTTCTCTCCCTCAGTCAAAAATCAAAGATTTTTGACAGCGTCTCGGCTGCCGCCTCGGTCGGTGCTTCTGCTTCGCAGAGGTGTCCACCGGACACCCGCACCCCCGTCAGATGGAGGCAAGGGGTTTGTGCATACCGTCAAATTGCGGATGGACGGTAAATTGAGATTAGCATTGGTTTTTTGTACTTACAGTAAAAGCTTTTTGCTGTCTGCTTGCAGGGATGTCGTTATGCTGAACCTCTTGACTCCCTTGTTCTAGATGTTAGACGCTAGATTTTAGATGTTAGACTGTGGCAACGGTAGTTTTATAATATACGGTAGGCTGCTGTCTGTCCCGGAACCGTCTTGGCTCACTCAATCTAGATGTTAGACGCTAGATTTTAGATGTTAGACTGTGGTAACGATAGTTTTATAATAGGCGGTAGGCTGCTGTCTGTCCCGGAACCGTCTTGGCTCCCTCTGACGAGGGAGCTGTCAAAAATCGAAGATTTTTGACTGAGGGAGAGAAGAGCCAAGGTAAAACAGAGTTGCAATTACTGTCTATTATTAAAGTATAATTGCATATTTAAGATTAATAATAAACGACAAATAGTTCTTACCGCTGACTTTTTCTCTCCCTCCGAGTTTTGCCCTACGGGCAAAACCCACCGTCTCGGCTGCCGCCTCGGTCGGTGCTTCTGCTTCGCAGAGGTGTCCACCGGACACCCGCACCCCGTCAGGTGGAGGCAAGAGTTTGTTGGTACCGTTGGTTTTCTTTGTATTAACTGGCGGACGGCAAGTTAGATGTTTGATCCTAGACGCTAGACGCTAGACAGTAGACATTAGACAAGGGTGACGGTAGTTTGAGCGCTGACGGTAAGCACAATCTCTTGTCGCCCTCTGACGAGGGAGATGTCAAAACGAAGTTTTGACAGAGGGAGAGAGAAAGCCTGCTGTAAGAACAGATTAATGTCTGTCCACCAAGCTATCGCCCACCACTTCTAACATCTACAGTCTACAGTCTAACACCTAAACCTGTCTCTCCCCCTCCGTCGAGGCTTTGCCTCGACACCTCCCCCGTCAGGTGGAGGCAAGGGTTTGTACTTACCGTCAGCACTCAAACTACAGTAACCCAAATCTAATATCTAATGTCTAACGTCTAACATCTAGAATGGCAAGGGTTTAAGGAATACCGTCGGCGCACAAGCCGCCGTTACCCGCAATCTCTTGGCTCCCTCTGACGAGGGAGCTGTCAAAAATCTTCGATTTTTGACTGAGGGAGAGAAGAAAGCTAAATGAAATCTCAATTTATCGTCTGTTATTAAAACTTCCTTAACTATATTTAAGATTAACAACATACGGGAAATAGCATTTGTCGTTGGCTTTTTCTCTCCCTCCGTCACGGCTGCGCCGTGCCACCGTCTCGGCTGCCGCCTCGGTCGGTGCTTCTGCTGCGCGTCAGGTGTCCACCGGACACCCGCACCCCCGTCAGGAGGAGCCAAGAAGATTGATAGTAACGGCAGCCTAAGGACGGACGGCAGATAATTCTTACTGTAAGTACAAAAAACTAAAGCTAATCTCAATTTACCGTCTATCCGCAATTCTATGGTATGCACAAGCCCTTGCCTCCACCTGACGGGGTGTGGGTGTCCGATGGACACCTGACACGAAGCAGAACCCCTTGCCTCCCTCTGACGAGGGAGGTGGCACGGCGCAGCCGTGACGGAGGGAGAGAAAAACCAATGGTAATAACAATTTACCGTCTGTTATCAATCTACCGTTACCGCAGTCTAACATCTAAAATCTAATATCTAACATCTAGTATGCCTCAAACCACTTCCGCGCGGCTCGCCTAAACGCCGGCTACGGTTTCAGTCAGTCGTCTATCATCAAGTATAAAAAAGCGTAAGAATAGTAAAATGCGGTTTCGCTGCCACTGTCCGCCCCCTAAAAAGCCCGACCGCGGCGCCAAGCGTTCGCTTGGTGACGGCGCATTTGCAGGTGGTGCGCTGTTATTGCGTTGCTGCGTTATGCGCCGTCCGAAAACGGAGTTTTCCGCCGCGGTCGGGCTTTTTAGGGGGCGGACTTTTTTGCAATCGCAGCTGTTTAAAAATTTGAAGGAAGCATCGCTTGCCGCCTGTTATCAAAACCGCCGTTATATTTTAATTCCGCATTAAAATTTGCGGGCTGACGGCGGTTTTCTCGTCTTTTTGTGTCACAGTGGCTGAAGGCGGAATAAAATATAGCGTAGATTATAAATTTAAAAAGATTTAAAAATTGCCGCCTTTACGGCGAAAATCGGGAAATAATACTATTAAAGCAGACAAATTATTTTTTTCTGAGGTGGGAATATGGCAGATATAACTTTACTTCCGCAGGTGTTTTTAGGCTGCAATTCGGGCAGCGGTTTTATTTCAAAATTCGGTTCGGTATATAACGGAGACAGCGGCTGGACCGCGCACATAATTAAAGGCGGACCGGGAACGGGTAAATCGACTTTTATGAAAAAAATCGCCGCAGAGGCGGCAAACCGCGGTTTTAGCCCGATAATAAGCCCCTGCACGGGCGACCCCGATTCGCTTGACGCGGTTATAATACCCGAAGTATCCGCCGTGATAATGGACGGCACGGCGCCGCACATAGTAGAGGGCGAGAACATAGGCGGTGTTGAGCGCATAGTGAATTTCGGCGACGCGTTCGATTACCCAAAACTGCGCCGCCGCAGAAACGAAATCATAAAAACCAACAGAGCTGTATCCGAAAATTATCGGCTCGTATACCGTTATACGGCGGCAGCCGCCGCGCTTAAAAAATCGGTTTTGCCGATTTTGCAATCCGCCGTTGACGGCGAAAAAACAGCGGCATTCTGCCGTAATTTTGCGCGTAAACACCTGCCGAAAACAGACGGTACGGGCAGGGAGACAACCGTGTTTTTGGAGGGGGTGACCTGCAAGGGCAAAATATTCTACGGCGACGCACCCTCGCACCTTGTAAGTGACATAACCGTAATAGATGACCGCCGCGGTGCGGCTGCCGACGCGGTTATAAAGGGTATAGCCGCCGCCGCAAAACAAAACGGGTACGATTTTATAATTTGCCCCGACCCCTTAATTCCCGACACACTTTTAAGGCACATTATAATTCCGCAGGCAGGGGTTGCCGTTATTACGGGAACGCGCGATACTGTAACGGGCTGCACCCGTCAAATACACGCAAAGCGATTTTTAAAGGGCGAAGAAACGGCAAAAGAACGCATAAATTTCAGTTTCCGCACGGCGGCAGAACTTGAAAATGCCGCAATCGATGTTATGAAAAGGTGCAAACAACTGCACGATGAACTTGAAAAACTGTATTCGGACGCTGTGGATTTTACGGTAATTGACGGGCTTTACAGCGAAATTGTAAAGGATATGCTGGGCGAATAAAATCTGAAAATCGCAGACAAACTTTCGGTTACAGCGTAAATTACACAAATATAAACAGTATACCGCGCCTGCCGCTTTATGGCAGGTGCGGTGTGCTAGATGTTAGATATTAGATTTTAGATGTTAGAATGCGGTAACGGTAGATTGATAGCAGACGATAAATATTAAGACAGCCGCGCGGAAGTGGTTTGCGGCGGCAGTCGCAGACCGCGGAAGTGCGGCGGTTGGTTTAATGACAGATGGCAAGCTGTTCTTATCGCCGGCTCTTTCTCTCCCTCCGGGTTTTACCCTACGGGCAAAACCCACCTCCCTCGTCATAGGGAGGCAAGGGTTTCTGTATGCCTATAATTAACAGCGTCTGCCGTCTGTTCTGAGGTCTCTTGGCTCCCTCGTTCTAGATGTTAGACATTAGATTTTAGATGTTAGACTATGGTAACGGTAGTTTGATAATAGACGATAAACTGTGATTACCGTCAGTTCTTCTCTCCCTCCGTCACGACTGCGCCGTGCCACCTCCCTCGTCAGAGGGAGGCAAGGGTTTCTGCTTTGCAGAGGTGTCCACCGGACACCTCTGCAAAGCAGAAGCACCGACCGAGGCAGCAGCCGAGACGCAGGCAAAAATCAAAGATTTTTGCCTGAGGGAGAGAAAAAAGCTACTGAAATCTCAATTTACTCTCTGTTATCAAAACCACCGTTACCCACATCTAATATCTAAAATCTAATATCTAAAGTCTAGTATCCCACATCTAATGTCTAAAATCTAATGTCTAACATCTAGCTTGGGTGAGAGAAAAAGGCTAACTGTAAGCAACATTTACCGTCTGTTATCAAAGTACCGTTACCCACATCTAATATCTACTGTCTATTATTAAAACTACCGCTACCCACATCTAATATCTAGTGTCTAACATCTAAAGTCTAAATTAAAACACCGTTTCAATAACGCGTTCGGAGCAGTCGGGCGAATAGCGCCAGCGGTCGATATGGTCGCCGTTTACATAATACTTAAGCGGCTGCGGCGATTCGCAGCGGTCAAATGCGTCAACAATTATCAGTTTGACCTTCATTTTTTGCGGCAGCAGACTTTTTATGTACACGCCTACGCCCTGCCCTGCGGTAACTCCGCTGCGCGGCTCGGCAAGCCCTGCTAAGTTGGGAGAGAGTTCTATAAACACGCCGTAATCTTCAACCGAGCGGATAATTCCGCCTACCGTTTCGCCCTGTGAAAACGCCGCCGCGTTTTCCTCCCAAGTGCCAAGCAGCTCTTTAAGGGTGAGTGTAATTCTGCCGCGCTCGTCAATTGTTTTTATCGCCGCTTTTATTACCGAACCGCAGGAAAATCTGTCGGACGGGTGGGATATACGCGAAACGGAGATTGAATCAATCGGCAAAAGCGCCGCTATGCCGCACCCGATATCGCAAAATGCGCCAAAACTTTCAAGGTGGGTCACACGCGCGGTTATGATGTCGCCCGGGACAAGCGAGCATATGTATTCTTTTCGGCACTTTTCCTGCGCGCGCCGGCGCGAGAGCATTGCAAACGGCACGCCCGAACCGTCGGTTCGTATCTCGTCAACCGTAAAACTTATGGGCTTGCCTACACGGGAAATAAGCGCAATATCGCGCACCTCACCTTCGGATATGCCGATTGCACCCTCGTCACGCGGTATAATGCCGCGCATACAGCCGAGGTTGACAATTAAATTGTGGTCGCGGTCACACACAAAGGCATTTGCCTCCAAAACATCACCTTTTTCGCAGGCGTCCTGCAATGCGGATATGTTTTTAAGCGCAGATTTGTTTTTAAGGGTTGTCAGTAAAAATCCTTCGGGATAATAGTTGTTCATTTTAATATCATTTCCTTTCGTCACCGGCGAAAATTTTTTTACTTTGTAAATTATATGCAGGCGCGAAAGCAAAATATTATATAAAGCGATTAAAAAACGGCCGGCAGCCCGAAACATAGCTGTCAACCGTTTTTTGTTTTTAAATTTATCAGTCTTTTTCAAAATAGATTTTCAATCCGCTGTAACTTTCTTCAAGGCACATAACGCCGTCGTCTATTTTGCACTCAATCTCGTCAATCTTTACGCCGTCGTCGGTTTCTTCCCAATCCATCGTTTCCTCATTATCGCCCGATGTCAAATAAGCTTTACCGTCGCTTTTAAGTTCAAGCCGCATATCTTTTAAAATGTTTACAGAGTCGGCGTCAAGTTCGTCGCTCAGACCTGTGGCTGCTAACTTTTCAATTTCGGATATGGTGAATTTTTGACCGTTTATTTCAAAATCGCGTACCTTCCAGGTGCCTGCAGGGCTGCTTGCCGATAAAAATATAATTACTACGGCAACAACTACCGCTACCGCTGCGGCAATTGCGGTGTAAAACCACCACTGTTTATAAACGGGCTTTTTGGCGGCTGCAGGCGCGCCGAAAGCGGGCTGAGCGGCGTAAAACGGTTGTTGCTGTGCGGCAGGCTGAACTGGGGGCTGCGCAGGTGCTGTGTATACAGGGGTTTCGGACTGTTGTGCAGCAGGCTGAACAGGCTCTGCCGACAGTGTGGGCTCGGCTGCAGATTGACCCGAAATCGGGATTTCGGGCGCTGCGCCTATCGGGTCGCCGACAGGTTGAACTTGTGTTCCGCATTCGCCGCAAAATGCCGCGCCGTTTTCAATTTCTTTTCCGCAATTTTTACAAAACATAACTATTCCTCCGTAATTTTTATTAAGTAAATGCTGATTTAATTATACACAAAAAGGTGAAACTTGTCAATTTTTATTATTTGTCCTTTATATCTACAATAACATATTCCGAGCGGCAGCCTGTTTTGAACTTAATCGCCCAATCGGAAATTCCCGAAGTGACAAAAAAATCGGTGTTTTTGCGGTGCTCGGCGCCGTATACATTATCGTCGCCGCCCAAATGAAACCACCTAATAAGCTGCACAAGCGGAATCATCTGTCCGCCGTGCGTATGGCCCGAAAGCACCAAATCCACCCCTGCGGCGGATTCCGCCGTGTAGTCGTGCGGCTGGTGGTCAAGCACTATCGAAAATTTATCATCATCCAAACCGCGCGTAAGGTCGCCGATTTTTGCGCGGCTGCCGCCGAAGTCAAGTTCTTCGGACGCGTCCTGCCGCCCGATAATATAAAATCGGTCGTCAATTAAAACATTTTCGTCCTGCAGCACGGCAACGCTGTTCTTTTCCAGTTCTTTTATTAGGTCGTCGCCGTCATATCCGCGGCTGCCGTTTGAATATTTTCCTTTATCGTGATTTCCGAACACGAAATATGTCCCGAACGGGGCGTTAAGATTTTTCAGTGCGTGGCAAGCGTCCTGCATATCGGTTTTTGAGGTGCTTTCGTCAACAAAATCGCCCGCAATTACAACCACATCGGGCTTTTGGCGGTTTATCTCGGTTATGTGCTCGGCAAGCCCTTTTCCGTCAAATGTTGTGCCGATGTGTGAATCGGCAAGCAGCGCAACACGCAGTGTACCTACGCTTTTTTGGGTTTTCACGGTGTAATCGGTGCGCCAAACGCGGTGTGCCTGAACCCACCCGACGCCGAGGTAAACAACCGTGATAATGACTGCCGCCGCGCCTGCGTAATAACGGCGGAAATCGCGCTTCCCAATTCGCCGCACAAGGTACATAACAAGTTCCGAAAACGCCCAAAATACCGCAAGGTGCAGCATAACTATAACGGCGTTGGTAAGCCCCCACAAAACGCCGATTAAAACAAGCGGCAGCAATACAAGCGCTGCGCCGGCGGCGCGCCTTGCCGCGCGTTTCCCGTGGGACAGTTTTGCAATAAATCTGAACTTTCCTGCGCTATGGATTAAAAATAAAATTGCGGCAGCGGCTATTATCAGCGCGCCTAACATAGTAAGCAAAATCACGGATTTTCCCCCTTTTAGATTTTAGATATTAGACTTTAGATTTTAGACTGTGGTAACGATAGATTGATAACAGACGGAAAATCGTTCTTAACATAAATTTTTCTCTCCCTCAAACTAGATGTTAGACATTAGACTTTAGACATTAGATTTGGGTAACGGTAGTTTTGATAACAGACGGTAAATAGTTCTTACCATTAGTTTTTTCTCTCCCTCCGAGTTTTGCCCTACGGGCAAAACCCACCTCCCCCGTCAGGTGGAGGCAAGGGTTTGTGCATACTTATAATTAACAGTGTTTGCCGTCTGTTCCGTGACCCCTTGGCTCACAATCTAGATGTTAGACCGTGGTAACGGTGGTTTGATAATAAGCGGTAAATTGTGATTGCCGTTAGTTCTTGTATTTGCGGTCAGCGGTGTTCGTCGTCCGTCAATATCCGTATTTTTTTCGTTTGGTGACGAGGAACAAAACCGAGAAAACGACCGCCATAAATTCAGCAACCACAATTGATATCCAAACGCCGTCAATCCCTAAAACCACCGGCAGCAAAAGCACGGCGGCAACCTGGAAAACAAGGGTGCGCAGGAATGAAATTATTGCCGAAGTCAAACCGTCGTTAAGCGCGGTGAAAAATCCCGAACTGTAAATCGCGTAGCCCATAAAAACAAACGAAAGCGCAAAAATGCGGAATCCACCGGCGGTCATATCCATAAGTTCGGCATCGTAGCCGACAAAAAGTTTTGCCAGCGGATAAGACAGCAATTCTGCCGAAATTACCATAGCAACCCCGAACACGCCGATTATAATAAGGCTTTTTCTTAAAAGACCTTTAAGTTCGGCGTGATTTTTTGCGCCGTCGTGATACCCGATAACCGGAGCAGTACCGATAGAATATCCCAAAAACGCCGCCGAAAATATCATACTTACATACATCATAACCCCGTAAGCGGCAACGCCGTCCTCGCCTGCGTATTTAAGCAGTTGGATATTGTAAAGCATACCCACAAGGCTCATTGAAATGTTGCTCATAAATTCCGAAGAACCGTTGGTGCAGGCTTTAACAAGGGCTTTGCCGTCAAATCGGCATTTTTTAAGCCGCAGAATACTGCTGTTTTTACGCCCGAAATAAAATACGGGAACTAAGCCGCCCACGGTTTGGCTGAGCGCCGTAGCTACAGCCGCGCCTGCAAGTTTATACTCCTGCAGCAGCAGAATTACCAGCACCGCGTCCAAAATCATATTGGTAAGACCCGACATAACCGTAACCGAAAGCCCCAATTTCGGGCGTTCCGCCGTTACACAAAAGGACTGAAACAGCAGCTGCAGCACATTAAAAGGCAGTGCCGCCATTACAATGCGCGCGTACAGCACGGCGTTTTCAAGCATTTCGCCGCTTGCCCCCAAAGCGGAGGCAATGGGACGGATAAAAATAATCCCAAGCAGCGCAAACAACGCCCCCAGCGCGGCGGAAACATACACAAACAGCGAAAAGCGACTGTTTGCCCTTTCTTTATCCCCCTCGCCGAATGCTTTTGCAACAATTGCCGAGCCGCCCGTGCCGAACATAAGCCCCACGGTGGATAAAATCATAAGAAAAGGCATTATAAGATTTATTGCCGCAAAGGGCGTTTTTCCTGCAAAATTGGACACAAAAAGCCCGTCCACCACGCCGTATATCGAGGCGAAAACCATCATTCCGATAGACGGCAGGGTGAACCGCAGCAATCTTTTATAGGTAAAGTGGTCCGATAATTGAATCGGTTGTTTCATTACTTCCTCCCGAACAGGCGCATTGCAAAGTCGGCAACCGCCGGCACTAATTCTTTTATATCCAAATCGGTTGTGTTTACGGTGATGTGGTAAGCGTCGCGGCGCCCCCACTCCGAACCCGAAATTATCTCGCGTGTTTGCGCGCGCATTTTGTCGATTTGCTTCATTTTACGCAAAAGGTCTTTATCAGTAAGATTTTCGCCCTCGGGCGCACGCTCCCTGCACCGTTTCAGTTTAGCCTCTTTTGAGGCGCATACAAACAGGTTGAATGGGTGGTATTTTTGCAAAATAACATCGGCGTTCCGCCCTACAATAACGCAGTTTTTGCCGAGGTTGGCAATGCCCTCTATAACCTCTTTTTGGTCAACTAAAAGTTCAACCCTTGAGGATTGCAGGTAGGCGGCGGAACCGAGCGTCCCCCTAAAGGTAATGACCTGGTTTTTCCAGCCGCCGTTTCCCAGCGCGTGTTCCACATAGTCCGGGTCCATACCGCTTTTTTTGGCAACGGCAGAGATAATTTCACTGTCGTAATAATCATATCCCAAAAGGTCGGCAAGCCGTTTTCCGAGTTCTCTGCCGCCGCTGCCGAATTCGCGGCTGATGGTTATAATGTTCATAAAATCGCTCCTGTTTTAGATTTTAGATGTTAGGTGTTAGACTGTGGTAAAGATTGATTGACAGCAGACAATAGAAACTAACGGTAAGTACCGTTTACTGCTTGCTGTCAGCCTACCGTTTCCGCTCGCCTGCCCGCCCGTGGCGCCAAGCGTTCCGCTTGGGGGCGGCGCAACTTCATTTTGAGTACTGCTATCCACGTTTTGTGGTTTGCGCCGTCTGAAAACGAAGTTTTCCGCCGCGGGCGGGCAGGCGAGCGGAAACTTTTGAACCGGTGCATACCGGATTTCAGACGTTGGACTTTAGATATTAGATGTTAGACACTAGATGTTAGACACTAGACATTAGATGTGGGTGGCGGCAGCTTTAATGATAGACTATGAACTCTGCGTTCAATTAGTTTTTTTCTCTCCCTCAGTCAAAAATCTTTGATTTTTGACAGCGTCTCGGCTGCCGCCTCGGTCGGTGCTTCTGCTTCGCAGAGGTGTCCACCGGACACCCGCACCCCCGTCAGGTGGAGCCAAGTGGTTTGTGGATAACGGCACTTAAAAGACAGACGGCAAATAATGCTTACTATAAGCACGAAAAACTAATTCTAATCTCAATTTACTGTCTATCCGCAATTTAACGGTATGTACAAACCCCGGAGGGAGAGAAAAATTACCCATAATCACAATTCACCGTCTATTATTAATCTACCGTTACCACGTCTAAAGTCTAAAATCTAATATCTAACATCTAGCTTGGGAGAGAAAAAACTGACGGTAATCGCCGTTTACCGTCTGCCATTAAAGCTGCCGCCACCCACATCTAATGTCTAAAATCTAATATCTAACATCGAGCTTGGGCGAGAAAAAAACTAACGGCAATATCTGTTTACCGGCTGTTATTAAAGCTGCCGCCACCCACGTCTAAAGTCTAAAATCTAATATCTAACGTCTAAAAAGGCATACCGTCTCTATATGTGCGGTGCGGGGGAAGAGGTCAAAAGTTTCGGCTTTTACGGGGGTGTAGCCGTAGCCGCTTAATATCTTAATATCGCGCGACAGGGTTGCGCTGTCGCAGGAAACATAAACTATTCGTTCGGGCGCAAAGCCTTCTGCTACCGTGGCAAGCAGTTCGGGGGAGCAGCCCTTGCGCGGCGGGTCAACAATTACCGTATCGGCGGATATGCCGCGGCGTTTTAAATCGGCGGCAGCACTTGCCGCGTCGGCGCAGATAAATTCCGCGTTTGTTATACCGCCTGCTTTTGCGTTTGCGGCGGCGTCGCGCACCGCGTCAGCCACTATTTCCACGCCGATTATTTTTTCGGCTTTGTTAGCCATTGTAAGCCCTATTGTGCCTGTGCCGCAGTAAAGGTCAAGCACTGTTTTGCCCTGCGGCGCGGCGTATTCGGCGGCTTTTTTGTAAAGCCGTTCCGCCATAGTGCGGTTGACCTGATAAAACGAATGGGGTGAAATGCGCACGCGCACGCCGCAAATTTCGTCGGTAATATACGGGTCGCCGTACAAAAAAGTGCAGCCCTCGCCCATAATTACATTGGTATCAGCCGTGTTGGTATTTATCCCGAAACTTTTAAGTCGGCCGCCAAGCAGATTTTTAAGCCTGTTTACAAGTTCTGCGCTGTGCGGCAGCGATTGCCCGTTTATTACTGTAATAACCATTATTTCGCCCGTGATTTCGGCATAGCGCAGGTAAATGTGGCGCACAAGCCCCGTTTTTAACACCTCGTTATAAGCGGAAACGCCCCTTTCGGTTAAAAAGTCGCAAATACATTCGGTTATTGCGGCAAATTCGGGCGGTTGCAGGGCGCAGTCGGTGCAGGGGTTGACCCTGTGGCTGCGCGGTGAGAAAAAGCCTGCCGTTATCCTGCCGTCCTGCTCGGTTACGGGGTACTGCGCTTTGTTGCGGTAGCCGCATACGCGGTCAGGCGCGGCGTTGATTTTTTCAACAATATCCTCGCTCACACCGCCTATTCTGCGCAGATTATTCCGCACGGCGGAAAGTTTAATTTCCAATTCCGCTTCGTAATTTATATGGCGGAACACGCAGCCGCCGCATTTGCCGAAAACGGGGCAGTCGTTTTCCGTGCGGGTGGGCGCAGGGAAAAGTATTTCAAGAATTTTGCCGTAGGCATAGTTCTTTTTTACCTTAACAATAAGTATTTTTAATTTGTCGCCTATAGCGGAAAAAGGGACAAAGACCGCCGTGCCGTCAATTCGGCATACGCCGGAGCCTTCGCCCGTAATATCGGTTATTTCAACCGTAAAAACATCGTTCTTTTTCAAGTTTTTCACCTCTACAGCCGCTTTTTGGGTGCGTCGGTTTTTGGGGTGCTGTTTGTTTCTTCGTCCGCGGTTTCCTCAATTCCGGCAAGGCGGCAAAGGTAGCGTTTCACCCTGCTGTCCATACGCTCGTTTGAACTTACCGCCGCCGCAATATATTTTTTTGATACCTCGTAAAGTTCGGCACTCTCGCCCTGTTCCAATCGGTCAAGATAATCCTTACAGTCGCGGCACATATAAAGGTCTTTAACCTCGCTGTCAAACGGGTAGTCTTTTGAAAGCGGCACCCTGTAACCGCATATGCAGCATATGTGAGTCAATAATATCACTCCGTTCGGGATTTTAGATTTTAGACTATGTTGAATGTAAATTGATAACAGACGGAAAATCATTCTTTCAATCCTGTATGTTTTTACCGTCTATTATCAAAACTGCCGCTGTCCACAAATTCCTTGGCTCCATCTGACGAGGGTGCGGGTGTTCGGTGGACACCTCTGCGCAGCAGAAGCACCGACCGAGGCGGCAGCCGAGACGCAGTCAAAAATCTTCGATTTTTGACTGATGGAGAGAAGAACTAAAGTAAAATATAGATGTAATTAGCGTCCGTTATTAAAACTACCGCTGCCGTATTTAAGATCTACAACATACGGTAAATTGTTCTTATCTCTGGTTTTTTCTCTCCCTCCGTCACGGCTGCGCCGTGCCACCTCCCCCGTCAGGTGGAGGCAAGAGCCACTGCGTACTTATAGTAAACAGCGTTTGCCGTCTGCCGTCTGTCCTGAGGCCACTTGGCTCCCTCTGACGAGGGAGCTGGCAAAAATCTTCGATTTTTGACTGAAGGAGAGAAGAGCTAAAGTAAAACATAGATGTATTCACTGTCCGTTATTAAAACTACCGTTACCCACATCTAAAGTCTAATGTCTAAAATCTAGTTTGAGGGAGAGAAGAAAGGCTAATTGAAATCTCAATTTACTGTCTGTTATTAATACTACCGTTACTATATTAAGATTGATAACAGACGGAAAACAGCATTTGCCGTTAGTTTTTTTCTCTCCCTCCGAGTTTTGCCCGATGGGCAAAACCCACCTCCCTCGTCAGAGGGCGGCAAGAGTTTTATGCACACCGTCAAATTGCAAACAGACATTAATCTTTATTTTTCGTCTATCTTTTATCTTACTGCAATCACATCTAATATCTAATGTCTGCAGTCTAAAATCTAAATCAAAGCAGTTCAATACCGCAGGCTTTGCATTTGCGGACGACATCTTCGCCCCACACGGACGACTGAACCTCGCCGATATGCATCTTTTGCAGCAGCACAAGGCAGGTTCTCGACTGCCCTATTCCGCCGCCTATCGTAAGCGGAAGTTCGCCGCTTTCTATCCCTTTATGGAACGGGAAAGCAAGCCTTTCGGTACAGTCGGCTTTTTTCAATTGTTCAACAAGTGATTTTTCGTCCACACGGATACCCATTGACGAAAGCTCGATTGGTTTTTCCAACAGGTCGTTCCAGAAAAGCAGGTCGCCGTTAAGCGCCCAATCGTCATAGTCGGGC
>CAVALG010000070.1:0-16072 GCA_963589585.1 Roseburia sp. AF12-17LB
CTGCGTCCCGAACGCAGCGCTCTACCAAACTGAGCCACACCTCGTAACACGGCAGCAGTTAAAAACACATACCGTTTTTTAACGCTACCAATGCATTATACCCTATATTTTTCGGTTTGTCAACAATTAATTAAACTTATTTATCATATTTCATATATAATTTTTTCTTTAATAAATCGGAAGTCGCCCGAACGGATAACATCGGCAAGTTGTTTTTGACCTGTTATAGGCTCTGTTGTGATTATCCCTGCATTTTTAGCATCGCCCGGACGGTGGTGGTCCGAGCCTGCGGTTTTAAGTTTACCGTACTTTTTCGCCCACATTTCGGCAATTTCGTTATTTGAATTATGCCTTGTGCTGCCGTTGTAAATTTCGTACCCGTCAATATGTTCAGGGTTCTTTACAAACATATCGTACCTGAAAGGATGGGCCTGTATAAGCAGCGCGCCGTTTGCCGCAGTGTATTCGTGCAGTTTTTCAAGTCCCATACCGAAAACGCCTTCCTCACCTGCAAATTCCGCAAGTCCCTTAAGCGTTTCCTCGGTCAGCCCGTATACGAGATAATCGTTATGGCATTCCGGAAAAGCAATTTCAAGCCCGAATGTGATATTAAACCGGTTGCCTGCGTAATCCTTCAACTTTAAAAAAGTTTCATATGTCAATTCGGTAAGGTAGCCCCAACTTTTATCGGGGAACATATTACAGACCGTATCGGTGTTAAAGTGATTTACAAGCGTAAACCCATCAAACCCTGCCTGTTCGTATTCATCTGCAAGTGTATAAATATCACAATTTGAGCAACGACTCATTTCTTTTGAATGAACATGTAGGTCATATTTAAAACTCATCTGATTTTTCATCTCCCGGCTCGATCATAATCTGCTTTTATTCTTCTGCCGAGCCGCCGTTATCGGATGACTCGCCCGAACTGTCTGTTGATGACGAAGTATCGGGATTTTCGGGCTGACTCGGCGTCGGGTCGGGGGTGCTTGGGGTACTTGGTGTACTTGGCGTACTCGGAGTGCTCGGAGTCGGATCCGGCTGCGTCGGCGTAGTCGGCTGCGCAGGAGTTGAGCCGCCGCTGCCCGATTTTTTCAGGCTGTATTTTGACGGTGTAAGCGTTTCGGTTTTAACTACGGCACCGTTTTTATAAAAGGTTCTTGTAGCGGCAACGCGGAAATAGTTACCCTCAACCCTTTCTGTAGTTACGGAATTAAGTTTTATTGTATCGTAATCGGTGCGTTTGTGACCGAAAATCGAAACTGTAAGTTTATTACCCGACATTGAGCATTTCATATATACGGGATACTGCGAAGAGTTTTTAAGTTTAAGGTCAAGTCCGGGGTAATCAATTGTTGCGTCAAAACCCGCCTTAGCATATGAGGAAGCCCAATAGTGATAGTGGCGTTCGGCAACATCAAGCCCTGCATAAAGCGCGGCATTATATATTGTTGTACTTGCCTGGCAAATTCCGCCGCCTATGCCCTCAACATATTTTCCTCCTGCAATAACCTTAGCGGAACGGTAGCCGAGTGAGGTGAGATTCGTGTTGCCCGTATGGCCGTTAAATGACCACACTTGTCCCGGTTTAATAACCGAACCGTCGCAGGCTTTAAGCGCAAGTGCCATATTATGGTTGCCGTTGGCGGTGTTTGTTGATGTTGTTGAGAATGTTGAAAGCAGCACAACCTCGCCGTTTTCGTCCTGTGCGTTTACGGTTATAGGTTCAATCGGGTTAACTTTAGCAGCAATTTCCCCTTTAATTTCGCCCGAATTTAAAAACTCAATTATTTTAGCACGCAAATCGGCTTTATCGATTTCGCTGCCCTTTCTGCCCTCACTGTAAAAATACTCGCCGTTTACACCGGTTACTGTTTTATTTATCGGCGTGATGTTCATACTTGCCGACAAATTTTCTATAGCAATGTCAACAGAATCTTCATTAAGTGTTTTAGTAAGTTCGAATTTTTTTGTTTTAAGTTTTTTCTGCTTACCTTTGCGAACATTGTCGCAATACTCTTTAATTGATTTAAGTACATCGTCGGTGTTGTATGTATAATCAAAATTCTCTTCGGTTAAAACTTCGGATTTATCGTTTGCAGTTACGGTAAGAGCGATTTCGGGTGATAATTTATTCTTTATCTCCTCAAGTTTTTTCTCCGCCTGTTTTTCGGTAAGTCCTGCGAATGACACATCGTTTACCCAAACACCGTCAAAAATTTTTCCGTTATCAACAATTTTGCTGTCATCCAAAAATGCGGGAGCCGCGGCGTCACCGTTTCTCCACATAGTAATAAGCCCGAAAAGCACGCCGGCAACTATCAGCACTGCGGCGGCTGCAGACGAAATAATTATTATGCGTTTCTTTTTAGAGCCGCCTTTTTTTGACGATTCGATTATTTCATCCAATTCGTCATTTTCATAGGCGCCCACATCATCAGCAAGGATTTCGTTATCGCCTTCCCGCGAAAAATCATCCGTTGCGACAGATGAAACGGGTTCATCAAACAAATCAGATTTCTCCTCGTTCTCTAAAATATCATCATCTTTTTGCGGTTTAATACTCATATAAATACCTCTGTTTTAAAAGTTTTCAAATTAGTTTGACGGTTTGGCATTTTCTTCGGAAAATCCTTCGGTACTCTCTTTAACAAACAGGATTTTCAGCGTCATAATAAGCAATTTTATATCTTTAAGTATAGAGTAATCCTCAATATACATAAGATCCATCATAAGTTTATCTTCGGGAGTAGTGTTATATTTGCCGTACACCTGCGCATAACCGGTAAGACCGCCCTTAACCTTATGGCGCAGATTAAACTCGGGGAATTTTGCATTGTATTCAAAAACATTCTGCGTACGCTCCGGGCGCGGACCTACAAGCGACATACTGCCGAACAGAATATTAAAAAGCTGCGGCAACTCGTCCATACGGCAAGGTCTTATAATTCTTCCTACGGGCGTAATACGGTCATCATGGTCAGTGGCTTTTTTGGCACCGTCCTTATCCGCGTCAACTATCATTGACCTGAACTTGTAAACATTAAAAATTCGCCCGTCCTTTGTAACACGGTTCTGCTTAAATAAAATCGGTCCGCCGTCACACAGTTTTATGGCAAGCGAAACTATAAGCATTATGGGTGAAGTTACTATAATACCTATAAGCGAAACTGCTATGTCCATTACCCGCTTAACAAGCAGCTGTTCCATTGAAAGCCCGACATTTCTTGAAAGCAGAACGGGGGTATCAAACACCTGGCTTTGATTTGCGTTATTGATTATAATATCGTTTACGGACGGCAGCATATATATCCGCTTACCCTCTGTATAACAGTAAAGCAACAATTCTTCTTTAATTTTATTGTCAATATCGCATATCAATATTGCCTGATATTTGTCAACTTCTTTTTTAAGTTTTTCCATCCCCATATCAACGCAAATGCCGCGGTCAATACTGTAGCGTTCTTTAATAAGACTCATCTTGGTTATAATGCTTCGACTTTGCGGGTCATTATTAAACACAACCAATATATGCCGTGCACGGTAAAGCCTAAAATATACCGTATTAAGCATATATGCAAGCATTGCGCTGATGCAGGACTGCACCACCGTTTGTGCCAATATAGGCATCAGCGGCAACATCTCACGCGCGATAAGGCACAAGATAAAATATGCTGCAATATTTGTAAAAATCAAAGATAAAACGCAACTGTAGATTATTTCGTGCAATCGGGAAACACCGATTTTAAAAGCACCGTAAAGGGTAAAGAACACCAAAAGTATGGCAAAGTAAAAGATAATTACAACATAGTTACCCTTGTAACTGAACAGTGACGATTCATAATAATTCTGCCAAAATGCAACGAAAACACACGCCAGCGTTACCGACATTGTAATTTTCATTATAAACATTATAGACTTTTTGAATTTTATAAGCGTATCCATAATAAGAGCAAGCAACTCCCGAAATCTATATTAAAGCAAATCAGCCGCAAGATTTTTCCTTATTCACAAGATAAGAATATACCAAAATCACCGCGTTGTCAATAAGTTTAATAAACATTTATAAAACCTTAATGAATAAGAAAAAGCGTCAAAAAGATATTATTCCGAGATGTTCAAACAGTATTTTTAAACCTATAAGTATTAAGATTATGCCGCCTGCAAGAACCGCTTTGCTTTTGTACCTAAGCCCGAACATATTGCCGACTTTTAAACCTACTGCCGAAATTATAAATGTTGTTGCGCCTATAAACGATACCGCCGCCACTATATTAACATCGGGCAACAGCGCAAAAGTAACGCCTACAGCAAGCGCGTCTATACTTGTTGCCACAGCCAATACAAGCATAGAAAGAAATGCAAAAGAACTGCCTGACACATCTTCTTCGGGTGAAAAAGCTTCCCGTATCATATTAATTCCGATAAGTGTTAAAAGCCCAAAGGCTATCCAATGGTCAAAAGAATTAATGTATTTTTTAAATGCCGAACCCAAAAAATACCCGATTGTAGGCATTAATGCCTGAAATCCGCCGAACCACGCACCTATAACAATGTAGTTTGAAGCTTTTAACCTGCTGCAGGATAAGCCCTTACAGATTGAAACCGCAAAAGCATCCATAGAAAGTCCCACAGCCAATAAAAACAGTTCAAAAATTCCCATTGCTTACTCCCCTTTTACCTATAAATTAAAAAATCTATCCGATATCCTCGTTCCCTTTTATAGGCAATCCGCCTATTATAAGCATACCTACGGGAAAAACAAGCGCCGCCGCTATGCCGATATGCAGATTATCGCCGAAACGGGAGGATATAAAACCTACAATTGAGGGTCCTGAAACACATCCGAGATCTCCTGCCAATGCAAGCAGTGCAAACATTGCCGTTCCGCCGCTTTTTATTGAAGCCGCGGCTTTACTGTAGGTTCCGGGCCAAAATATTCCAACAGAAAATCCGCACACCGCGCACCCTATAAGCCCCACTGCCGCCGACGGAACAAATGCAACCATAATGTAAGAAGCAATGCACAAAATGCTGCTGTATTTAATAAATTTGTCAAGATTGAGTTTTTCGCCGCACTTACCGAACCAAACGCGCGAAAGCCCCATCATACCTGCAAACATAGTAGGCCCCAGCAAATCACCGACGGTCTTGCTTACACCGAGCCCGTTTTCCGCAAACGCGGAAGCCCATTGACTTACCGCCTGCTCGGACGCGCCTGCGCAAAGCATCATAATTAAAAACAGCCAAAAGATTTTGCTTGAAAACAGTTTTTTAAGCGGCAAACCGCCCCGTTCCTCACTTAAAGAAACCATAGGAACTTTTGCAAAAATAACCGCGTTTACAATAGGCAGCAGCGCCCATATAAGCGCAAGCACACGCCAGTTTGATATACCGAAAAGCGCAAAAAACACGGTGGATATAAGCACAACACCCATATGCCCCCAACAATAAAACGAGTGCAGCAAGCTCATTGTTTTTTCCTTATTATCGCTCGGCACCGCCTCAACTATCGGGCTTATAAGCACTTCGGCAAGTCCGCCTCCGACAGCGTAAAGCGCAACCGAAATAACAAGCCCCGAAAAAGGATCGGACAACAGAGAAGGAAGAACGGCAAGCGACACAAGCCCCAAAGCCGAAAAGATATGTGCCGCAACGACCGAAATCCTGTAGCCGATTTTATCAATAAACCAGGCAGACGCCGCATCTATTGTAAGTTGTATTAAAAAATTTATTGTTATCAGTGCAGTTATTTTGTCCATTGAAATATTCATACTTTTATGAAAAGTAACAAACAAAAGCGGAACAAAATTATTTACAACTGACTGTACTATGTATGCTAAAAAACAGGCAAATATAGTTTTTTCGTATCCCTTTTTCATATTTATACCCCACGGACAAGTGTATAACCAATACAAAACAATCAGTGTACGGTTCCCGATTACCTTGGCTAACCTAAATATTTTATCATAAATATAAACTTTTGCAACTGCTTTTTAGGTCGAATATGAATTTTTGAAATGTTTTACAATAAATCGCAAGAAGTTGCAACAGGCAAATGTAATTTATTTCAGCTTTTGACTATGGCGAGGATAGAGCAATGCAGCGGTGATGTTTGAACTCGGTATAGGATTTTAGCATAAGGGGCAACGGTATGTATTTCACCGTTTCTTGGCATCTTTACTTGCATCTAATTTACTTCATATGTGGTTCGGTGCTATATATCCCTGCCACTCACTACACGGATTCTGTGCTTTACCGAATCTGTAAAGTTATTATATCAAAAATTTTATCAGTGAAATTTGTCATATTAATTTCATAATTTCGTTGGCATCTTTCGCAGAAAGGTAGTTTATTGTAATGAATATCCGCTATATGAGTTATGAGCAAAGAAAAAAACTTGAAGCTATGTACACATCAAATGCCGAAATTAATGACATAGCCGCGCACCTCGGCGTGAATCCTGTTACCATATACAGGAAACTAAAGCGCGGTAAAACAGGCGGGCTTGACAAAAACGGGCGTATGGAATATAGCGCGGAACTTGGGCAAAAAAGCCTAAACGAAAATTTACGTCGCCGCGGAAACAGAAAAAGCATCCAGGGGAGTTGAGAGAATGAACGATAACAATGAATACAGCGGTTTATCGCATATGCAAAAACTTAATCTATACAGAAACAAGTACCATAGCGACTGAAACGCCACCGAAAAAGGCATTATAGCAAACGCAATAAGTGATATGTTTTATGAGGTCGGGCGCCAAAAGGCAGAAATTTAGAGTGCGAAAGTAAAAATCAAAATTTGCGCTGAAGTCATTGAAAGACAAGACGCAGAGATTGAGAGGTTGCAGAAAGAAAATAAAATACTTTCCCGCAATGCCGATACAGCATTTCAAGACGAGCTTAACGAACGCCGCGAACTATTTACACCGGAAATCAAAGCCGAAGCATACAAAGAGTTTGCGGAAAGGTTGAAGGAGTACGCCGAAGAATGTATCAGCAGCGGATATGACGGTATAGGCAAACGGGATTATCCGAGGGCGAGCGCACCGAAAGGCACGGTATGAGGGGAAAGCGGAATGTGGTATTTTTTAATTGGTTTATTTATAGGTTGTATAGCCGGGGTTGCGGCGGTTGCGCTGTTTTCGGCTAACGGGGATTGAGGATTTTTTGGCGGCAGGTTGATTTTCACTTGGTTTTTCTCTCCCTCCGGGTTTTGCCCGTCGGGCAAAACCCACCGTCTCGGCTGCCGCCTCGGTCGGTGCTTCTGCTACGCAGAGGTGTCCACCGGACACCCGCACCCTCGTCAGCGGGAGGCAAGTGGTGAGTGCTTACCGGCAGCGTACAAGCTGCCGCTTACCTCGTCTAACGTCTAGGACGGCAAGGGCGGACAAACCGCCGAGGGGATAAACCGCTTGCGGGCGGTAAAATAAAGGCGACAAAAGCGGCTATTTTGCAGGCGCGAAAATCCAAATAAAAAAAGACGGTGAAAGTCCGTTTTAAAACCTCGATATAGGTATTATCTAAGCGACCGTTTTTAAGAGTGTAAAAATATAATTTTTAAAATAAAATACAGTAGTTTTAGTGCTAAGAAACACCTGACGGAAAATCGGGGTTCAGAAAGGAGGGAAAGCTTGTTGAAACGAATAACAGCAAGTTGTGATGTTTGCGGAAAAACATTTGTCACGCGCTGCGCCACAGCGAGGTATTGCAGCGGCGACTGTAGGCAAATGGGCGAAAAGAAAAGGAAGCAGCTTAGCGAAATCAAACACAAGGTCAAGGAAAGGGCACGCAGTTCCGCGGCTGCCATTAACGAGGTTGTTAATTCGGCAGCGGCGCAGGGGCTGAGTTACGGGGAATATGTGGCGAAAAAGCACAGAGAGGAAGCGGACAAATGAGGGAATACAAACCATACAGGCACACGGACAGAGTGCCGCACACCGGGTGGACGCTTGCGATAGCGGCGGTGAGAGATTACGAACGGCTTTGCGACATTAAAGACAGGAGTGCTGCCGCCGAGCGAATAGTGAGAGCGACAGACCGCGCGCTGCTTACGGTGCCGCCCGAATACCGGCAGGCCGTATTTGATAATGTTCGCTTTCGTAAGCCTATGCCGGCTATAGGCAACAAGAACACCTATTCGCGGTGGCGGTGTGCCTTTCTTGTTGCGGTGGCGGATGAGTTGGGGATAATTTAATTTTAAGCGCAGAAAAACAGCGTACCGAAACGGTACGCTGTTAATTTTTTAAAAAACATTGACATACACACAAAAAATGCGTAAAATACATACATAAGGAGTTGAAAAAATGCAGACCGAGCAGGATTTAGCATATGAGTTTGTGAAAAGGTTGGTTCGCGCCTGGGACCCGGATTTTGCAAAATTTACAAAGCCGGAGGAAAAGCGCTTAAAAGAAGCAATGAACGGGGAATTCATCCCCGAGGACCAAATAGATTGGGATAACTTAGGTGAAAGAATATGAAAAATGCATACCCAATAATACTAACCCCGGGCAATGACGGGTATGTGGTTTTTATACCGGACTTCGGCACAGGCACGCAGGGCAAAGACCTAACGGAAGCCATTGAAATGGCACGGGACGCAATAGGGCTGATGGGTATTGACTTTGAAGATGATGGAAAAGCGGTACCGCAGCCCTGCAAGCCCGACAAAGTGTCGGCTGCAAGCGGTGAAATAGTGACGCTTGTTGATGTGGATTTTTCGGAATACCGCCGACGGAACGAAATGCGGACAGTGAGAAAAAACCTATCGTTGCCGAGTTGGTTAAACGAAAGAGCCGAAGCGGCACATATCAATTTTTCCGCAGTGCTGCAGGAGGCTTTGAAATCAAAACTGAATATCGTATAAAAGCAAACCGTATTGACCGTTTTTTGGTTAATACGGTTAATTTTTTGCCGAAACCGCCGCAAAATTGGGAAACGGGGGCAACGGTTACGGCTAAAATTAAATTAAAGCGGCTCGGAACTTCGGCAGATATTTGAATTTTAATATTTCTGCCGAAAAAGCAAATAAAAGCCAAGGTTTCTCGCGTACACGCACGCGCAGGAACGAATAAAGCAAATAACGGTCGGCAAGCGGAACGAAAGACGGCAAGCGCCGTTCAAGCCGCGCGTTGCCGAGCGCTGGGCAGAAATAAGTGATAAAGTATTAACGGGTTACAGGCTTACCGAGGGCGAAATACGCGAACTTGAAAACAACGATACACTTCGCGAGGCGTTTGCAAACGCGGTATCGGGCGAAAATTCGCCGCTGCTTAGTAAATATGAGGAATTTGGCGAAAAGCGCATAACAAAAGAAGAAGTACAAAAAGCGGCAGAGGAGTCACTTGGGAAGTACAAAGACGGCGCCGAAATTGATGTATCGCGCGAATGGAACCCGGTAGACAGCGCTTCGGACAATTCGCTTTATGACAACACCACCCGTGATATGGTAGCGGACGCGAGCAGAACTTTTGCCTCAACTGCGGAACGCAGGACGGTGTTTCCGTACAGTGAAAACGCTGCCGAAAATTCCGTATTTAACGAACCGGAACTTAAAAACAAAAAAATAACCGCCGCCGAAATGGTGGCGAATGAGCGTAACGGCTATGCGCCTTATTCTTCAAAAAGCATAAGGGCAACGCAGGAGGTAATACGGGACGCTGCAAAGCGGCTTGGGTATGATGTTGTATTTGATTACGATTTTAAAAACAGTGCGATAGGCGCGGAAGTAAACGGCAAAACCATATACTTCGCAACCAACGAAACGGCGCCGTTACAAAGATTTTTCGCACACGAATTTACGCACACTTTGGAAAGCGACAACGCATACAGCGGTTATTCGGATTTTGTTGTTAATTCGGCGGCGTTTGCCGAGTTTATTAAAAACGGCACGAAAGCGGATAGTTTCGAAGCCTACAAGGAAAGCAGACGGCAGGCGGAACAAAAAATAAGCGGCAGGACTTTAAGCGACGCGGAACTTACAAGCGAGGCTGTTGCCAACTTTATGATGTCGGATTACGGTCCGTTCGGCAAAAATGCGGAACAGGTTTTTAACAGTATTGTTTCCCGTATGGACGCACCGGCTAAAAGGGGCTTTATAGAGACGGTTAAAAACTTTTTGCACCGTATGATAGAACGGCTTAAAGGAAACCGTATCGAAGCGGAATTTATTAAAATGCGCGATATGTGGGACGGTATGACCGCACGCACGCAGGAAACCGCAAATACGGCAGAAAAAAACACCGTCCGGGAGGACGGCGGGAAGTATGCCTTAGTTGATGATATTGAAGAAAAAATTGATAAGGTGCTTGCCGGAAAGGAGGACGCTTATAGTATACAGTTGACCGAAACAACACCGGAAATATTAGTTGAAAACGGTGTAAAAAATTTACCAATGGTTATGAACGCCGATCATATAAGAAAAAATATTTTCAGTGAAGAACAATCCCAAAGTCTTGGATTCAACGAAGAGGGCAACTACCACGAATTAGGAAAATCGTTATTTTTATCTGTTCTTGCAAATTTAGATAATATCGATGCAGCATATCGCGGTACGGCAATATCAAAGACAGGACAAAGTGAAACTTTTTATCTACTTATTTCGCAGTTCAAGGACAAAAGCGGAGATCAAATAATAATACCTGTTTATCTCAATAAAGATAAGCAGGTAAACAGAGTATGGATACAAACCAACCAAATTGCCAGTGTGTACGGAAAAGAAAACTTTAATAACTATATCAATCGTATGGTTAATGAAAACAAGCTTACCCCTATAAAAAGGAAAACACCTAAGTCAGAGGTATCCAACCAGCCAATCAGTTGGAGATATAACTTAGGTGCTTCCAGTAACAGTATACACAATACGGAAGCGAATGTCAACAGTAACCCAAATAATTCTTCCGGAACGGGTAAAAATGCTCTGGCAACGGACCTTGACAACATAGTAGACAGCGACAACGGCACGGAACAGAAGCGTTCCAAAGCCGAGATAACCGCAAACCGTGAAATCGAAGAACTTGTCGGGCGGTATGACGGCGGCGAAATAGGGCGCGAGGAATTAAGCGACGGTATACGCGAAGCGTTATCGGTTATGAATGCCGGGGCTAAGGCGGAAATCGGCGAAAAGCTTAAAAAAGCCGAAAAGCGGATAGCACACAAAAACGAACTGCTTATCGAGCAGCGCCGCACGGCAAGACAGAACGCGGAACAAAAGGTAAGCAACGAACACAAGCGCGAACGCATACGCCGCCGCGTAAGGAAGATTGAAACGGCGCTTAGAACCAATACAGACAAAAAGCACATACCCGAAAATCTTAAAGGTTTTGCGGCTCAAGTTTGCCGTACCTTTGCGGACAACGATAAAGCCACATTCCACGGCGACCAATTGACGCACCTTAAAAATATGTATGAGGCTATGGGAGATGTTAAAGACGAGCACGGAAACATAACGCAGAGCGGTGTGCTCGGGTGGGATGAAAACATATTATCCGATTTACGCGAACTGACCGACACGGCGCAGGAGGATACGGGGCTTGTTAAGTGGATTATCGACGGCAAGACCCTGCCGCAGTTAAGCAGCGCCGAATTACAAATGGTTGAGGATATTACCGCAAACTTTACCCACATCATAGAGGACACCGGCAAGCGGATAGTGAGCGGCCGTTCAGAAAACCTGGCGAACCTCAGTTCAGAGTGGATAGGACAGCTTAAATCCAAAAAAGATATAGGCAAACTTGAAGAAAAAGTTTCGCGCGCCATAATAACCAACAACCTTAAGCCGATATATTACTTTAAGCGGCTCGGTAAAGTCGGCGAACGGCTGTTCGGGGATATTTTAGACGCGCAAAGCGACTGTATGAGAAACTGGGAAAGCGCGCAGACCTTTATTGACGAAGCCAAAAAGAAGTACGGCTATAACGACTGGGTAAACAGCGAACCGATTAAAATACAAACTTCTCACGGTGAAGAACTTACCTTAACGGTTGAGCAGGCAATGCAGCTTTATGCGTCTTTTGAAAGACAATTCCGACACTATGGGTCAGCCGAGCATATAACCATAGGCGGCGTTGTTTTCACAGACGAATTAGGCAAGCAGGAACACAAAGCGCACCAATTAGCCTACGGAGACATCCTTGAAGTATGCAACAAGCTGAAGCCTGCCCAAAAGGAATATGCCGACAGCATAGTTAAATATATGTCGGAAACTATCGGGGGGCTTTGCAACAAGGTCACAATGGAAATGTACGGGTACAAAAGGTTCGGCGAAACCTACTATTTCCCGTTTATAACGCCGAGCGACTACATACGCACCGACCCGGGCAAAAAGCAGGGTTCACCGAGAATGAAACATTCCTCTTTTACAAAGAGCGTAGTACCCAAAGCGTCAACGCCGATTGTTTTACAGGGCTTTTCGGATATAGCGGGGCGGCACATTATCGACGCTTGCAGGTACAGCACTTTTACCGTTCCTGTCGAAAACCTTATGTATATATACAACTATCGCACAAAGGGCGCAGAGGGCAGTATCAGTTCCGGCGTTAAACCGTTAGTGGGCGCTAAGTTCGGCGACTCGGCGCAAAGATATATGGAACAGTTTATTGAAGATATTAACGGCAGTGTGCGAAAATCAGCCGATACGGGACTTGAAAAACTTATATCAAGGTTCAAGAAAAACGCCGTTGTCGCTTCCCTTTCGGTTGCGGTACAGCAGCCCTCGGCAATCGGCAGGGCTTTTGCATACATTGACCCGAAATACTTCTTTATGTCACAGGGCAGAAAATACAAGGACGCCACATATGAGCAGCTTAAAAAATATGCGCCTGTGGCGGTGCTAAAGGAAATGGGTCGTTTTGATACTTCGACAGGTATACAGACAATTGATTGGCTGCTTAACAAGGGCGAACACGGCAAGGAACTGCAGGACAAAAGCAAATTAAAATCTTTCTTTACCGACGGCGAATACAGGGCTGATGTGTTCGGCTGGCTGCCCGGGAAAATGGACGAAGTAACCTGGACAAAGATGTGGAAAATGGTTCTTGCCGAAACCGAGGCGAAAAACAGCAACCTGAAATTCGGAACAGAAGAATTTTACAAAGCGGCAGGCAAGCGGTTTACGGATGTAATAGAACTTACGCAGGTTTACGATTCCACCATTACGCGAAGCGGCAATATGCGCTCCTCGGACAAACTTATGACATTGGTGACTTCGTTTATGGCCGAGCCTACAGTAACGGCAAATATGCTTATAGACACCGCCGACCAAATTAAAAAAGGCAACCACAAATTTGCGGCAAGGACTATAACCTCCGTTTTATTTGCCACGGCTTTAAACTCGCTGCTTAAATCCATAGTTACGGCGGCGCGCAATGACGACGAGGATAAGACCTACACCGAAAAATACATTGCCGAATTTGTTTCAAACCTTGTAACCGATACCAACCCTATGAGTTATTTTCCTATACTGCGTGATGTGTATAGCATAATGCAGGGGTATACGGTCGAGCGTTCCGAGCTTTCGCCCATTGCGGATATAATTAAGGGGTATTACAGTGCGCTTAAATTTATACAGAGCGACGAAGAAAAGGGCGCTAAGGAATACTTTGACGTACTTGCGGAGGTTGCGGGCCCGATAGCAAACCTTTTCGATATCCCGATACAGAATGTGTACCGCGACGGCAGGGCGATATATAACACCGTTTCGGGCTTTTTGGATAAAAGCATACACACAAACGAAACGGGGGTTAAAAAGGCGCTTAAAGAAGGAGCGTCGGCAGGCATTGTAAACACACTGACGCGCGGTGCGCTGTTCAGCGACGACTGGCAGGACGCATACGCCGCAGCCGTAAAGGGTGATAAAGCCGAATATAAAAAGCAGTATGATTATCTTACAAAGCGCAAAGGCAGAAATGACGGTACAATAAGGCAAAAACTGACCGATATTGCCCTTGATGAAAACGATAAGGTTAAAAAGCAGGCTGACGAATACGCCGACAAAATTGCTAAAGCGTTAAAAGAACAAAAGGTTGAAAAAGAGGATATAGAGGAAGCGGAAAAAGCGGCGGAAAATTATACAGCGCAAAAATTTATATCCGATAAAACGGGGCTTGAAATGACCGCAGCGAACCAAAAGGCCGCCGAAATGGAAAGCAAGGGTGTACCGCCCGATGTATGGTTTACGGCAAGAGTGCTTATGAGCCGCAAATATGCCGACAGCGACGGCAGTAACAGCGTGACAAAGGCGGAAAAAGAGGAGGCTTTGAAAAATGCGGAAATAGACGATTATTACATCAAGATTATGCTTGAAACCAAAAAGCAGAACAAAAAGAAAAAATAACGGGGTGATGAAATTTGAAAAAACTTGAATTCAAAATTGACACGGACGGAATTTTCCCGCACTCGGTTTGTAACGGCGGTGTGCAGGGGGACGAAGCCGCCGCGGAAATAGTTTTTAAAATTGAGGACGGTTTAAAAACCGAACTTACAAAACTGCAGGAAGACGGTTACACGCTGCAATTCCGCATTGACATTACCGACGGCGCCGGGGGCTTTATTGCCACCGACGCGCTGACGGTAGACCTTACGGCGGAAATTCCCCAAGCGACCTACACGCTCGGCAAAAATATTTCTACGGTGGGCGGCGTTGCAAATTTCTTCTTAATAATTTCGGCGCTTAGCGAGGGCGGCGACCTTTGCTTAGATAAGTATTCATACCCCTGCAGGGTAAGATTTTATCCGTCTGCCGCCACAGCCGAAAACGCATATAAAGAAACATTTAGCGGAATGCTTGCGGACGCAGTTAAAAAAGCAGCCGGCAGCGTTGATTCGGCAAAAGAAAGCGCCGACAAAGCGGAAGCAAGCGCCGCAAAAGCAGCGGCAAGCGCTACATCGGCATCCGCAAACGCAATACGGGCTAAATCCGGCGCCGATAGTGCAGCAGCGAGTGCAACAACAGCGACAGCGAAGGCGTCCGCAGCGGCAAACAGCGCGTCGGAAGCGGCGGCAAGTGCGGCTTCGGCTGCGGCAAGCGCTGCATCGGTTAATCCGAATAATTATTACAAAAAATCCGAAACATATTCAAAAACCGAGGCGGATAAGCAATTTGCCGCCCGTTCCTCTGCAAACAGCGCAGATGTCAGTTCTACAGTTTTTTCACAGTATTTGTGGAACAAAAGCAACGATGACGGAACCGACAGTTATGTAATGGTGGATGATACCCAGCCTGCAAATGATTTTTATTTGTGGTCTTCACAAAAAACAATGTCAGCCGTTGAAGAAAATGTAACAGATACAATTAACCGGTATAAAACGAATGAGTTCCAATATAACTACGCCGCCCGTTCGTCACCTAACAGCGGGAGTTCCAGTTCGGTTGCTTCTGCTAAAGGCTTGTGGGTAAAAGCGGATGATACGGGAGAAAGCGGAACAGCGGAATTGCAGGATAGCCGTAAAGCGTCCGATAAAGTTCTTTGGAGTTCAAAGAAAACAGCCGAAGAAATTAAAAAGCAGAGCAATCTTCTGTGCAATGCGCTTAAAGGCTCAAAAAGCGGCAGCACTGTGCAAATAGATGATGTATCGCCTACAAATGGGGAATTAAAGGTTTCTGTGGCAAGCAAAAATTTAGTCCCGTACCCTTCGTATACATCCCGCACAAGCAGAGGAATTACTGTAACAGTTAATGAAGATGGAACATTAACACTTAATGGAACTAATGATGGAACAGGAGCCTCTACTTTTACCTTAGTTGCTAGGGTTCCTTTAGATAAAGTTATTTACAATTATTCTGGCGGTACCCCTATTGATTCAGCAAAAACTTATTATGTAAATCTGACTATTGATACACACAAAGACAATAAATGGATTAAGACATTTGGTAATATGGGTAACGCAAGTGGTACACAAATAGACAATACCGAAGGACTTTATGATGATGGGACTATATCAATATCAGTAAGTAAAGGAGCCACAGTAACTGATTTTGTAATTAAACCGCAATTAGAAATAGGTACTTCAAGAACCGACTATACCCCTTATGTTTCGGATTTGTCAGCCGTAACGGTTAAGGCGTATGAAACCGA
>CAVALG010000071.1:0-5040 GCA_963589585.1 Roseburia sp. AF12-17LB
GTCACCACTATATATTGTGTTTTAAAAAACCTAAAATCTATTAAAAACCGCAAAGAATAAGGCGTTAGGTGTGGTATAAAACAAAGAAAATATGCCCAAAATATATTACAGAACTTTTTGGAGGACACGCATATGCTTAAAGGAGTAAACAGAAGAATAATTGAAATAAACAACACTGAAAACGAATTTTTCGAACGGGCAATTGTTTTTGTAAAGCCGAATTTTAACGGTTTGGACAAGAGCGTTCTGGAGCGCGAAGCGGACGGTTATGTAAAACTACTTTACAGCGGCGGTGCGGGATTTTTACGCCGTGAAGCAAGAAAAAAGAAAATTAAAAAGGCACTGCTTTTAACCGCAGCAATTGCCGCGGTGGCCGTAACGGCGATATTATTATTTATTTAGTATTGACACGGTATCCCCATTGAAATATAATTATTTTTGAAAGAGGGATACTTAATGACAAAACTTATAATTGTACGGCACGGGCAAAGCGAGGGAAACCTGCTGCACCGATTTGCAGGTCAAACCGATGCTCCGCTGACCGAACTTGGTAAAAAGCAGGCAGAGACAGTAACCGAACACCTTAAAAACGAGCATATAGATCTTGTTATTTCAAGCGACCTTAAACGGGCTTATGATACTGTTGCGCCGTCAGCCGAAATTCGCGGATTACAGGTTATGCCCGATAAAAATTTAAGGGAAATAAATGTAGGCAAATGGGAATACCTAACCTATGACGAAATAGACGAAAACTACGGCAGGCAGTGGCATCTATGGAAAGAGGATATGAGTCGCTGCGAACCGGAGGGCGGCGAATCACTTACCTCAATGAAAGAGCGCATTGTAAACGAGATAACCAAAATCGCATTAGAAAATGACGGTAAAACGGTACTTATAGGCACGCACGCAACCCCGATAAGAATAATGGAAACCGTATGGCGGCATATGCCGTTTGAGGCGATACGCGACCTTGAGTGGGTGAAAAACGCCTCGGTCACACGAGTAAGTTACAACCCTGACGGAACATTTGAACTTATCTCTTTCGGCAAATATGATTTTCAAGGCGATTTGGCAACAGGATTCCCGAAAAATATATAATCATTGTATAAACAAAGTCCGCGGCTCCCTAAAAGCCGCAGACTTTGTTTTTTATATTTAATTATTTTCAGCAAATTACTCGCCTGCAGGGAAATTAAATTCCGAATTTCCGTTTTTGTTCCCTGAACTGTCCGAACTATCGCCCGAATCGGCAGTACTTGAATCAGGGGTATCAACAGCATAATAACTTGATGATCCCTTATCTTCAATAAGTTGAACATTATAAACAGAAGACTGTTTGGTTTCGCTGTTATAGACCGTAAGAACCAGAGTATCCCCTGCCTTTGAACTCTCGATTATATCAAGCATAATATTACTGTCGGTTATCTCTTTATCGTTAACATGGGTGATAATATCCCCCTCTTTTATACCGAGTTTTGAGAGTGTACTGTCGGATGAAACGGTAGCCACATAAAGTCCTACGGGCAAATCTTTAAGGTCGGCGTTCATTTTATCAATAACCGTATAAGTAATACCAAGCTTTGCTCTGCCCTTAACATATCCGTCGCTTATCAAAAGGTCAACAACATTTTTAACGGTGGTTGAGGGAATTGCAAAGCCAATGCCCTCAATATCATTTTCGGCAAGTTTGGCAGAGGTAATACCCACAACCTGAGAATAAGCGTTTACAAGCGCACCGCCCGAACTGCCGGGGTTTATTGCAGCATCGGTTTGAATATACTTAGTGGAATATGAGGTGGTAGTAGATGCGCGCGAATTAAGCGATGAAACTATGCCCTTTGTAAATGACGGTGTAGTATTAAGCGAAACGCCCGGATAACCGATTGCGGCAACGGTTTCGCCAATTTCCAATTCATCCGAATTACCGAACACAGCCGCTTTAAGTCCCGTTGCTTTTATTTTAAGAACAGCAAGGTCACTCCTTGTATCGCCTGCAACATATTCGGCATCATATTCCGTGCCGTCATACAAACGGACAATAAATTTAGGGGAAGCAATTTTTGAATATATATGATCGTTTGTAATAATATAACCGTCGGAAGTGTATATAACTCCGCTTGCGATAGAGGCGTTTTTGGAGTTGTAAACCTTAATTGAAACAACCGAAGAAACGGTGTTGTTGTAAACGGTTTGAATATTCTCCTCGGTTGAATCGGATTTCGAGGCAAGCCCTACTGATTTTTGAGTACCCGACTTATTAAAACTTTTACCGAACAGGAATCCGCCCATTAGGCAAAGGACACAAAGCATAAGTGCTGCTAAAATAAATGCAAATATCCTTGTACCGCGTTTAACACCGGGAGTTTCGGGTTCGGCGGACGGAATTTCAGGGGCTGTGGGAACAGGTGCCGCCGGCGACGCAAAAAAGTTCTGCTCTGTTTCCCCTACACTTGGTTCTTCGGGCTGATTATTTAACGAATCGCCTTCGTTTTTAACCTCCGTTTCGCCCTGCGCCTCGGCAGTATCCGCCGTTTCGTCCCCTAAAGCATCGACACTGAAATTTTCTTCGGCATTAAAATTACCGTCCTCGGTATTCGGAATATTGGCGTTATAATTATTATCCATAAACACATTATCTCCTTTTGCGCAGATTATTGAGTGACATCGGGAAGCGATAAATCAAATTCGGTATACTCCCCGGGTTTACTGCGGACCATTACGCTGCCGCCGTGAATATCCACAATGGTTTTTACTATATAAAGTCCAAGGCCTGTGCTGTTTTTATTAGCAGAACGAGATTTATCAACCTTGTAGAATCGGTCAAACACATATTTAAGTTCCGATTCGGGAATACCTTCACCGCTGTTGCGTATTTTCACTACCGCAGCAGAATCGGTTTTTGAGATTATAAACCGTATATATCCGCCCCGACCTGCAAATTTTATGGCGTTATCAATAAGATTGTAGAACACCTGCTGTAATAAATCGGAATCACCCGATACCTTTACAGATTCGCAATCCTCCAGTCCTTGAATTGACAAATCACTTTCGGATATTCGCTGCTCTTGCGATAACAAGGTCTTCCCTATCAGTTCCACTAAATCTACAGTTTGACGGTTAATTTTCATTTCGCCGGATTCAAGTTGTGCCAGGCAAAGCATAGAGCGCACAAGGCGCGAAAGCCGTTTTACCTCACTTGAGACTATCTGCAAATAATGCTCCTGCTTTTCCGGCGGCACTGTACCGTCAATTATTCCGTCAATGAAGCCCGCTATGGTTGTCATCGGGGTTTTAAGTTCATGCGATACATTGGCAACAAAACTGCGGCGCGTGCTTTCAAGTTTAACAAGCGAATCGGTCATACGGTTAAACGAAACCGCCATCTCGCCTATTTCGTCATTACCCGTTACGGGTATACGCATTGAAAAATCACCCGT
Source organism: Roseburia sp. AF12-17LB (assembly GCA_963589585.1). Lineage (GTDB taxonomy): Bacteria > Bacillota > Clostridia > Oscillospirales > Acutalibacteraceae > CAVALG01. The sequence continues at coordinate 3,438 of CAVALG010000071.1, forward strand.
TGCCATTTTTTTAGAGGCTTCTGACATCATCCGCAGCGGCCGTGTTATACGGTATGTGGTTGCGTAAATAATTATAAACATTATTATAAGCGGAATTATTGAGCAGATTACAAATATTTTTACTATCTGCGCCAAAAACTCGGTAAGTAAAGACGCCGGAAGTGAGGCAAACACATACCCGTTTATGGTTCCGCTGCTTGATTTAAGCGGTATTCCATAAGTGTAATACGCAGCAGAATATCTGCCTTTCATATTTCCCTGATTGTAGTACTCACCTTTCTTTGCCTGCTCTAATATTTCCTTTTGTATATTACCTTCCGAATGGGCACAGTTACCGCTTGCACGCCATTCTTCACAACTGCACAAAAATATGTTCCCATCGGTATCCGATAAGAAAATATCTGCGTCAATAGACTGTGAAAGAACAAAAATAACGCTTGGCAATGTAGTGTTAAAACTGCCTGTTCCCTGCGTCTGCTCGAACATATCGGCAACGGTCTCGCAATTTTCGCTAAGCAGGCGTTTTTTATCGTTAGCCAACATATTGCTGACAGAAAAACTAAGCAGAACCACTATCATAGCCATACAAAGCAGAACAGAAACAAGCGTGGTAAAATATATTTTTTGAAACAGTTTCCCTTTCATCTATATCAAGCCTTAATTCTGTTTATTTTCTTTATATTCAAACTTGTAACCTACACCCCAAACGGTTTTAAGGTTCCATTCGTCCGAAACGCCCTCAAGTTTTTCGCGCAGGCGCTTTACATGGACATCTACAGTTCGTGAATCTCCGTAATAATCAAAACCCCAAACCTCGTCAAGCAATTGGTCACGGGTATAAACACGGTTGGGATTGCTTGCAAGGTGATAAATCAGTTCAAGTTCTTTGGGCGGAGTATCTATCTGCACGCCGTTTACGATGAGTTCGTAATTTGAAAGATTAATTATAAGTTTATCGTACCTTACTTCCTTAACTTCCTCCTCGTCATCGTCAACGGTGCGGCGCAAGACAGCTTTAACGCGGGCTACGACTTCTTTAGTATCAAAGGGCTTTGAAATATAATCATCAGCACCGAGTTCTAAGCCCAATATACGGTCAAACACTTCGCCTTTTGCGGTTATCATAATTATAGGTACCTGCGAAGTTTTTCTAAGTTCGCGGCAGACCTGCCATCCGTCAAGTTTCGGGAGCATTATGTCAAGCAGTATAAGGTCGGTAGGATTGGCGGCAAAAGTATCAAGTGCCATACGCCCATCGCTTGCTACAACGGTTTCATATCCCTCTTTCTCCATATAAAGTCTTAACAATTCGCAAATATTGGGGTCATCATCTACAATAAGTATCTTTATTTTTTTCATAATTTTCTCCGTTTCGGCAAAATTTAAAATGTTTTTATTATATAAATTATTTTATACCACCAAACGGCGGCTTATGTTAATAAAATATTAAGGTTGTTTTTCGATACCGTTACCATATTAAATTATGGGCAAAATAAAAATTTTCGGACATAAAAATAAAAATTTAAAAATTTCAATAAAATTTCAATAACTCCTGTTATTATATATTTGCCCCTTGATTTATGGCAGCCAGCCATAGGCATGG
>CAVALG010000072.1:0-3070 GCA_963589585.1 Roseburia sp. AF12-17LB
AAATCTTACATTTATATTACTATTTTATTTTACCACTTTAATATGATTTTATCAATTAGGCAATATCATTTAATTGTCAAATTTTTTGTCACATTTATCAGTTTACCGAATAAAACCATTTAAAAGTCACCATAATAACATAAAAAAGAAACGGAGGAATTACAATGGCAAGATTTACGCTGCCGCGCGATATTTATCACGGCAAAGGCGCGCTTGAAGCGCTTAAAAGTTTTAAGGGCAAAAGGGCGATAGTCTGCGTAGGCGGAGGAAGTATGAAAAAGTACGGCTTTCTTGATAAAGCCGTCGATTACCTTAAATCAACCGGTATGGAGGTAAGGCTGATTGAGGGCATCGAGTCCGACCCGTCGGTTGAAACGGTTATGTCGGGCGCCGAAAAAATGCGTGAGTTTGAACCCGATTGGATAGTTGCAATCGGCGGCGGCTCGCCTATAGACGCGGCTAAGGCTATGTGGATAAAGTACGAACACCCCGACTGCACATTTGAGGAAATGTGCCGCGTGTTCGGTATACCAGCCCTGCGCAGAAAGGCAAAGTTCTGCGCGGTTTCATCCACATCGGGAACGGCTACCGAAGTAACAGCATTTTCGGTAATTACCGATTATTCAAAAGGCATAAAATATCCGCTTGCCGATTTTGAAATTACGCCCGATGTTGCAATAGTTGACCCCGAACTTGCCGAAACTATGCCTAAAAAGCTTGTCGCTCATACCGGTATGGACGCACTTACCCATTCGGTTGAGGCGTATGTTTCAACAGCGCACTGCGATTATACCGATCCGCTTGCTTTGCACGCAATCGAGATGATAAACGAGGACTTAATCAAATCTTATAACGGCGATAAGGCGGCGCGCGACAGTATGCACAATGCGCAGTGCCTTGCAGGAATGGCGTTTTCCAACGCTTTGCTCGGTATAGTACACTCAATGGCGCATAAAACGGGCGCGGCATTTGCCGACCTCGGCGCGCACATTATCCACGGCGCGGCAAACGCTATGTATCTGCCTAAGGTTATAGCCTTTAACGCCGCAAATAAGGAAGCCGCCGAGCGGTATGTAAAAATAGCGGAGCGAATGAATGTGCAGGGCGCGGACGATAAAGCAAAAATAAACGGACTTATCGAGCGTATCCGCCAAATGAATAAAGAACTTAATATTCCGCTTTGTATTGCACATTACGGGGCTGACAGTTACCCGACCGAGAACGGCTTTGTAACGGAGGAAGTATTCCTTAAAAGGCTGCCGTCCATTGCCGAAAACGCATTGGCGGACGCCTGCACAGGCTCAAACCCCCGTCAGCCGAGCCTTGAGGAAATGGAAAAACTGCTTAAATGCTGCTATTATGACCTGCCTGTTGATTTTTAACCGGCTTAAGCGGTTTAGTTGCTAATAAAAACCTCCGTACCGAAAAAAAGTTTCGATGCGGAGGTTTTTAAAGTGGGTGGATGAAAATTGAAAATAATACACAACTACATTATGTAGTTAAATATTACTACATTATTATAATATACTAATAATACATTTGTCAAGGTAAAATATAAATATAATAACGGGGTGATACTATGGCAAATGTTATAAAAATAACCAAAAAAAGCAGCCGTAGGGGAGAGGACGGCTGCAAAATCGTATCGGTCAGAATGAAAGAGGAACTTGTAGAGAAACTTGACAGAATATCGGCTGAAACCAACCGCTCAAGAAACGAACTTATAAATATGCTGCTTAACGCCGCCATTGATATTGTTAAAATTGAGGATTGACGGGACTGTTACGAAGAAAACCGCGCCGTGAAGCGCGGTTTTAATTATGCTTAAATATATTTAAAGTATCAGGCGAAGTGTACTCCTCTGCTTAACCGAAAGGGCGCGCGGATTGCTTTTGCCTGCCGAAACGGCGAACGGCGGTGTTCGGCACAGGTCTGCAGCCCGATTTTTACCGCGGCTTGCCCACGGCTCCAAGCGTTCGCTTGGGGGGCGGCGCAAAGTAAGCGCCGTTATTAATATTGCCTTAAAAGTTATTACAGAACGGCAGCCGTGTGCCCGTCCTGCGGTATGCGCCGCCCGAAAACGGAGTTTTCAGCCGTGGGCGAGACGCAGCAAAAATCGGGCTGCCGTCAGCCCACTGTACCCTAAGCAAAAAGCCGCAGTTTTATATGGGGCAAATTGTAAAAACACAAAATTTAAAAATCAATTTCAAGAACAAAAACGGTGCTTGCCTATTACCTTAATAAGCGGCCTGCTCCATATCCACGAACTTGTGGCGGTAGCCGGGTTAAAATAGTAAATTGCGCCGCCGCTTGGGTCAAGCCCGTTAAGTGCGTCGCGCGCGGCGGAATATGCACTGTCGGATACCGGTTTGTTAAACTGCCCGTCGGTAAGGCAGGTGAACGCGCCTTTTTGGTATATTACGCCAGATACCGAATCGGGGAAAGAGGGGTGTTTTACGCGGTTCAGTACCACTGCGCCTACTGCTACCTGCCCCGAATACGGCTCGCCGCGCGCCTCTGCCGATATCAGCCTTGCAAGCAGGTTATAATCGTTGCTCGAATACGAGGAATTACCGCCCGAAGATGCCCCATTGCCGCTTGGTAACCCGATTTTTTCAAGAGTTTTCGGTCCTGCAACACCGTCAGCCGTCAACCCGTGCTTTTTTTGGAATTTGATAACCGCGTTTTTGGTCGCGGTGCCGTATATCCCGTCAACCGAACCGCTGTAATATCCCCAGTCCTTAAGCCGTTTTTGAATGTTGCGCACTTCTTCGCCGCGCGATCCCATTTTTGATAATGCGGACGACTGAAAACAAAATGTGAAAATAAGTGTTACAGCCAAAATCGCCGTTATAAGTTTTTTTGAGTGTTTTTGCATAAATTAAATCACTACCCTTCGCAGTAATTGTTGCCATTTTTAAGACTGTATGAGCCAAAGTCACGCAATTTTATACATATTTTCCGCCGATTTTAAAAAAATATTCCCTGTGCTGTATAAAACACATAAATTTTTTGTTGACAAAATCTCGGTTTTTAAGTATAATTTTATCTTGATAGGTTGTGTTACTGT
>CAVALG010000073.1:0-9781 GCA_963589585.1 Roseburia sp. AF12-17LB
TCCGCCGCCGAAAACATTCGTTTTCAGACGGTGCATAACGCAGTAACGCAATAACGGCACGCAATCTGCAAATGCACCGTCGCCAAGCGTTACGCTTGGGGCGGCGGACGGGATTTTTAGGGGTGGACGATATTCAGCGCACACGGCAGTCTGTTTAATGAAAAAAGCCAAAGTAAATCGGCTTTTACCGTCTATCATCAATCTACCGTTGCCACAGTCTAAAGTCTAAAATCTAATATCTAACATCTAGTACGCCTCCGCCCTTTCCTCCCATCTATTTGCGTTTTTTACAAAAAATTCGCCTGTCTGCAAAAATATTTGTGAATAACGGAAAAAAAGACATTTTGCCCTTGAAATGGGGCGGTGAATATGGTATAGTGCTCTTTGTACAAAAACAACTGTGCTTGGGAGGCGGACAGCGTGAGCGGTAACGACAGTTTTTATATAGTTCGGTCCGACGCATTGCCCGATGTATTTAAAAAGGTGCTTGCGGCTAAAGAAATGTTGTCTTCCGGCAAGGTTAAAAGCACCAGCGAAGCCGCAGCGGCGGCAGGAATATCGCGCAGCGCCTTTTATAAGTACCGCGATTCGGTCTTTCGGCAATCGTCCGACGGCGTGCAGGCGATAGCCACCATACAAGCCACACTTACTGACAAGCCGGGCGTTCTTTCCCGTCTTTTGTCGGGGCTTCACCGATACGGCGCGAACATTTTGACGGTTAACCAGAATATACCGTCTATGGGGACGGCGCTTGTAACGGTGTCCTTTAAAACCGATGGGTTAAGCGCAGATGTCAGCGCCGTTTTGGCTTCCCTTGCGGAGGAGCACGGCATAATAGATGTCAGGCGGATATTGGAAAGATAAATCGGAGGAAAAATGATGATAAATGTTGCAATTTTGGGTCACGGCGTTGTCGGTTCGGGCGCGGCGGAAATCCTTATAAACAAAAAAGAACTGCTTAAAAAATCGGTCGGCGATGAACTCAATCTTAAATATATTTTAGATTTAAGGGAGTTCCCGGACCTGCCGTATGCCGATAAATTTACTAAAGATTTTAATGTTATTTTAAACGACCCGTCGATTAAAATAGTTGCCGAGATGATGGGCGGCGTTGAACCTGCCTACAGCTTTGCGCGCGCCTGCCTTGAATCGGGCAAGAGCGTTGTAACCTCCAACAAGGAACTTGTTGCAGCCAAAGGCGCGGAACTTATCGCCATAGCTGAAAAGACAAATTCAAACTTTATGTTTGAGGCAAGCGTGGGCGGCGGAATACCGATCCTGCGCCCCCTTATGCAGTGCCTTTGCGCCAACGATATTGTAAAAATCCGCGGTATCCTTAACGGCACAAGCAATTTTATATTAACCAAAATGATTGAAGAAAATGTTTCGCTTCCAGCCGCGCTTGAAGAAGCGCAGCGCCTTGGATATGCAGAGCGTGACCCCTCCGCCGATATTGACGGAAAGGACGCCTGCCGTAAAATTTGCATACTTGCTACCCTGGCGTACGGAAAACACATTTATCCGCAGTTTGTAAAAACCGAGGGGATAAGGGGTATAACGCTTGACGATGTGGCGTATGCCGAAGATTTTGGCTGCGTTATTAAACTTATCGGGCGTGCCGAAAAGAATGCCGAAGGTAAGGTTGTAATCGGCGTAAGCCCTGCCCTTATTAAAAAGAGCAATCCGCTTGCCTGTGCAGGCGGCGTGTTTAACGCCATTACGGTAAACGGCGACGCAACGGGCGATGTTATGTTCTACGGCGCAGGTGCAGGTAAAATGCCCACAGCAAGCGCTGTTTGCGCCGATATAGCCGATTGCGCAAAGCATCTGCAAAAACGCAAATCAATTTCGTGGCAGGACGGCGGCGAAGCCGATGTGGCAGACCCGAACGGCGAAGTTTCGGCATATTATATTATGGTAGGAGCTGCGGACCCTGCCGCCGCCGAAAGTGAAATATCGGAGCTGTTTCCGCAGGCAAAATTCTTAAAACGCAGCGGTCAGCCCGAAAAAGAATTGGCGTTTATCACGGCGGCGGACACCGAAAAGGCGGTTCGCGAGAAAACCGAACAGTTTAAAAACTGCCTGTTAAAAACCCGTATTCGGGTACTTGACTGAAAATATTTGCGGAGGCTTAGAGTATGAGTTTAATTGTTAAAAAATTCGGCGGTTCTTCGGTTGCCGACGCCGAGCGCGTGTTTAACGTTGCAAATATAATTATTGAAGATTACAAAAAGGGCAACAACGTTATAGTTGTTGTTTCGGCGCAGGGCGATACGACCGATGATTTGATTGATAAAGCCAAAGAAATCGACCCCGAAAGGCGTTCGGGGCGTGAGATGGATATGCTGCTTGCGGCAGGCGAGCAGATATCGGTCGCCTTGCTTGCAATGGCGATTGAAAAGCTGGGTTACCCTGCCGTGTCGCTGCTTGGGTGGCAGGCAGGCTTTAATACCGACGCCAATCACACTCGCGCGCGCATTAAGCGCGTAGACACCGAGCGTTTATCGGGCGAGATTGAGAAAAACCGAATCGTAATTGTTGCAGGTTTCCAGGGGGTTGACCGTTACGGCGATTTAACCACCCTCGGCCGCGGCGGTTCGGATACAAGCGCGGTTGCCATTGCGGCGGCTATGCACGCCGACATATGCCAAATATACACCGATGTTTCGGGCGTGTTCACAACCGACCCGCGCATAGTCCCCACGGCACGGAAAATGAGCGAGATAACCTACGACGAAATGCTGGAACTCGCTACGCTCGGCGCGCAGGTGCTTAACAACCGCTCGGTTGAAATGGCTAAAAAATATAATGTTGAACTCGAAGTGCTTTCAAGCCTTGAAAGGGCATCGGGCACTATCGTTAAGGAGGTTGCAAATATGGAAAAAATGCTTATCAGAGGCGTTGCAAAGGACGATGATATAATTAAATTCTGCATAGTCGGGCTGAGCGACAATCCGGGAATTGCTTTTAAGGTGCTTAACCAACTTTCAAAACGCAATGTAAATGTTGACCTTATTGTTCAGTCGGTCGGCAGAAACAACACCAAAGATATGACTTTTACCGCGTCGCGCGATCAACTTAACGACGCTGTTGCAGCCATAAACGAACTGCACGAACTGACCCCGTTTGAAAACTTTTTTTACGACGAGAATGTTACAAAGGTTTCTATCGTCGGCGCAGGTATGGAATCGCACCCCGGTGTTGCTACAAAAATGTTTGAAGCGCTGTATGACGCAGGCATAAACATTCAGGTTATCGCAACAAGCGAAATTAAGATTTCCGTATTGATAGACTGCAAGGATGGCAAACGCGCGGTAGAAGCAATCCACAAAAAATTCTTTGATTAATACAATATTCGGCTATGTTTCGGATGTTTCGGGTTCGCCCCGAAACATCCGATTTTTAGTTTTAGCATATGCGGTGAACATTGCCGGCTGCAAGCACGCTTACCCCCTTGCCGAATATTAGATTTTAGACGGTAGATTTTAGATGTTAGACTGCGGCAACGGCAGTTCTGATAATAGACGGTGGACTGCTGTTATGCTGAAACTCTTGACTTCCTATACAGGTTTTGTGCCTTTGGCGGCACCGCCGCCCTTACCTCCCTCTGATGAGGGAGGTGGGTTTTGCCCGTAGGGCAAAACTCGGAAGGAGAGAAAAAGCCGGCGGTAAGAACTATTTGCCGCCTGCTATCAATCTACCGTTACCATAGTCTAACATCTAAAATCTAAATCCTAATATACCCCCTGCGCCGGTCAGCCCAAGGCTGTTTGTGCCCTCCGCAAGCAATATGCCTGTCCGCCCCCAAAATAAAAATCAAGAAATTCAAAATAACTCTTGACAAGGCTTTAGGGTTGTGTTATTATAATTACAGTAATAGTAATGATTACTGTTACTGATAAGAAATGAGGGAAGTTATGAAACGCAATTCAAAGCAACGCGACGCGGTTTTGGCGGCAGTAAAGGCGGTGCGTACTCACCCCACAGCGGCGCAAATATATGACGATGTGCGGGAGGTAATACCCAACATCAGCCTCGGTACTGTCTACCGCAACCTTGCCGAACTTAAAGCAAACGGCGATATTATCGGGTTTGAATCACCAGACGGTGCCGAGCATTTTGACGGTAATACTGACGGTCACTGGCACTTTTGCTGCCTCGGCTGCAAAAAAATATTTGATTTAAAAAAGTATGATGTTTTCGGTAATCCCGAACTGCTAACCGAACTCGGGGAAATGAAATTGGATGTAAAATTTGCCGAAGTAATGCTTTACGGTTATTGTGACCTTTGCAAACAGCAGGGTCTGTAATAAATAATAAACAAAAATTTTCGGAGGTATTTAATATGAAAAAGTATGTATGTTCAGTATGCGGATATGTTCACGAGGGCGATTTGCCCGAGGGATTTGTATGCCCCGTATGTAAAGCTGCGGCGGATAAGTTCAAACTTGCCGGGGGAGATAAATTCTGGGCAGCGGAACACGAAGTAGGCGTTGCCAAGGGCGTTGACCCAAGAATTGTTGAGGGGCTTAAAGCAAATTTTGAGGGCGAATGCTGCGAGGTAGGTATGTACCTTGCAATGGCGCGCGTTGCCCACCGCGAGGGTTATCCCGAAATCGGTCTTTATTGGGAAAAAGCCGCTTACGAAGAGGCGGAACATGCCGCAAAATTTGCCGAACTGCTCGGTGATGTTGTAACACCCTCAACCAAAAAGAATCTGGAACTGCGCGTAGAGGCTGAAAACGGTGCAACCGCAGGCAAAACCGAACTTGCCAAACTTGCCAAAGAATTGGGGCTTGACGCAATCCACGATACCGTACACGAAATGGCGCGCGATGAAGCTCGGCATGGAAAAGCATTTGAGGGACTTTTGAACCGCTATTTCGGCAAATAATTTTACAAACGGAGGAAAATAAAATGAAATATGTATGTCCTTGCGGATATGTTTATGATGAAGCGTTGGGCGACCCCGATAACGGCATAGTGCCCGGAACGAAGTGGGAAGATGTACCCGAGGATTTTCTTTGCCCAATTTGCGGACTTGGAAAAGATATGTTTGAGGCTGAATAATTCAGGCAAAGCAATCAGGGTGCAGCGGTTCCTGAAACGGGGCGCTTTCCCGTTTTACTTGCCTCATCACTCGAAATACTTTAACCGAATAATTAAAGCAGCCGTTAAGCCGAGGAGAGTCGAACTGTATAAAGTTTGATTCCCCTCGGTTCATTTTTTATTTTTGCGCTTTTATTTATTAATTTCAATCAAAAATACGGTGTTGAAAAAACCGTCGAATGTGGTAAAATACTATTGTAAAACACTATTTGAATAACCGGAAAGGGCGGCGGAAAATGAAACATCAACACAAAAGATGGGGCGGTATACCCGATAAAATTGTAGTTTCAGGCTTTTTTATGCTCCTGCAATTCGTTTTTTTGTTTGTCCTTGTTTACCATTTGTCACATTGGGCGGTTTGGGTTAATGCGGTTTTTCAAGTTGTCAGCATACTGCTTGTAATATCCATTGTCGGCAAGCGCGGCAACCCAAGCCATAAAATGGCGTGGATAATATTTATTTTGATTTTTCCCGTTTTCTCGGTTCCTATTTATTTTATCTGGAACACGAGTATAACCGTGCCTGCGTTCAGAAAACGCCTGCGGCAGCAAAAAAGGCGTTCGGCTGTGCTTTTGCGGCGTGACCCCGAAACCGAAAAGCGCCTGCGCTATGCCGATGTTTTTCATTGGCGGCAATCGGTCTTTTTAACTAAAGAAAGCGGCTACCCGATTTATTCAAATACGGATGTTGAGTATCTGTCCCCCGGTGAAGCGTTTCTGCCGCGCCTTATTAAGGAACTCCGCGCCGCGCAAAAATACATCTTTCTTGAATTTTACATTTTGGCAGAGGGCGAAATGTGGGACGAGATATTTGCGGTGCTTAAACAGAAGGCTCGGGACGGGGTTGAGGTAAAAATAATTTTTGATGATTTCGGTTCTGCCGCGCGTCAATATAATCGTTTTAAGAAAAACTTGCGCGAAGCCGGAATTGATTACAGCGTGTTTAACCCAATCCGCCCGTCTTTTGATATATTTTTAAACAACCGCAACCACCGTAAAATTGTGGTGATTGACGGTAAAGCGGCCTTCACGGGCGGCCTTAATATAGGCGACGAGTATATAAACCGCCTTGAGCGTTTTGGATATTGGATGGATTGCGGCGCCTGCTTTAAAGGCGACGCGGTGCGCAGTTTTACCGTTATGTTTATTGAGATGTGGAATGCGGTAAACAGCCGCAGAAAGGCTATAAATTACGAAAAGTATTTGGTTGAAATATTTCCGAAGTGCGAAGGCTTTGTTCAACCCTACAGCGTTTCTCCGCTTGACCGCGACCGTAACCCCGGCGGCGGACTTTATATGCAGATACTTAATTCGGCAAAAGATTATGTTTATATTGCTTCGCCCTATTTGGTGCTTGACAGTGAGATGACCGCCGCGCTTTGCGGCGCTGCCCTTTCGGGCATTGATGTGCGGATAATTACGCCCAAAAAGTGGGATAAGTGGTATGTCCACCCCGTTACACAGTATTATTACGAGCAGCTGCTTGAATCGGGCGTAAGAGTATACGAATTTACCCCGGGGTTCATTCACTCAAAACTTTTCGTGTCGGACGACAGTGTTGCCACGGTCGGCACGGTTAATATGGATTACCGCAGCTTTTATTATAATTTTGAGTGCGGCGCGTGGATGTGCAATGTCCGTGCGGTTGAAGATATCAAACGCCATATGCTGCGGATAATGGAAGACTCGGAAGAAATCAAACTGTCCGAGTGGAAAAAGCGCCCATTTGCCCTGAGGGCAAAACAGTTCATACTGCACCTGTTTGCGCCGTTTATGTAATTTTTTCGGAGATATAAAAATATGATAGAACCAAACACCTTAAATGTTTCAAATCTTGCCTTTTTGGGCGACGCGGTGTACAGCCTGCTTGTAAGGGAGCGCCTCGCCCAAATAAACCGTCCGTCGGGAAAACTGCACTCAATGTCGGTAGACCTTGTGCGCGCCTCGGCGCAGGAAAGGGCTTTTGAGATAATCGAACCGTACCTCGGCGAAGAGGAACTTGCGGTTTACCGCCGCGGCAGGAATCGGCACGCAGGGTCGCTGCCCAAATCCGCCACATCAAAAACCTATCACTGCGCTACAGGGGTGGAAGCGCTGTTCGGGTGGCTTTATTTAAAGGAAAAACATAACAGAATGAATGAACTTTTTTCACTGATATGGGATAACATAACGGGGGAAACTAACTAACAGTTATAAATAAGAGGTGAGGGAATGGGAAAACTTACAAAAATTAAAACCGCAACGATTGACGGACTTTTTATTCTTGTAGGGTGCGCGCTTTATGCTGCAGGGTTTATAATATTTATTCAACCCTGCCATTTAACACCGGGCGGACTTACGGGTATTGCCGCCATTTTAAACTATATGAACGCTTATATCCCCATAGGCGTAACCGTAATTCTGCTTAATATTCCTATAGTTATTGCAGGGCTGCGGCAGTTCGGCAACGAATTTATAATTAAAACTCTGGCAGGGATATTTTCAAGCGGTATATTTACCGATATTTTTCAAAAATACCTTCCTAAATATAACGGCAACGATATAATGCTTTCCTGCATTGCAGGCGGAGTTATGATGGGCGCAGGGCTTGCGGCGGTATTTCTTCGCGGCGCAACTACGGGCGGCGTTGATGTTTTGGCAAAAATCATTGCAAAACGCAAACCGCATATATCAATCGGCCGCGTTATGCTGCTGCTTGACGCAGTAGTGCTGACTATGGCATTTTTGGCTTACGGCAAACTCGATTCGGTCCTTTATTCAATTGTTTCAATGTTTGTTCAAACCCGTATTGTAGATACTTTGGTCTACGGCGCGGACAGCGGCAAGTCGGTTCATATAATCACCTCAAATGCCGACGCGGTGTGTGACGCCATTATGAATTCGCTTGCCCGCGGCGTTACGCGCATACCCGTTAAGGGCGGCTTTACGGGCGAGGATAAAACGATGGTAATGTGCGCCGTGCGCCGCCACGAAATAGCCGCGGTGCTTGCCGCCGTTAAGGAAAGCGACCCCGATTCGTTTATCACGGTAAGCGATGTCGGTGAAATTTTGGGGCGCGGTTTCAGACAAATGTAGCGGCTTTTATTAACACAAGGGGGCAAAGCAATGAAAATACGGTGCAGCCCATTTATGTATTTTAAATATTTTTATCCGTATTCCGCGCTTTTAACCGTGCCGCTTATAAAACAGGCGGTAAGCCGCGTTACAAACACGCTCGGTTTAGGGGCGGATGTGCTTGCTCTTGCCGTTACCGCCGCAACTTTTATACTGCCGCTTGTAAAGGTACTGCTGTTTTCGCTTATAACGGACGGCGAAAAAGTTGAAGTAACAGAGGGAGTTTTTATTCGCCGCCGCAGGGAATTTTCGCTTAAAAATTCTGTAACAGCGGCACGGCAGGGCTTTTTTTACCGTGTGCTGGGCTTAGCTGCGGTTAAAATCTACCCGTCGGACGGAAAAGGCGCTGCCCTAAGCGTAACGCTGCGCCGCAGGGATATGAAAAAACTGCTCGCCCTCTATCCCGAAAGCGAGCATATCTACACAAAAAAATTCCCTGCCGCCGATGTCATACTCTATGCGCTCGGTTCTTCGTCCTTTATTTCGGGTATGTTCGTAACCGTACCCATAGTCGGCAAACTTACCGCAACGGTCAACAGAATACTTAAATCGGGCGTCGGGGGCGAATTTACAAGCGGCTGGAGTGACCTCACCGCCGCCATAATAAGCCTTTTAATAAGGCTGCCGCTGCTTATACTCTGTGTGGCATACACCGCCTCGTTTTTGCGCGCCGTATCCGATGTGTGGGGTTTTTCGGTAGACAGATGCGAACATTCCGTAACTGTTCGCAGCGGCCTTGTCCGCCGCAAGAAAATGTGCCTGCCCGCAGGGGAAATCTGCTCGTTTTACTGCAGGCAGGGCTTTTTGCTCTCGCTTTTGCGCAAAAAAAGCGCGTCCGTAATAACCGGCGGTTATGCCGAAACACGCAAAGATTCCGCCTGCATACTGCCGCTTGCGCCGCAGGATATGGGCTTTTCTTCATCGGGACAGACTCTGCGCTGCAAAGCCACCGCCGCCGACCGACCTATGAAAAAATATTTGTGGATATTAGCAGCCGTTTGTACGGCAATCCTCTTGCCGACAGAAAAATATATCCAACCGCTTACCGCAGCCGGATACTACCTTATACTTGCCTTTGCGGCGGTTTACGCCGCCTTTGCCGCAGTAGCCGAATTTAGGAATTATTTTAAACTTCGCGTCTGCTTTTCGGATATTATAAGCGTGCGCGGAGGGTGCGGCTTTTCGGTTAAAGAATTGCACACTGCCGCCGCTGATGTTCCGGCTTTGGTTATATCCGAAACACCGTTTGACCGCCGCCGCGGCGTGTCTTCCTTACGCGTTTACGCCGCAGGGAAAAACAAAATATCGGTCACGGTTAAAAATCTTGATTCCAAGAGGATACGGTCTATCCTAAAATGAACGCAAGGACTTCTGAAAATGTACTTGCTATCTAGATGTTAGATTTTAGACACTAGACATTAGATGTGGGTAACGGTAGTTTTGATAATGGACAGTAAACGCTGCTTACAATTAGCCTTTTTCTCTCCCTCAGTCAAAAATCTTTGATTTTTGCCACGGCAGAAAGTCAACCAAGTGCAACACATTCAGCCCAAAAAAGT
>CAVALG010000074.1:0-12527 GCA_963589585.1 Roseburia sp. AF12-17LB
GAATTGTCAGAGATTGCAACGATCAAATTCTCGCAACAACAGTTGATCCCGAGAACCGTCTTTTACTTCCGAATTTCAGCTGCCATAATCTGCGGCGCACTTTTGCTACAAGGCTTTATGAATCCCAAAAAATCAGTTTGAAAGCAATCCAAGAAATACTCGGCCACGCGGATATTAGCACAACTTTGGATATTTATACAAAGCTGACCGACAAAAAGCGGAAGGAAGCGTTTGAGTTGTTATGTAATGTCAATTTGTATAACGAAAATACTTAATAATTTGTGTGATTCCGTATTTCACGGTTGATTTTATTTTATAAATGGATTTTTCCTTTCACATATTGACCATAAGAAAAACGCCGTCATTTCGGACGGCGTTTTTGAATGTAGTTGCTTGGTTGTAGGGAACTTTTTGCTTAGAAAAGCGTTCATTTGTTTCCCCACAAATCAGAATATCTTGATACATTGCTTTTTCATATAAATCAATAATTTTGCCGTTGTCTTTAATTGCTCAGTTGTTTTTTATAGTCCTCGCCCCAAGACCACATAGAGTCCAGAATAGGCTTGAGGCTTCTGCCGAGTTCGGTCAATGAGTATTCCACCCTCGGGGGTACTTCCGCGTAGGCCTCCCGATGAACAAGTCCGTTTTCCTCCATATCACGCAGCTGTGCCGTCAAAACCTTTTGCGATACCGAACCGATAGACTTTTTCAGTTCTCCGAATCGTTTTGTTCCGGGCATAAGATCGCGCAGTATCAGCACCTTCCATTTATCGCCGATTAAAGTCAGTGTGGTTTCTACCGGGCAAGCCGGCAGTTCTTTTATTTTAGCGGTCATATATTAAGCCTCCACAATAGTATCTTTTAGTTCCTTACATCCAGATTATATCATACAGGCATATCTTTCGTCAAGCATGGCAGAAATGCAAAAAATTCTTAAATTTTTTGCTTGCCACAAATCTGCTGAAAACCCGTTGTTTACATAATTGTTTCCTTTCGGTAACCGTCCAATAGTATCTCAGTGGTAACTACGGCACAATATTGTGCGTACTTTACAAACATAAAAGCGCCTCGTATAATAAGAGCAGAAGCTGGGCAGGCGAGAGAAGGGACACCGTACGGTTTCGCACGCCGCATTTATTCAGGCAGCTTTGCGCTTATTACCCGTAGGCGCCAGCCTTACGGGCAATCTCACGCTTCGCTGCCTAAAAAAATTCGACGGCAGAAACTCTTCAACCTTAAACCTAAAAAATTTTGCGTTTTTGAAATCGAAGAGCATTAGTATACTAACGTATTTCAAGTGATGATACAATAAAAATCGGGATTTTTCTAGATTTAAGGCGTGTGGTGTTCTTTCTCTCGCCAGCCTAAACAGAACGGCCGCTGTGATGCTTAATAAAACAAAAACATCGGAGGAATTTATTATGAAAATCGCAGTTGTATGTGCAAACGGAAAAGCGGGGCAGCTTATTACCAAGGAGGCAGTCGGCAGAGGTTTTGATGTGACCGCAGTAGTTCGCGGTGAAAATAAGTCTGTTGCTGAAAACGCAGTCATTAAGGATCTTTTTGATCTTACAAAAGAAGATCTTTCGGAATTTGATACGATTGTTGACGCTTGCGGCGGATGGACCGAGGATACCATACCGGTCATTCCGAAGGCAGGAGAATATCTTTGCAACCTGCTCTCGGGTACAAACAAGAGACTTGTTATAGTCGGCGGTGCAGGAAGCCTTTTTGTAAATCCGGAGCATACCGCTACCGTTGCGGACGGCCCAGATTTTCCCGACGCATTCAAACCGCTTGCCGCAGCGCATCAGAATTTGTCGGATGCTTTAAGGCAGCGTAAAGATGTGAAATGGACCTACATCAGCCCTGCCGGAGATTTCAGAGCCGACGGCGAACGCACCGGAGAATACACCCTCGGCGGCGAAGAGCTTGTGCTTAATTCCAAGGGTGAAAGCGTTATCAGCTATGCCGATTATGCTATTGCTTTTGTGGACGAAATCGAAAAGGGAAACCATATTTACGAGCGCATAAGCGTTGTGAGTAAGTAATTCTATTTCGGCTGAAACCTCATAGGCTTTCTGCCTGTGGGGCTTGCCGTTTTTCGGAGGAAGCAATGAACTGCTTAGCTTTTTTAGAAAAAGAGATCCATTCCGTTATTATGGCAACGGTAGACGATTATGGGTTTCCCGTTACCTGTGCTGTGGATATTATGGACAGCGATGATAAAGGCTTGTATTTTCTCACCGCCAAAGGCAAGGGCTTTCACCATAGGCTTGTAAAGCAAGGATATGTTGCGCTGACCGGAATGAAAGGTAGTGATACCATGTCCTGTATTGCCGTGTCCGTTCGGGGCAAGGTCGAGGAAATCGGAAACGAACGGCTTAGTCGACTGCTTAATAAAAACCCGTATATGCTTGAAATTTATCCGACCGAACGGTCCCGTGAGGCGCTGACGGTTTTCCGCTTTTACGAGGGTGAGGGAGAATGGTTTGACCTTTCTAAAAAGCCGATTGAGCGTTTTTCCTTTGCGGTCGGAAAGAAAAAATCAACCGTTCACGGCTATATAATCACAGGGCGCTGCATAGGCTGCGGAAAATGCAGTACTGTATGTCCGCAAAACTGTATTGATTTCGAAAATACGCCTGCAGTGATTGAACAGGAGCATTGTCTGCATTGCGGCAACTGCTTTTCCGTTTGCCCGCAGAAAGCAATCGTGAAAGAGGGATAGTATGACACAGAGCGAAAGAAGATTATATCTAATAACGGAACTGAAAAAAGAAAATCGGCAGTATGCGGAACTGCCTGTTCCGACAGATACGGCACAGCAAAAGCTGCTGCTTCGTGCACTTTTCAATGTGCGGATTCCGAAATCGGCAAGTGATGAATTCTTAAAAATACAGGACGAATATTTAAGAGAAGAAACACGAATGAAATGTGTTACTGATATATCCTCTCTTACTCCCATACAACCCGATATCTACCTATGGCAGGGTGATATAACCACGCTGAAATGCGATGGCATCGTCAATGCCGCAAACAGTCAAATGCTCGGCTGCTTCTGCCCGAATCACGGATGTATTGATAACGCCATTCACACCTATGCAGGCGTACAGCTCCGCTTTGACTGTGCAGAGCTGATGAAAAAGCAAGGACATGAAGAACCGACGGGGCAAGCGAACATAACACCGGCATACAATCTGCCGTGCAGGTTTGTCATTCACACGGTAGGTCCTATCGTGTACGGCAGACTGACAGATAAGGACTGCAAATTGTTGCGAAGTTGCTATCGTTCCTGCTTGAAAATTGCCGACGAGAACGGTTTGAAGAGTATTGCTTTTTGCTGTATCTCTACCGGTGAATTTCATTTTCCGAATTACAGGGCGGCGGGAATTGCAATAGACACCGTGAAAAAATATAAAGCTGAAACACAAAGCGAAATCAAGGTGATATTTAATGTTTTCAAGGATACTGACTGCAAAATCTACCGAGAGCTTCTCGGATAATGTAAAGCGGCTTAAAAACGCTCTTGATTCTGCCGACGCGGTTGTCATCGGTGCGGGAGCAGGGCTTTCGGCTGCGGCAGGCTTTGATTACGGAGGCAAGCGCTTTCGAAAATACTTTTCCGATTTTGAGGAAAAATACGGCATTCACGATATGTATTCCGGCGGCTTTTATCCGTATGAAAGCCCGGAAGAATACTGGGCATGGTGGTCACGGCACATCTTAATAAACCGTTACGATTGCCCCGTCGGCAAAGTGTATAACAACCTGCTTTCGCTTATAAACGACAAAGATTATTTTGTGCTGACTACCAATGTTGATCACCAATTTCAGCGTGCAGGATTTGATAAAAATCGCTTGTTCTACACACAGGGTGATTACGGCTTGTTTCAGTGCAGTACACCCTGCTGCATAGAAACCTTTGATAACGAAACGACCGTCCGTGAAATGGTAAAACGGCAAAAGGATATGAAAATCCCGACCGACCTTTTGCCTATTTGTCCGCACTGCGGCGCGCCGCTTACCGTAAATCTGCGCTGCGATGATAAATTCGTTGAAGACGAAGGATGGCACAAGGCGGCGGAGCGATATGAAAATTTTCTCTGCACAGGGAACGGTCAAAAAATCCTGTTTTTGGAACTCGGAGTCGGTTTTAACACTCCTGTTATTGTAAAATATCCGTTTTGGCAGATGACGGCGAAAAATCCCAAAGCCGTTTATGTCTGCCTAAACAAAGGTCAGGCATTTTGCCCTCGTGAAATAGAACGGCAATCAATTTGCATTGATGCGGATATTGCGGGAGTATTGGAAAAACTGAAATAAGGGAAACGTGTACATAATTGTATGTGAGTGCTTTGAAATATCTTTATTGTAAATCCGCACAGGTAGGATAAAATGTAGCAAGGATATCCACTTGATTTCTCAGGCTTTTTTGGTGTATAACGGCAACTGTGTTGAACTGAGAGATGTGCTTCTCTGTCGGGTGATCGGATATATCAGGCTTACACCTTACACCAACATACGCACCCCGGAATTCTTGATAATTCTCGATATGGCTTGAACAGTACAAAGATTTGAATCAGATATAACCCGCAACAAAAAAGCAGGGTCCGTACCGATCATTTGACCAATACGGACCCTGCTTTTTATTTGTCTTTTTGCTTGTGGTTGCTGTCAGCAGCTTTCTTTAATTTGCTGAAGCTGTCGTCGGATAAACTATGTTCAAGGAGGCAGGCTTCTTTTTCGGCTGTTTCTTCGTCCACGCCGACATCGATAAGCCTCTGTCTGAAATAACAGTGCCGTTCATAAATCTTCTCGGCAACTGCGCGGCCGGTATCTGTCAGATACAGCAGATTATCTTTTGAGGAGATAAATCCGCCCCCTTTCAAGAGCGATACGGCACGGCTGACGCTTGGCTTGGATACACCAAGCCATTCGGCAATATCGATCGACCGAACTGTGCCTTTTTTTCGTTCAATGATCAATATTGCTTCAAGGTAGTCTTCTCCGGAAGCGTGCAGTTTCATACCTTCCATCCGGCAGCCTGCTTACGCTCGACCACAAAACGGCGGTAAAGTCCGTCAACGGCTACCAACTCGTCATGCGTACCCTGCTGAACGATCTCGCCGTGATCAACGACGAAAATACAGTCGGCATTGCGAACGGTCTTGAGACGGTGCGCAATCATAATGACCGTCTTGTTATGAGTCAGCTCGGAAACGGCTTCCATCAGCTCTTTTTCATTCTCCGGGTCAACATTGGCGGTCGCTTCGTCCAGAATGATTATCGGCGCGTCCTTCATAATCGCGCGGGCGATAGAGATACGCTGACGTTCGCCGCCCGAAAGTGTTGCGCCGCCCTCACCGATCACGGTGTCAAAGCCGTCCGGGAGCGCCATAATGAAGTCATAGCAGCGCGCTTTCTTTGCGGCTGTTTTCACCTCGTCAAGCCTGGCGTCCGGTCTGCCGAAGCGGATATTGTTTGCTATCGTGTCGGAGAACAGGTATGTCCGCTGGAATACAAAGGAAAAAATTCGGATCAGGCTGTCATAGCTGTATTCCCGCACATCGTGCCCGCCGAGGCTCACACTGCCGCCCTGTACATCCCAGAACCGCGCCATGAGATTGCAGAGCGTGGTCTTGCCGGAGCCGGACGGACCGACGATCGCGACCGTTGTCTTTTCCGGTATCGTCAGCGACACATCGTGTAGAATGGGCTTACTGTCATAGGAGAAATCCACGTGGGAGAGAGCGATGTCTTCTCGCTCCGGTGTCAGCTCCTCGCCGTTGATGTCCATCGGCTTCACGGAGAGGATCGAATTTGCCTTGTCCACGCCGATGTCGATGGAGCGGAAGAGGGAAGAAAAGCTTCCGGCGCTGTCGAGCTGCTCAAAGAGGATGAAGGAGCAGATCAGCATCAAAAGGCAATTGGAAAGCTCCATAGTACCGCCGAAGTAAAAGACGATCGCGGCGGCGCAGACAGCAATGCCGGCGAGTTTATTAATGACAAACTGTGCCAGCATATACAGCACCGAGGGAATCTCCATACCGAAGGATGCCCTGCGGGCCTCCTCAACTGCGCTATGCACCTGTGTCGTGGAATCATGGGTCAGATCGAAGTTCTTGACCTCGGCAATGCCCTGTACATATTCCAGAACCTTGGAGACAAGCCGTTCGTCTGCGTTGAATTTGCGCTGTGCCAGCGTTTGCTCTGCCCGCTGCATGGCGGCGTTGACGGCAAAAAACAGGATCAGCCCCGCAAGCGTGATAAGCCCCATACGCCAGTCAAAGAGGAACATCATGACCGCGATGATACCGGAGGTCAGGAAGCCGCGAGTCGTGACCATTACCACACGGGTGGCGACATTCGCCATGTTCTCCATGGTGTTCGTTGTAACGGAAGTGACTTCGCCGAGGCTGTTGTCGTTGAACCAGCCCATCGGCAGATACCGCAGATGCTCGGCAATTTCGATGCGCTTGTTGGCACAGGCTCGGTAGCCAGCGCGAGTCTGGAGCATAGTGGACTTCATGTTGATCGCAATGGTGATGACCAATGAGGCCACGATCACGCCGAGGCTCGTCCAAAGCGTCGCCATCGTTACATTATTGCCGAGCAGCGCCTGAATGACGATGGCGGCGGCGGGAATACGCATAGCGGAACAGATCGCGCTGATGACGCCCAGCCAGATGGACGCAACGAACATTTTGCGGTTTTCCTTGCCGCAGAAGGCAAAGAATTTTTTCAGTGTCCGGAACATCACGCCACCTCCCCGTCGTCTTTTACGCTGATGTGAGCTTCCCACATAGTTTTATAAAGCGGACAAGACGCAAGCAGCTCTTCCTGTGTACCGGCAGCTTCGATCTGTCCTTGATTGACAACGATGATCTGATCGGCATCCGCAATCGTGGACAGTCTGTGTGCGATGACAAGCAGCGTCCTGCCCTGCACCAGCCGTGCAAGCGCTGACTGAATGACCGCTTCGTTTTCCGGATCGGTGTAGGAGGTCGCCTCGTCGAGTACAACAATGGGCGCATCCTTCAGCATGGCGCGGGCAATGGAGATACGCTGCCGCTCTCCGCCGGAAAGATGCCCGCCGGAGGCACCGCAGATCGTCTGATAGCCGTTTTCAAGTCCCATAATAAACTCATGGCAGCCGCAGCTTTTCGCCGCGGCAATGACCTCTTCGTCGCTTGCGCCTTTTTTGCCCATACGGATGTTGTCTATGACCGAAAGGTCAAAGAGGTAGTTGTCCTGCGACACATAAGCAATTCGGTCGGTGCAGTCCTTGAGCGGCAGGGCGCGGATGTCCACACCGCCGAGTTCGATCGATCCGTCCTTTACGTCCCAGAGGGAGGCGATCAGGCGGGCAATCGTGGATTTGCCGCTGCCGGAGGGACCGACAAGGGCGTTCACGGTTCCCGGCTCAATATGCAAGCTGACACCGTGCAGCACTTCCTTGTCATGATAGGCAAAACGAACGTTTTTCAGCTCGATGGAGTTATCGGCGGGCAGCTTTTCCGCTTTTTCCGGGCGCTGCATATCCTCGCCGGAAAGCACATCCGCCACCTCGCCGACGATGGTCGTTACCTGTGCGATATCATCGGTGT
Source organism: Roseburia sp. AF12-17LB (assembly GCA_963589585.1). Taxonomy (GTDB): domain Bacteria; phylum Bacillota; class Clostridia; order Oscillospirales; family Acutalibacteraceae; genus CAVALG01. The sequence continues at coordinate 7,611 of CAVALG010000074.1, forward strand.
AGGAGAATGCGGTGATCAGCGGCTGCATAACGCCGAACGAAAGGACGATAACCGAAAGGAAGGTTTCGGCTGACAGTGTGCCGTGCATATAAAGCAGGCAGCCAACCGGCAGAATGCCGAGCAGGGTCGAGGGGAATATAGCCATTCCTGCGACCTGCCCGAACAGGCTGCCGCGCATCCAGTCGATGAAGCAGTCCGCGCCCTCTTTTGCGGCGGATACAAATTTTGCATAGCTGGTTTTCGACTGACCGAACGCCTTGATGACCTCAATTCCGCCGATGTATTCCACAGCAGTGTCGTTGAGCGCCTTTGTCGAGGTGGCGGTACGCTGAAATTTCTCGTTATATCCGCTGAACATCGACATAAAACAGATGATCCCGAGCGGCAGAACGATGAACATAGAGAGTCCCATGCGCCAGTCCTCGATAAACAGCAGCACCAGCACCGCCAGTGCGCCGACGATGTTGGAGGTCATTTCCGGGAGAAGGTGCGCAAGTGTCGTTTCGATGGAATCGACACGTTCCACGATAATATTCTTATACGAGCCGGAGGAGCGGTCAAGCACCGTACCGAGCGGCAGTGTTGCGAGCTTGTCGAGCAGCCGTATGCGGGTGTTGGCAAGCACATAAAATGTGGCATGATGGGAAAGGGATGTGGACACACTGTGCAGCACATAGCGCAGCACCCAGCACAGTGCCATCCATGCACAGAGCGTCAGGCACTGTGACAGCTCCGCCGTGCCGTTTACAAGCGCGGTAATGATCTTTATGATGATGAAATACGGGACAAGCGAGCAGGCGACGCCGACCAGCGCCGCGAGAATACTCAGAGCGTATTCGCCGCGTCTGCCATTCGCAAGTTCTATAAGCCACGAAGAAGCGGAGCGCTGCGGTTTTGCGGTTTTGTTCATAGGTGATTCCTCCGATATATTATGCAGCAAGATGCTTCTTTACGATCCTCTTACCGATAGTCGCACCAATGAACGCAGCAACGATCACGCCGGCAACCAGCGCAGCCGACCACCACGACTGAAGAATTTCAGAAGCCTTCAGGATATTGCCCTGACGGCCGTCGGTCACCATCTGATCTGCCATCGCTTTTGCGGCGATGCCGTAAGGGATAACGGTGCTTCCGAAAGCGGCAAGCACCTGATTGATGATGTAGCTGATGGTCAGTGCTTTTCCGTTGCCGTAGCCGATCTTCCAAAGCAGCAGTTCTGCAATAACACCGGAGAGAATAAACAGGATGATGTACGGCAGATACCCGCCCATAATGGCGCGGACAATGCTGTAAATGAGTATTGCGCCGGGCTTCTTGACCTTTGTACCGATGATAAAGTAAACGACACCTTCCAGCAGGGCAAAGAACACCGGCATAAGAATAATGGTGATCGGCGTCGCATACAAAAGTGAGCTTGCGAAAAAGATCACGACATTGATGAGTGCCAGTAGGACAACGGTGATGATGTCCTTGATTTTCAGTTTGTTTGTGCTTGCGGTTTTCATAGACGAAAAACTCCTTTATGTATATTTTTATATTGAAAGCCACTTTACGGGCAGCTATCACAGAATAAGACCGGCAGCGACCGCCGCCAATATCGCGCAGAAAGCAATATCCCATACGGAAAAACGGAGCGAAATATAATTACTTTTTCGCAGCCGTAAATCGATGCCCCTCGTTTCGGCGGAGGCGGAAAGCGTTTCCGCAATGCGGATGACCCGCAGCGCCATCGGAACCGTCAGGATTTCGATATAGGACGGCAACGCACGCAGCTTTTGCTCCGGCGTCACAAATGCGCCTCTGGTGCGGATCGATTGCCGCAGCAGCTTCATATCGCCGGAGAGCACCGGGAAGAAACGGAAGATCACGGCGACAATCATAATAAGTCGCTCCGGCAGGTGCATATTGCGCAGTGCCGCCAGGGTGCGGCTTGCTTCGTTGCGCCCGATCAGCGTCCGCATTGCAATGCCGATAGCGATGATACGCGGAAACAGCACCAGCATAAACGAGAACACCGTACCCGGCAGCAGTGCGTTTGCCGCCCACAGCGCCGCAAAGCTTACACCGCCCACAAACGCCGTTCCGAGCCATCCGTCAACGACGGTCAAAAGTATCAGCGCCGTATACGCGGAATAGACCAAGCGGTTGTTTGAAGTGGAGATCACGACCATCAGGGCAAGCCAAAAAATCAGCTTTGTCGCAGGGTGAAACAGCTCCCTGTACTTTTTCTGCGGTTCCCTTTTTGCAGGATGAAAGCGTTCCATATACTGTCGCACCGCTTGCAGATCCTGTTCCGACCGCACGGAAAATTCCGTTTCGGCACGCCCCCGTGACAGCCCAATGCAGCGGTCGCACGCACCTGCGATCAATTCCAGATCATGGGTGATGACGAGAACAGTCTTTTCTTTCCGCATTTCGCTGATCAGCGCTGTGCAGCGCTCCAGGCTTTCTGCATCCTGTCCGGCGGTCGGCTCGTCTAGTATGACAAGCGGCTTGTCGGAGAGATATGCCATCATCAGCGTCAGCTTTTGCATCTGCCCGCCGGATAGGGAAAACGGGTGATGATCGCGGCATTCCCACATTCCCATATCTTTTAAGAGCCGCTCCGTCTTTTTTTCAAGCTCCGGCGTGACCGTATGACCGTATTGCAGCTCATAAAGAACGGAGTTTGTGAAGAACTGAAATTCCGTCTCCTGCATAATGAACAGTACCTGCTTTTGCAGCTGCTTTGGGTTTTGCGCCTTTCCGAATAGCGAGATCTTGCCGCCGGATGGGCGGTAAAGTCCTGCGATCAATTTGCTGATCGTAGTTTTACCGCAGCCATTGGCACCCACAAGCCCGACGATTTCATGCTCGCGGACAGAAAAATCCACGCCGGAAAGTATCGCGCCGGCTTTTCTGCCGTATGTATACCGTAAATCCGAAACGGCAAGCGCCTGCGGCGCATTCTCTGGTGGCGGCTCTTTTCCTTGCACATCAATTTTATCAAGGTCAAGTGTGCGCAGACAGAGTGTGCGCAATTGCTCCGGCGAGAGTGCTTTTGCTTCTGCTGCGGTGTACTTTTCCTTGATTCCTCCGCCAGCCATAACCCAATATTCATCGGCGATGTCGGCAAGGTAATATAAGCGGTGTTCGCTGAGCAGCAGGGTCTTGCCCTGCTTTTTCAGCGCAAGCAGAATCGTTTTCAGCTGCTGCGTTGCCGCAAAATCCAGATTTGCCGTCGGCTCGTCAAGAAGAAAAATGTCCGTGTCCATTGCCCATGCGGAGAGAATGGAAATAAGTTGCCGCTCGCCGCTCGACAACTCGTAAACATTGCGATCTTTCAGATGTTCAAGGTGAAATATCCGAAACGCCTCGTCTACTCTCCGGCATATTTTGTCCTGCGGAAGGCCGTGATTTTCAAGCCCGAATGCAACCTCGTTTGAACTGTTTACGGTGAAAAATTGACTTCGCGGATCCTGAAAAACCGATGCTGCAAACTCGCCGATTTCACCGATGCTGAGTCCTTCTGTATCTTTGCCGGCAAGACGGCAAAAACCTTTCAGCTCACCCTCGTAAAACTGCGGGATCAGGCCGTTGATGCACCGCAGCAGCGTAGATTTTCCGCATCCGCTGCCTCCGCAAAGTACCACGCAGTGCCCTTTCGGAATACTGCCGGCAGTTTTCCGAAGTACAGGGGCTTTTTCCTCCGCATATTGAAATTCAAATTCAAAATCTACCATAGTTATCTCTTTTCTCTTGGTTAGCAATGGCTAACCGTTTGCCGTAAGAAACGGGCGGGAATACCGCCCGAATAATTTAGGCTGTTCATTTCAGTGAATCGCAAAGCTGCCGCCAACCGGCGTTAAAAAAGTCAAGGATCGATCTGAGGCAGGCAAACATTTTATCTTCCTCCATTTGCTCGCCCAGCAGCTGTCTGAAATACCAGAACTGTGATCCCATCAGCAGGCGTATTGCGTCCTCATTTGGCGCTTTCCCGTAAATATCTGAGAAAAATTCAACAGTCTGCTTTGTTTTACGATCCATAAGGTCCTTTAGCATTGCTTCGACAGAACTGCCGTCGCTGCAGCTGAAAAACAGTGTACAGTCGTCATAATGCTCGGTCAGCAGCCGAAAGTAAATTTCCTCCTCAGCATTGATAGCACGGATAATATCCTCTGTCCCTGCGTTTCTTTTTGCTTGTTCATATTCCTCCGCCGCAGGTAAAAATATTTTCTCCATCGTCTCAAGGAAATTTTGCAGTAGGCTGACAAACAGCGCATCCTTGTTTTTGTAGCGCGTGTAGATCGCACCGGTAGTAACGCCGGCTTTTTCGGCTATTTTATGGAGCGATGCTTTCTGAAAGCCGCAGGAAAGAAACTCCTCATAGGCTGCCCGGATTATGTCGCTGTCAAGTGAATGATCCTTATTTGCCATTTTTTCGCCTCCTGCAAAATCAATAACGGCATTATCAATAACGGCGTTATTATAGCATAACCAAATGCAAAATGCAAGTAGTTTGTAACATTTTTTAAGCAAATTAGGTGCGTTACCGGGGTTTCTTTATGCCATTATAATAGATTTACAACAAGACTCCGAAAAAGGCGCGCTTACTTGACAAAATCTTTGCATCTCGTTATAATTACAGTGCAATCGATTATGATATAATTACGAAATGCACGGCGAACGAATATATGGCACTCAGCGCTCCTTCGCTTGACGATAAAATTATAACTGCTGCAAATGAAGAGGTTTTGGAAAAGGGTTGGGCAAGCGATAAATCAAAGGATGAACTGTTTGGACACTCGTTGAAACCGCTTTTTGATGATACATCAAGCTTACACCTTACACCAAAAGTTACACCAATTTACACCATCGGTACACCAAACCGAACATAATCGCATAATTCCAAAGAGCCTACTATGTTTTATTACATGG
>CAVALG010000075.1:0-957 GCA_963589585.1 Roseburia sp. AF12-17LB
GTTGCTCAATCTCTTGAAAAGATAAAATTTCGGGTAGTTTCTTTGTTTGCTTTTGTATTTTAACACTTTCAACAGGGGAATTTTTTAACACTTTTATGTACACTAAAAATTTATAATAACACCTTACCGCAGCCAAGGTTCTTGATTGCGTTGAGTAAGATTTGCCCTGCTTCTGCAGATGTTTAATAAAAGAAGAAATTAAAACCTCGTCCGCTTTTACTGGCGGAACAGATAAGTTCTGTAAAAAATCAAGATATAAAGATAGATCGTGCATATAAGAAGCAAGGGTATTTTCCGAAACGCCCTTTACCGTATTCAAATATACCTTAAATTCTTTACTGTAATCCTTCATTTTAACAAATCCGTTTCCTAGAAATTAAATAGACCGATAAACGCTTTTGAAAGCGTAGCGTCGAGCAGTGCATATGCTGCTGCCGGTATCAGCAAAATAACAAATTTAAAAAGGTAAACCTTAAACTGTTGTTTCATTCCCACGGCGGTATCAGAGCCTATATGTTGTGCCATTTTTTTTGAAAAGGCAAAGGCGTCCTTTGCAGCCGAAATAAGGCCAAGCAAAATTATAAGCGCAGGAGCAACAACAACCAAGGCGCAAAATCCCACACCCGAAAGCGAATAGGAAACATAAACCGAGGTTATAAAAATTCCGCAAAAAAGTCCGATGGTCGAAAGAAACGCAGGAACAAGGCAAACGCCCGTTACGCCTAACCCGAACAGAAAAAATATAATCAGCGCGGCAAATCCCGATAAAAGAGATTTAAGCAAAATATCAAAAAAATTGCCCATTAAACGCAGTTTTAAAAAAGCGGAAATATACCGCTTCATAATTACTGCAGATGCACCGTCGGCAGCCGTAGTATAAAAAACTCCTACCGTAAAAGCGGCAATAAACAGCGCAAAAAAAATAAGCAATGATCGGTTCTCGGATAATTGAACAGC
>CAVALG010000075.1:967-11946 GCA_963589585.1 Roseburia sp. AF12-17LB
CCTCCTTTTGTAAAATAAATATGCGGCAAGACAAGAAATTATGCAAATTTGAAAAAGAGATATTATGTAACCTAAAAAAATCAACTCACAGCACCGCAAAGCGCGTATATTATTTATACTACAAGTAATTGATTATGTCAACCTTAAATTTCAACAAAGAAAAAGTATTATGTAAACATATTATGTAAACCACTTTATATAGTGTCAATTTGGTATTATGTAAACTACAAATTGAGATTTTTTAAAATAAGAACTTAAAAAATATTTAAATTTTTTTAAGGGTATGCTATAATAATTTTAAGAGGTGACGGATATGAATAAAACTGTTTTAATAACGGGTGCGTCAAGCGGTATAGGTGCGGCATCAGCAATACTGTTTGCCGAAAAGGGGTACAAGGTCGCCCTCAACTATAATTCCTCTGCCGCAGCCGCAAATATGCTCTGCTCTACCCTATCGGAACACTATGATGTAATGGCAGTTAAGGCAGATATTTCAAAGATTAATGAAGTTGAAACAATGGTGTCGTCGATTCGTGCACGGTTTGGGAAAATAGATGTGTTAATAAACAACGCAGGTATATCGCAGCAAAAACTGTTTAACGACATTTCAGCCGAAGATTGGAACCGTATGATATCCATAAACCTTACAGGAGCATATAATTGCTCGCGCGCTGTTATAAACGGAATGATAAACCGCAAATACGGTGCGATTGTAAATGTTTCGTCAATTTGGGGCGAAACCGGCGGTTCTTGTGAAGTTCACTATTCAGCCGCTAAAGCAGGCCTTATAGGACTTACAAAATCATTAGCCAAGGAAGTAGGGCCGAGCGGAATACGGGTAAACTGTATTACACCCGGGGTTATTGCAACAAATATGAATTCTCATCTATCCGTAGAAGATTTAAACGCATTGGCAGATGAAACTCCCCTTTGCCGCCTCGGGACTGCCGAGGAAGTCGCAAAGGCAATTTACTTCCTTTGTTCCGATGATGCAAGTTTTATAACAGGTCAGGTTTTGGGTGTAAACGGCGGATTGTATATATAAATTTAAAAAAAGTAAGAAGCCCCGGCTAAGCCGGGGCTTCTGACTAGTTAAGTGTGATTGTTCCATCATCTACTGCTGTTACTTTCCATGCTTCCTTTACAGCTTCCGGAGGATCCGCTTGAATTGCCTCTGCAAACAATTCTACGATCTGATATATCGTCGTTCCGTCACGCAGAACTTTTTCCGCAAGTGTGAACGGTTGGCACATCACGGAAGTGAATTCACCCGGTTCTACCGTCTTTGTATAGTAGTAGGTGTGGTTGCCTCCGGCGATCCAGCCGTCGTTCAGGATGATATCCGGATATACCGACGGTTCGGCGCCCGTGACATTACCTTCCGCATCGACGAAATAGGATACCAGCCGCACACGCAGATATTCATTTACCTTGCCGGTGTTTTCGACACGGATATCCGATTTTTCACTGCCTTTTGCCGCCGCTTCGGTAATATCCTCACCATCCAGCTTTTCGTGAACGGTGCAGGCGACCTCCGCCGGAGCAAAGGTGTTTTTAACATTCGCCCTTTTGAACATAAACGCAAGAGTGACACCAACCGCCGCAACAGTAACCAACACTGCCGCCGCAATAACCCATTTTTTCAGCCTCTTTTGCATGGGAAGTGTCACCCCTTTCTGTTAGATATCCTTTGGCTGTTGCCGTTGAGCCATGTTTCCTTCACGGCTTTTTTTGTAAATCTAACGGTGCTGCCGTCTTTTTCGACGGTCACGCTCTGCTCCGTATCTTCATATCGCCATGACCAATCATTTTGCTGCGTTACGGTATATTCACGGCAGGGCAAATCATTAATTGTCACGCTGCCGTTTCCGTGTATCGTAACATAAAGCACATAATCTGGATCACTTACCGCCTGAACCTTATAAACGAATGCCTGCTCGCCGTTGCTTTCGTCATTCTCACCGTTCTCACGGACTATAGTCAGAGAGCCGTTATCCGGCAAAAACTTCGCATAGAATACATTCACCTGCGGCATAATGTCGAGAAGATTGCTGTTTGGCAGGAGATGCGCACCGTTCACCGTGCCCTTTGTGCTTGCAGACAGCGTGCACTCTTCATCCAGATACCAGCCTTCAAAGTTGTACCCATCCATAGCAATAGCTATTGAGCCTTCAATCTCGCCCGCTTTTGCATCAAACACTTCGAGCGTTTTGCTGAGCGTGCCGCCGCCGTATTGCCACACGCGGTATTCAATGGTCGTCTGCACCGGTGTGTAGTAAAAGATGATATAGTTCTGATCGTTATTCGAACGGATCAGTATTGACTGTATCGGTGCCGAAATACAGGTCATACCGCCGATGGATATCTCCGCCGCCGATTCGGTTACCGTAGCGCCAAACTGTGCCTTATCGGTCTTTGTTTTGTACAGCACACCGTTTGAGCCGTCTGGATACTGCAGGGATTTGAGATCGCTGATATCCGTGCCGTATTGCAGATAGTAAACGCTGTACTCCTGCGTGTTTCGGGTATAGAAGATATAAAGCTCCGTACCGTTTGCCGACACCGTGATATTGAAGCACCGCTTGCCGGATGCATCGGTGGTAAGCATTGTGTCGGTCGCTCCGTCGATCAGCGCAGTGTCCTCCACCGTAAAGCCGCTGAACGCCTGCGGCGGAATTTCACATTTCTGTCCGATAGTTCCGATACCCTCGGTGTAAGCCGAGGATTCGGTATAATTGATATACTTTCCGTTTTGGTATGTTTTTTCCGTACCCGCACCGAGATTCTGCAACATATAATGTACGGCGTAATACGCACTTGTGGTATTTTTGGTATAGTAGAAAACAATAACGTTCGTGGATGAACCGACATAGTTACCGTCCTCATCCTTTTCCACCGCAAGGATCAGCCGCTTGAAAAATGCGTCGGGGATATAGTCCGGAACAGCGACAAAACGTTCGGTTACTACACCGTCACCCGTGGATTTGTACGCAATTCCGCCCTGCGCAACGGTGTTAATCAGCGCGCCCGTATCGGCATAGCGGTATTCTACGCAATAGTCCACCGTTTCCTTGTAAACATAAGTAAAGGTGAATACATTATTTTGAGGTTCTTCCTTATTCTCTTCGTACTCCATTGTGATGGAATGACTTGCAAAGGTCGGATAATATCCTTTGTTATAGGCTTCGTGAAGTTGGTTATACGGATCTCCGACCTTCGGGGAAAAGGTCCGTGTGCTGCCCTGATAAGCAAAGCCCTCGGTATCGTCTGCAATACAGAGATGGAATTTTCCGTCCGATTTCAAATAGACATAGGTTCGCATTTCCGTGCCGTTTGTCACTGTATAAGTCGCATTGTCCGCAGGCGTACTTGTAACGGCGGCAAGCAGTTCTGTCCACACGGCTGCCGTTTCCGGATTATCAAGCGCATAATGAATTTGATACGGTTGTGCCGTAAGCGAGCCCCATGCGGCAAACACATTCAGATCACGAATTACCGGCACATCAAGCGGCGTATAGGCATACCGTTTCCCGACATAGTCATAAAACCAGCCGCCGAACGAATAGTGATACTCGGATTTGTCTGTCGGATTGTTCACAGAACCAAGTACCTGACCGTGTTTGACCTCATAGGTGTAAAGAAGACCTTTGGTGCTTGTATTGTCCGCCTCATATCGCAGAAGATCGTCATGTGTTTGAAAGAAGCGTACCGTATGCGTTTTCGGTGCCCACTTTGCATAGAGCGCAAAGTCAACGGCAGGCATTTTGTATCCGCTGCCTGCAACATACTGCGTTCCGTCCACACATTCGGGGCTGGCGTACCATCCGTCAAAATAGTACGCATTCTCCTCCAGCGTATTCGGATAGGGCGGCTCTCTGAGGTTTCCGTTGCCGTCCGTCATAAAGTCGTCGATTTCACTGTCAAACTCAAGGGCCTCCGAGTCAAACACTTCGCCGTGACTGTGCAGTGTTACCGTAAAATTATCTCTCGTATAGAAAAAGCGCGAGGTGAACGACAGTCGGCCGTCGGAAAGTGTTGCATTTTCAAACTGCTCAAACTGATCGTAGCCTCTTCGTTTCTCAAATGCATAACCTGTCAGCACCGTTTGCGTCTGACCGTTGATTGAAGAAGTGCTGCTGATAGTGTTGTCGTCGCTTGCAACGATACGGGTATATTGACGATAGATCAGACCGTTGTGATAGTAATACACATTTCCCGTCGCCGTATCGGTATAGGTGCGGTTTGCCGCATTGCTGTTGCCTGCGGCATTTATGATATTGTTATACAGTTGTGATCCTTGCGATACTTCCCGACTGAATACAGGAACATACAATTCGTATATCCATTCGCGCGGAATACTCCACGAAATATTTGCACCGTTATCGAAAAACGCGAGGAAATAGCACGCGTTGGACGAAACATCCTTGCCGTCGACGGTCGTTTTGGTTGATATCTGCCGTGTTATATTCCCGTTTGTATAATCATATTCCGTGCCGTTGTATGAGCCGAGAAGGACGGTATCATCCAGCTTTTGATAAAGTCCCTTGACGGTACTGTTGGCATTATCTATGGAATACTGAACCTTAAACTCGCCGTTCCACCCGGCAAGATAGGCATAGTTTCCCCAACCTTCATTTCTTAAGTTTGAGTTCGCTCCGTTTGCAGTATGGGAATTGGGGTTTTTCACCAAAACCCGATCAAACACGCTCGCAGGCCACAAATTTGTCAGATCCGCACCGTAACGGGCGGTTATTTCAAAATAGTGAAAACGCTCGCCTGAGGAATCATAACCGCCGTCCGACGGATAAGTTCCCGTGGCATAATGTGCCCCCGTCGGGTCGTTCATAACAGGCAGACTTTGAATTTCTCCCCATTGATCGGAGCTGACGTTATTAAGAATCGCATCCAATGTGTAATTCTGATTTCGATTGAACCAAGTTCCGTGATGAGTGATGTTACCGAAACCGTAGGTGCTGCCGCCTACAACACTGTATGAGCCGCCTTTTGTTTCTTTTGCGTAGATAAACCGCAGAGTATAGTATTTACGGGTGTAATATACATTCAGCACGCTTGAGCCGTCTCCGTTGACGGTAATCTTGGTTTCGGCATTCTTTTTGTCATCCAAAACATAATGTTTTGCGCGATTTGCATAACAGCTTTGATCATGGGTATGATTCGGCTCTTCATTGGCACAGATGGGGACGGTTGAGTTCAACAAAGGAGCGTCGTCGGGTGTTACTTCTGTGCCCGAAAGAACATTTTTGACATTTACCGTGCCGATATAGGCATAATCGTCATTATCCGCATTTTGCAGCCAATAAGCCACATCATAGGTAGTGTTCGACTGTTTCCAAATTGCACGGTACATTTGGTTTTCATCGGTAACGGATGTGGGTAAAGTGTCCGCGATACCGTCGCCGTTTCCGTCCTTATCGAGCTTATCCCAACCGTCAAACAAATAACCGTGGCGCGTAGGTTCATTAACAATAAAGGGTGTACCGTAACGGGCATAAATCGGCTCAACGCCGTAACCGCCGTTGGTATCGAATTTCAACATCCGATAGTTGCGGTCATAATAACACTCAAACACGGTTGATCCGTCTGCCGCAACCGCCTCGGGATAGTGATACAGCTTTGTAAAGCCGATAGTGGCGTCTTCTCCGATAAGCTCCGTCAACTTTTCATTTGAAATAATTGTCCCGGTCTTTGCAGTAGCGGTTCTGTAAAGCCCGACATCCTCGGTATACTGATCATCGTGAATATTCTGAAAATAATACCGCACGGCGTACGGAACATCAATGGCAAAATAATAGACATTCACCACATACAGCGCTTCCGTATCTTCTGTAATATTCAGTTCGATCGTCGCAGCCGAATTCGGGAAAAGCGCAGAGTGGTCGGCGCCGCTTGTATCGGGCAATGTTTTCGACGGATTGTTTTTGTCATATTTTGGCGCATAACCGAGATAAGTCGGTGAAATGACCGTTGCGGAATAATTCTCTTCACTGACATTTACATGCCCTGTATATGCGCTGTATATCGGAAGACCGGAAACGCCGTCCAAATAGTTGATCGTAATACCGACCATTTTTTCATCGTCGTTTTGCGCCGCTGCTCTTCTAATGTTCTTCTTGGGCGAAACCGCTGTTGCAGTCTGCCCTTTTACCTCGCCGCCGATAAAACTCGGTATATATTCAACAGTGACACATACAGGGTCGGATACACATTCATCTCCGCCTAAAGTTGCACGGCAGCGGATATAGGTACTGCCCGAATTATCAAGCAAAGCCTCTAAAAGTGCATAGGAAACCGAAAGAGTCTCGGCAGTGCCGTCGTAAATATTGACCCACAGTTCTTCCGCAGGGTCCGCAAGTATCTGCCATTGATAGTTTATACCGTCCAAATTCGGTGAACATTCGGCGGTCAGTTCCGCTTTTTCATTTTCGGGCAAAGTGAGTTTGTCAACTGTTCTTCCATCATACTTTATTGCCACGGATTTGAGTTCCGAACCCGTAACCGCCATAGTCGGGTACACGGGGAAACACCCTAACAGCATAACAAGACACAAAAGCAGCGAAAGCGATCTTCTGTGTCTGTCAAATATAGTATTTGTTTTTGCATAGTTCATAGTATCACCCCCGTCTCTACGGTTCTTATCTTGCTTTTACAATATTCCATACGGCTTCGGCACGCTGGAGCTCGGTATATTCCGTATGTTCGGAATAGCCGTGATACTGTACCGCAGTTGCTCCGATATCAATTGAAAGGTCGGTCGTTAGATCATTCGTCAGCTTTTCAAGCTGAGTGCGTGTAAGTTCCTTACTGACAGTGATAGTTCCGCCGTTTCCGAGAACCTCGGTATCCAACTCGGTGTTTGCACTTGCGATACGATAATAAACCGCACCGCCGTTATCCCCCGAAAGGAACGCCCAATTCGCATCAACATTCCACGAAAGGGCTACCGCGCCGTCTACCGGGCAGGCATATGAATGTTCGCCGGTCCTCGTCCAGCCGTTTGTTTTGATTTCAAGAAAGATATAGCACGCCATCTCGCTGCCTTCAAAATGAACGGTAGCGTTCTTTTGCATATCAACGCCGGGCAGGATAATCCACTTGTTCTGCTCGGTGAAATTACCCGTTTCCGAAATCGAAATGTCCTTCATATAGGCAACCCGTGCGGAATCCGCAACCGTTGTTCCCGTCACATATCTTGAAAATGTAACGCCCGAAAGTAAAAATGCTATCAGCAAAAGATACATCAAAACGGCGGAAAACGGCAGTCGAATCCTTTTCCTTTTTGATCTTGGGGTATTGTGTTGCATTTTCCGCCTCCTTTTACAAGGGTTCACTATTCTTCTTTTTGATTTTTAAACTCTTGACAATGTTCGGCAATTCAACAATCAAAACCATCAAGACCAGAAAGCAAAATATACCTAGCGGTGTTCTGATAAATCCTATCACCGCACCGACCTTCGGAATCACGCATATCACTTTTCCCGTGATCGCGGTCTGCTCTATCGGTTGACTGTCTGTCGTGTTGTTAGCATCTCCTTTTGTCTGGTAGCCGTCTTCATCTACCGCAACGATTCGGTGTGTTACGGATGAACCTTCGGATTTAAAAGTTATAACATCTCCGACAGCGTAACTGTTCTGCTTTCGGCTTATAACAACATCGTTCGGTTCAATATCGGGCGACATACTCCCCGTCAGTACAACTGAGGAGGAAAAACCGAAGAAAGTGGGATTTGTCTGCCCGAAAATGTTTTTTGCGGCGGCAAGATATATATTCCCGACCAACACAAGGCCTATGAGCACAAGCAGAACGATACGCAGTGTTTGCCATACATAACGGAGAAATCTTCTAATTCTCATCTCGGCTTCTCCTCTTTCGTGTGACGGCTAAAATCACCGTCATACTGCCGCTTATTATCATTAAAGTAACATATCCGCCGAGCATTGTGTTATCTCCGGTTTTCGGTGACGGACCGTAATCGCTGCCGTCATAAACAACGAGATAAAAACCGAGCGTCGCTTCATCGGCATTTTCATCGGCGGCTTTGTTACCGAGATAGGTGTCGATTTTATCACGAGCTTCGGTATCGTTAGCATCTTCAAATGACCAAAACCAGTTTATGTCAAAGTCCTGTATGGCGTTCGCAGCAATTGAACCGCCGACCGCACGAATTACCGTATCTTTATTTACCTTATCGGGCAAAGCATAATCAGATATATCCGAAAACCCGTCACCCAAAAGGTTCGCACCGATATCAAGGTCGGGTGTTGTAGACAGACTGTAAAGAACAGCGGTATACCTGACGCTGTTTTTGCTGTTGTTTTTCAGTCGAACTATACTGTCCTTTTCCGTACCGGGTGCCAATACCTTCTCGGCGTTTTCGGCATTGACATTCCGGTACAAAGACTCAAAAAAAGAAAGTTCTGCAGAGCCGTCAGGACGCACCGAAGTATCCTTATCCCAGACAAGTTTCCCCGTCGTATAGGTAAGGATATGTTCCGTCCGTTCGCTGCGTGTCGCATAGGTAAGACCGATCATAACCGGCAGCAGGATGACCTGTAATATAAACAATATCAATATCACGGGAAATATCCATTCCCGTAATTTAACAATATGAATCATAGGATGCCTCTTTCCGCAAATCATCCGAAAGCTCAGACAGGGACTCCGTCTTCGAGTCATATTCAAAACTCCCGTATTCACGGGAATTTTGAATACACCCCGAAGCTCCCCCGCCCGCCACATGGCGGGGGATATTCGGCAGTATAGCAGCCGTTACAGGCTTTAATTAGTCAATCTGTGTTACGGTTGTAGCAATCTCGATAGCAACGGTTGATGCATTATTGTCGGCAGCCTGATCGCCGAGATAGGTATCTTTCGCATCATTGTTAGTGTTATCGTCGTTGGTCGTGCTAAACGGCCACTCCCACGAAAAGGCAAGAGAATCATTTTTAACTTTGGTAAGGTCTTGATTGGGTGCATAGTTCTTGCTGTAACCCTCGATAGCTGTTTTAATAGCATTCTCCAATTCGGTTGCGCTGGTATAATCTTTACCATCAATAGTATCATTATTGACTTTAAACACCAGAGGACAGTAAAAGCTGTCGTCTGCCAGCGTCCAGCCTGTTAGTTTAATTTTGTTGGCTGTATATTTAACATTTACTGCCACCTCTGGCTTGCCGGAAAGTTGCATTTTCACCATCTCTCCTTTTGTGCCCGGAGCAACAAGGTTTTCGTCAGTTGAAGAAATAACAGATTTAGTTATCGTTCCGGAAACTTCAGGGTCGTCAGTCTTATACTCTTTGGCAAAAGTCGTGCCGTTTGCAGTAATGTTAACACCGAACTTAGCAACGCGTGCAGTATCGCTGCCGCTTTCACCGGTCACATACTTTGCAAAGGTTCCGCCGACAAAGCACGATGTGATAAGTACGAGAGCAAGCATGAGAACCGCTGCTCTCATTGTCCAATTCTTTCTGGAAGTCATTGAACATTCCTCCTTCAAAATAAATAGAGATTGTTGAGACGATAAATCGTCAGTATTTTTCGAGACGATGAATCGTCTCAATGCGAGGGCTTGCCCTCACTGTATATATCACTGCTCCGCTCGGATGTGGCGCCGCAACGGCAGTATATATCATATGACTACTGTTCACTGCTTTTCTTTTGAGCCTCGGCGCGAAGTTTTTCAAGTTCCGCCCTCAGTTCCTCATTTTCCTTATTGGCTTTGCCGGAACTCCTTTGGCGGCGAATAATATCGTATACTATGAACGCGCAAACCGGGATACCGATAAACACAGCCATACCGAGCGGTTTTTGCAGGAACATAGCAAAATCGCCGAGTCCTGCCATCCGCCCTTTATATAGTCCAAAAACTGCGTCTTCACTGATCATCGGGTCCTCGGTATTGTTAGCATCACCCTTAGTAATAAACCCGCGTTTGCCGTCCGAATCGGTTTTGATATCAACAATACGGTGCGTTACGGCAATGTCGCCCTCCATATAGGAAATGATGTCGCCTTTTTTCAGTTCTGCCGTATTTGGTTTGACCGTAAAAATCAGGTCGCCAACTTCAATATGGTCTTCGGCAGTGCCGCTCATTGAGCCGGACTGTACAACCATAGGTGTTACACCGAACACCGAAGGCGGTATTTCGGGGTTAATGACTCCTTTTATAATAATCGTCAGATTGCACACGAGCATAAGCGCAAATATGCAACACAGTACTGCGCCTGCAATGAACAGTATCTTCCTTGATGCTTTGTTTTTTGCCATTTAGTTATCCTCCGTTAGAACCAATTACCGATACATAATTTCTATATGAAAAAACTGTTGATAAAAACACTGTTATATAAATATAATCGTAAGTTTCCAGGTCACTATTACCGGGATATACAATAAAATCAAGATAAATAGCAAAATATAAAATTTCTTGTCCGGGATACAGAACACTTTTTTGTAAATATTACACATATACGGGCGTTTACCCTTGAGTATGCAGTTTAAATCCAACGATTTGGCTGACTTGCTTGTATATTTGCCTTGATTTTAACTGATTTTTTCAGCTGTGGAAATTAAATGCGTCAAAAAGTACACTTTTTGACATAAAAATTAATTTGTATCATTCACTAAAATACTGGGACTTTTGTATACATTTTTTGTAAAATAGTTCGTTGACATTAATGTAAATATATGTTATAATCTTGTCGAATGATAACAGTCAAAAAGTGTACTTTTTGACACAGATTTTGAACAAACATTTCACAAAATGCGAATTATAATAGCGATATAAAAATAAAGGTCCCCTTATAATCAGGGACCTTTATTAATGCTAAAGTAATAAAGTATCTGAAATGGAAAACAGGTGCAATTTATAAATAAAAAAAGCACTTAGGCTTAATGCTTAAGTGCTTTTTGGCGCGCTGAAAGGGACTCGAACCCCCGACCCTCTGCTTAGAAGGCAGATGCT
>CAVALG010000076.1:0-12107 GCA_963589585.1 Roseburia sp. AF12-17LB
AGGTAGATACATAGTGGTTTTCTATGTGTCTACCTTTATTTTACTATTGCACTGATGAGGGAGGTGGGTTTTGCCCAACGGGCAAAACTCGGAGGGAGAGAAAAACTAACGGTAATCTCAGTTTACCGTCCATCCGCAATTTGGCGGTACGCAAACACTTACCGCCACTGGGCGAGGGTGCGGGTGTCCGGTGGACACCTGACGCGAAGCAGAAGCACCGACCGAGGCGGCGGAAGTTTGGTATAAGTTAAAACCATACATTTAACAACCTTGGTGTTTACACGGTTAAACCCGTGTTTACATATTGTCATTAAAAAATATTAAAATAAGGAGGAAACAAAAAATGACAAACAGCAAATCCACCAAACGGGCATTGTTGACAAGCGTACTTGCAGTTCTTATGTGCGTTGCAATGCTCATCGGTACCACTTTCGCGTGGTTTACCGATACTGCAAGTACTGCGGTAAACAAGATTCAAGCAGGTAATCTTGATGTACAATTAGAGTATAGCAAAGATTTTGACGAATGGAAAAAAGTAGACGACACAACTAAGGTGTTTGAGGACAGCACCCTGTGGGAACCCGGTCGTACAGAAGTCGTATATCTTCGTGTTAAGAATGCAGGAACTCTTGCACTGAAGTATACTCTCGGTCTGTATAACCTCTACGAAAGCAGAGGAAAAAATGTTGCAAATGAATTCTATTATCTTGGCAACTTTGTGAAGCTGGGCGCAGTGGAAGCCACCGGAGCATATGCAGATCGTGCAGCGGCAATCAATGCTGTAGACGCTGAAGCCCAAACACTCAGGAGTATTGGAGATAATGGCGTTGTCGGTGCAAGTCTCGAGCCGAATGAAACCAAGACATATGCAATGGTCGTTTATATGCCCACTACTGTCGGCAACGAGGCAAATCCGAAGAATGCAGGTTGGGCCGCAAAGGTTTCTTTTGGTATCAGAGTAAGCGCTACACAGGCAATGTCTGAATCGGATTCGTTTGACAATACATATGACGAAAAGGCTTCTACTGTTTTGTCGGCAGTCAGCGCTTCTTACGGAACTCACGAAATCACCGAGAATATTCAAGCTAACGGACATCTTGGTGCAGTTCAGTCTGAAAAAACTGCTCAGTTCACCATCAACGCCGATGTATACGCAGTATACAACAAGGGCACCGATGGCGTCGGTGCAGCGATGGCTGTTTGTGCCGATGGAAACAGTAAAGTTATCATCAATGGTGGTGATTTCCGTCAGGTCAGTGTACCCGATGACGACCCTGTTTGTGATTTGATTTATGCGCTCGGCAATGCTCAGATTGAGATTAACGGCGGTACTTTTAAGGCTGTGACTCCTGCCAACACCTTGAACTGCAAGGATGGCTCCAACGCAAAAATCACTGTCAAGGGCGGCAGCTTCTATAAGTATGACCCGTCTAACCCGACCCTCGGTGACAATGAAGTTATTGT
Organism: Roseburia sp. AF12-17LB; assembly: GCA_963589585.1. GTDB lineage: Bacteria > Bacillota > Clostridia > Oscillospirales > Acutalibacteraceae > CAVALG01. Next base: position 1,465 of record CAVALG010000076.1, read on the forward strand.
TGCAGCAGGCTACCATGTAGAGCAAGTTGGCGATTGGTTCAATGTTGTTGCCGATTAATAGACAATTATAAAGAGTCTCAAGTCCTCTCCACCTCTGGGTGGAGGGGCAATCAAAGGGTATAAGTAAAGATTTATGCCTTTTGATTGCTCAAAATCAAACGCTTATAACAGATAAATTTAGTCTATGCACCACAAATTCCAAACAGCATATGAAAATTAACTTTATATATCTCTCTTTCCGTTTCAGCTACCGCCTCGGTCGGTGCTTCTCTGCTTCGCAGAGGTGTCCACCGGACACCCGCACCCCCGTCAGGTGGAGGCAAGAGCCTTGTGCATACCGCTGAAAAGAGAATGGACGGTAATATATATTTGTCGTCTGTCTTTCATCTGCCATTATCCACAAACATCTTGGCTCCCTCTGACGAGGGAGCTGGCAAAAATCTTTGATTTTTGACTGAGGGAGAGAAAAGCCGATAATAAGCAGTATTCTTTGTCTGTTTAGGGGCTGCCGTTACACACCTATAATGTCTATGAAAGGTGGCATATCTTGAAAACCGTAAAAAGAGTATATAGAAAGAAAGTACATAAAAAAGAACACAATGCCGACCTACACGCTTTGGCGCTTGCTATGATTGCAATAATCGCCTGTATGGTTTCGCTTTGCGGTGCAAGTTGGGCTTGGTTTACCGCCTCGACTTCAACAGGCACAACCGCTATACACTCTGCAACCTTTGGTATTAACGGTGTAACACTTAAAAATAATGGCAGCGGTACACAAGCACCGATAACAGCGGACGGGAACGGGAAATACACAGCAACCCTTGAAGCCGGTTTTTATGCTTTAAATTTTAAAGCTGACGAAAGCAACAGCGCAAACGGTTACTGCGTGATTACCGTAACAGCAGACGGCGAAACAGCCGGAACGCCTTACTACACTGAAAAAATAAACGGCAACAGCTTTTCGCTTACCATTAAAACCGGCAAAAAAATTATAGTGAGTATTGAACCGCATTGGGGAAACATACCCGAGCAGGCAAGTCCATTAACAAGCGGCGGTTTAATACATATAGCAGACACAGGTGAAAATAAGTCTGAAGCAAAAAGCGGTGTTCCCGAACCGCAAACGGCAACGCCGCCAACCGTGCAAGCCGAACAGGCAACGCCGGAAACCGGCAAGTCTGTACCCGAAACCGAACAGAAAGGCCCCGAAAGCGATAAGGCAACTTCCCCTGCCGACGAAATCAATTAAATACACAAAACACAAGCCGCAGCGGAGCAAAAATTCCGTTGCGGCTTATACATTTAGGTTTTAAACTTTGGGGAAACGGTTACGCTGTTTCCTTATCTTTTTTCTTTCTTGTTATTTTGGGTTTACCCGTACCGTTTACCGCGTCCGCAGTTATTGTAACGCGGCTTACCGTATCGTCAGACGGTATTTTAAACATAAGCGGACCCAAAACACCCTCAATAATTGAGCGTAATCCTCTTGCGCCTGTTTTGCGTTTAATAGTCAATTTGGCTATCTCGGTAATTGCATTATGCTCGAATTCAAGTTCCACCCCGTCCATTCTAAACAGTTCTTTATACTGATTTATTATGGAGTTTTTGGGGTCGGTCATGATTTTTGCAAGCATATCTTCGGTCATAGGCGAAAGGGTTGTAACGACAGGAAGCCTGCCCACAAGTTCGGGGATAAGGCCGTACCTTGTAAGGTCCTGATGTGTAGCCTTTTCAAGGATGTTTTCCTCCTCTATTTGGCGTTTGGATTTAACCTCTGCCCCAAATCCTACGCCGCTGTTTTTATTAACGCGGCGGCCGATAATCTGCTCAATACCGTCAAATGCGCCTGCGCATATAAACAGGATATTCTTTGTATTAATTTGTATAAATTCCTGCTGCGGATGTTTTCTTCCGCCCTGCGGCGGTACATTTGAAACAGTACCCTCAAGAATTTTAAGCAGTGCCTGCTGAACACCTTCGCCGCTTACATCACGGGTTATAGATGTGTTCTCTGACTTTCTTGCTATTTTATCAATCTCATCAACATAAATTATACCGTGTTCCGCTTTTTCAATATCAAAATCGGCTGCCTGTATAAGGCGCAGCAGGATATTTTCAACATCCTCGCCGACATAGCCGGCTTCGGTTAATGTTGTAGCGTCGGTTATCGCAATCGGGATATCAAGAAAACGGGCAAGCGTTTCGGCAAGCAGGGTTTTGCCCACGCCTGTAGGGCCGAGCATTAAGATATTGCTTTTGCCTATTTCAACATCGCTGTCGCCATTGTAGAACACTCTTTTATAGTGGTTATACACGGCTACGCTAAGCGCAATTTTCGCCTCGTCCTGACCTATAACATACCTATCAAGATATTCTTTAATTTCAGCGGGTTTGGGGAGTTTAAAATCCTCTTTTTTACTGCTTTTTTTCTTAAAGGTCGAGTTTTCCATTATCAGCGAATGGCAAACTTCAACACAATCGTCGCAAATATAAGCGTCTATTCCCGAAATAAAATGTTCAACCTCATCCTGCATTCTGCCGCAAAAAGAGCAGCGCATTCCTTTGTTGTTATCCTTGTTATTCGGCATTAAATATCAGCCCCTTATTCTCTGTTGGTAATTACTTTATCTATAAGGCCGTATTCGCACGCCTCTGCAGCCGACATAAAGTTATCACGGTCGGTATCGTGCTCGATAACCTCAAGCGGTTTGCCCGTAGCGTCAGCCAATATATTGTTTATGGTTTCGCGTATTTTTTTGATATGGTTAGCGTGGATAAGGATATCGGTTGCCTGGCCCTCCGCCTGTCCGAGCGGCTGATGAATCATAATTTCGCTGTTAGGCAGGGCATATCTCTTGCCTTTTTCGCCTGCAGCCAAAAGGAAAGCACCCATACTTGCCGCCATACCCACACATATGGTACTTACATCGCACTTAATATACTTCATTGTATCATAAATAGCCATACCCGCGCTTACAGAGCCGCCGGGGCTGTTGATATAGAAATGGATATCCTTTTCCGGGTCCTTTCCCTCAAGATACAAAAGCTGAGCAATGATAAGGCTTGCGGAAGCGTTATCGACCTGGTCGTGCAGCATAACTATACGGTCATTGAGCAGTCTTGAAAAAATATCATAAGAACGCTCACCCCTGCTTGTTTGTTCAATAACATACGGCACTAAATTCATATTCATAATTATTGCCTCCTTTTATTTCGGTAAACCGTTATGATTAGGGTGGGAAGAAATATCTGCCCACCCTATTTTTAAATATTATGAACCGATAATTCTAAATATAAACGCCAAAGCGCAGGTTTATTTGGTCTCATCGGCCTTTTTTGTTTTTGTTGCCGCCTTTTTAGCGGTTGATTTAGCAGCAGTTGTTTTAGCAGTGCCGGTTTTTGCGGCAGCTTTCTTAGCAGGTGCTTTTTTCTCGGTTGTTGACTCTGCTGTTTTTTTGGTTGCAGTTTTCTTTGCGGCGGTTGATTTAGTCGCCGTTTTCTTTGCGGCAGGTTTTTTGGCAGCTTTCGCGGTTTTTTCCTCGCTCTTTGCTTCAACATCGGCAATGTCAGCCTCAGCCTTGACAAAGTCAAGCGCCTTTGAAACAAGCAGGTCTTTTTCAAGTTCCGAAGACGGAATATAATTTTTAATATCTTCGGCTTTCATAGAATACTGCGAAGCAAGTTTTTCATACTCCGCATTGATATCTTCCTCCGAAACGCTCAATTTCTCAAGTGCGGCTATTTTTTCAAGTGCAAGCCTTATTTTAACCTGCATTTCAGCCTGCGGCATAAGGTTCTTTTTAAGGTCCGCTACGGTTGAACCCGTGTATTTCATATAGGTATCAAGGTCCATACCCTGCATTTGCAGTCTGTAACCGAAGTCCTGAACGCTCTGGTCGGCCTTTTTATCAATCATAGCCTGCGGAATTTCGGCTTTAATGAGTTCGGCAAGCTGTTTAACTATCTGGTCCTCGGCATCTGCGTCGGCAGCGGCTGATTTTCTTTCCTCCGCTTTCTTTTTGAGATCGGCTTTAAGTTCGTCGATAGTATCAAACTCGCTGACATCCTTTGCAAACTCATCATCAACTTCGGGGAGTTCGCGTTTCTTTATCTCGTGCAGTTTAACTTTAAATACGGCGTCCTTACCTTTAAGTTCCTCTGCATTGTAGTCTTCAGGGAATTTAACATTAACATCAAATTCATCGCCTGCGTTGTGACCTACTATCTGGTCTTCAAATCCGGGAATAAATGCTCCCGAACCCAAAGTAAGCGAATAATGCTCTGCCTTGCCGCCGTCAAACGCCTTACCGTCAACATATCCGTCAAAATCAATATCGGTAATATCGCCGTTTTCGGCAGCCCTGTCTTCAACTGTTATAACGCGCGCGTTACGGTCAGCCATACGGGAAATTTCGCCGTCAACCTCTTCGTCGGTTACTTTCGGGATAACGCGTTCAGCCTTAAGTCCTTTATATCCGTCAATTTCAACTTCGGGCTTAACGGTAATTACAACCTTAAACTCAACACCGTTTTCCTTGTTCATCGATACAAGGTCAAAATCAATCTTATCGTCAACAAATTCAAGACCCGATTCGGCAATAGCGCCCTCAACAGCGTCGGGATAAAGTATGTTCAGTGCATCTTCAAAGAATACATTCTCACCGTAAAATTTCTCAATTATTTTCTTAGGAGCTTTGCCCTTTCTGAATCCCTGAATATTGATTTTACCTACTTCATTGCGGTATGCCTCGTCAATTGCTTTGTTGAAATCATCCGCACTTACGGTAATATCAAGTTCATAGCGGTTAGTATCAACCTTTTTAGATCCTTTTAAGCTCATTTCAATAACCTCCAATAAATTATCCATAATACTATATCACACTGTGAGCAATTTTTCTACACCTAAATTGAAAAAAATAAGATTTTTTTGTTATTTTTAGTTTTTTGTTATCAAAAGCGGCATAAAACCGAGATAATCCGCAGATATAAGCCTTAGTTTAACGCCCTCAAATTCATTTATTATCTGACCTGCGCCGCTCCCGTGGATATGACCGTAATAAACAGTTTGTATACCCAAAGATTTGATTTTATCAAAAATCGGGCGACAAACACTTCCGGCGTACACAGGCGGATAATGTAAAAACAAAATCGGTTCAAGCCCTGTTTTCAGCGCGGCGTCAACCGAGCGTTCTATTCTGCCGACTTCGCGCATAACCACTTTTTCGTCCTGCTCATCACTGTCGTAAAACCAGCCGCGGCTTCCGCAGATTGCATATTTCCCTGCAACCGCGGCGTCATTATAAACCAAACTTAAAGAATTAAACCCGTTTTGGGTAAAAAATTTTTCAATTTTATTGCGTGTTGACCACCACAAATCGTGATTTCCCTTTAAAAGCACTTTTTTACCCGGCAGCGACTCTAAAAATTTAAAATCGGCAACCGTATTTTCAAGTTTCAATTCCCACGATATATCGCCGGGGATAACCACAGTATCGCTGTCGGTAACAATGTTTTTCCAATTTTTTTCGATTCTTTGAACATAATTTTCCCAACCGTGAAAAACATCCATAGTTTTATCGGTATTAAGCGACAAATGCAGATCGGCTATTGCAAACAGTGACATTGCGTTCTCCTCTTTTTTAAAACTGTATATAATAATTTTTAAGGTTTTGAGAATAATAATAAAGGCGTGATAAAAGCGTCTAAAACAAATTAAAAGGAGTAACCGAAATGTTTGATAACTGTAAAGAATGCGAAAAAATCGACGGTATTTCCTGCAAAGTTAGCAACTGCAAATACCACAGCACAAATGACTGCTGCCACGCAGGACACATAACAGTAGGCCCCGGAAGAACAGATTGCTGCGAAGGCACCGAATGTTCTACCTTTGAAGCGAAATAAGGATCTGCCCGTTTATGTGTGAGGACGCCCGTTGATTCGGGCGTCTTCTTTAATTATTTAAACAGATATCCGTAAACAGCGTTAAGCATATCTTCCTTTTTGCAAACATCCTTAAATCTCGGTTCGGCGGTTTCAAGCGCAGCTATTGACGGGGGAACAGGCACGCCGGTTATTTTATTAAGTTCTTTTACCATTTTGAATTCGTCCTCGGAGCAGTCCTCGGGCGCAACGGCTTTAAGTACGCTTTTTGAGAATTTATAAGGCGATGCGGTTGACGCTATTACAACGGGACGGTTATCCCCCGTATTGTCGCGGTATTCGTCATAGACTTTAGCGGCAACGGCGGTGTGGGTATCCATAAGATAATTATACCCGTTATAGTATTTTTTTATTGTTTCAACGGTATGTTCATCATCACAGCAGCCTGCGGCAAATATGTTTGAAAGTTTTCCGAACGCCTCGCCTTCAACAGTAAATTTGCCGTTCTCGGTCAATTGTTTTTCAAGTTCGGCAACTATATCCGAGTTACCGCCGTAAAGTTCGTACAACATTCTTTCAAGATTGCTTGAAATAAGTATATCCATAGACGGAGACATTGTTGTATAAAACTCACGGTTACGGTCATACACACCCGTATTTATAAAGTCGGTAAGCACATTATTTTTATTTGAAGCGCAGATAAGTTTATTTATCGGCGCACCCATTTTCTTTGCGTAATAAGCGGCAAGAATATTACCGAAGTTGCCCGTAGGCACAACAACATTAAAGCCCTTTGACAGATCCTCGCCTGCCGCAAGCAAATCGCAGTAAGCAGATATATAATAAACTATCTGCGGAACAAGTCTGCCCCAGTTTATGGAGTTGGCGCTTGAAAATGCATAGCCCTTGCTGTCAAGCGTTGCGGCAACCTCTTTATCGGTAAATATTTTTTTAACACCTGTCTGAGCGTCGTCAAAATTACCCTCAATCGCGCTTACATAAACATTGTTACCCTTTTGGGTACTCATTTGAAGCTTTTGCATTGCGCTTACGCCGTTGCTGGGGTAAAATACAATAATCTTTGTGTTTTCCACATCGGCAAAACCTTCAAGCGCCGCTTTGCCGGTATCGCCCGAAGTTGCTACCAAAATGACCGTCTGTTTATCGGACCCTGTCTTTTTAACCGATACCGAAAGCAGATAAGGGAGCAGCTGCAGCGCAACATCCTTAAACGCGCAGGTAGGACCGTGCCAAAGTTCCAAAAAGTATTCATTCTCGCCTACCTTTTTAAGCGGAGCTACGGTATCGTTATCAAATGTGCCCTTATATGCACCGTTTACACAATAAGAAAGCTCGTCCTCCGAAAAGTTGTTAAGAAAATATTTAAGTATGTATTTTGCTCTTTCGGGGTATTGCATACCTTTAAGCGCGTCAATATCGGCCGCGGTAAGGCTTGGAATTTCGGACGGGACAAACAGCCCTCCATCAGGTGATATTCCCTGCGCTATGGCTTGCTCGGCAGTGACCTTAACGCTGTTATTCCTTGTGCTTTTGTAATCCATTTTACTTCATTCCCTTCGGTTTGCCGTTAATGCGGCGGTTGTTAAAAAATCTTTCGGCATTGCCGTAAAATATTTTGTTAAGTATATCATCCGTTAATCCGCGCAGTTTTAAATAGGCGCGAAGCGATGGAAGTTTATCGGGTCCGTCAAGTTCGGGCGCCATTCGGGCACCGTCAAAATCCGAGCCGAGGGCTATACAGTCACACCCGACTTTATCGCCCAAAATGTATATATTTCTGTAAACACCCTCAAAAATATCGGGCAGAGAAAAGGTCGGGTAAAAGCAAACGCCTATTATTCCGCCTTTTTCGGATATTATTTTTGCCTGTTCCGCCGTTATATTTCTGGGGTGGTCATTAACCTCGCTTAATGCGGTATGGCTTGCAAAAAGACAATCGGTACAGTCAGCAACATCATAAAAACTTTGCCTGTTAAGGTGCGAAACATCTAAGATTATACCGTATTCCCCAAATTCCTTTACAGTGTGTTTGCCGAGCGGTTTAAGCCCACCGTCGGACCCCACGCCGCCTGCAAAGGCATTCTCGCCGTTCCAGGTGAGCGTTGCCGCAGCCGCGCCGATACCGTGAAGCACCGCTGCAGGTTCGGGCACTTTCGCAAGCGGAGCCATATTTTCAACGGTTAATATATATTCCCCGTCAAACTGCGGCAGAATTTTTTTGGCGTAATCGGCAACTGCAAAAAATCGTTCTTTATTGGGAAATTCTGAAAAAATCGCAAAGCATTGGGTATAATTCTCAAAATCACCGATTGATTTATTATTAACAGCCGCCGATAAACTGTTTATATCCTCATTTTTATCAAATAAAACCGATACCGTATCACAGTGCAAATCAAAACAACGCATAGGTTTATCACACCCCGAAAGCATTTTCTATATAGTTGACGGTTGCGTTTTCAAATCCGTTATTATCGTCCTCTATAACCTCTGCCACATCAAATCTTATTTTAAGCCCCGTAGGGTTATACATAAGGTAGTATCTTGCTGTTTTGATTATCCTTTGCTGTTTGGTTTTGGTAACAAAGGCTCGCGGCGCGGCAATAGAATTCTGCGCACGCGTTTTTACCTCTATAAACAATAAATATTCGTTATTTTCGGCTATTATATCTATTTCGCCGAAGCGGCTGTGATAATTGGTTTTTGAAATAATAAAGCCTTTTTGCTTTACATACTGCGCCGCAACAGCCTCGCCGCGGTCGCCTATCTCCTTAGCCCTGTTTTTCATATATTTTTTTCAAAAATGACGGTCTGTGAATATCGCAGGCGCCGTATTTGATTATCGCTTCCCTGTGTTTTTTCGTGCCGTACCCTTTATGCTCGGCAAACCCGTACACGGGGTACTTTTCGCCGTATTCGCACATCATTCGGTCACGCGTTACCTTTGCAAGTATTGACGCGGCGGCAACCGACATAGATTTTGAATCTCCCTTTACTACGGCTTCACACTCTACGGTAATGCCTTTTGGCTTTTTATCGCCGTCTATAATAGCGTAATCTGCTTTTTGCGGCAGACTGTTTATTGCACGGTTCATAGCAAGAAAGGTAGCATTAAGTATGTTATATTCTTCAATTTCTTCAACCGATGCCGTTGCAATCGAATAAGCTGCCGCTTTTTCGATTATTACATCATACAGTTTTTCGCGCTTTTTTTCGCTTAACTTTTTAGAGTCATTAAGTCCCTCTATAACCGCGTCCTGCGGCAAAATAACCGCCGCCGCGCAAACGGGACCCGCAAGCGGGCCTCTGCCTGCTTCATCAACGCCGCAAATCATTTTAAAACCCTGCTGCCGCGCGTTATCTTCAAATTCATAATTCGGCATAGTTTTAACCTCTTGCCGGCATTTCAAGCGTTATTTTACCGAGTTTACCGCCCCTGAATTCATCTAACACTATAGCTGCGGCGCGTTCGGTGTCCAAAACGCCGCCCCTCATTATAAAGCCGCGTTTTTTTGCTATACTTTCAAGTATTTCGTACGGCTCGGTGTCCTCTTTAGGCGGTTCGATTCCGTAACGCGAAACAAGCGCGGACGGATAGAGTTTTGAAAGTTTACCGCAAAGCAGCGCGGCAAGCGTTTCGGTATCTACTACGGTATCTTTAATTGCGCCCGTAAACGCTAAATTTTCGCCCACCGTTTGGTCGTCAAATTTAGGCCACAATACACCCGGCGTATCAAGCAATTCAAGTTGTTTATCAATTTTATACCACTGGTTTCCACGGGTTACACCGGGGCGGTCAGCCACCACGGCGCGCGCGGATTTTGCCATACGGTTTATAAAAGAAGATTTACCGACATTGGGTATACCTACTATCATAACCTTAACAGTCTTGCCGACCATTCCCTTGCTACGGTAGTATTCAAGTTTTTCGCTTAAAATGCCTTTAACGGAAGCAACAAAACGGTCAACCCCTCTGCCTGTTTTGCAATCAACCGATATTGCCGTAATGCCGCGGCTTTTATAGTATTCTATCCATTCACGGTTGGCGGCAGGGTCGGATAAATCGCACTTATTAAGCAAAATAAGGCGCGGTTTATTTTTAACCAACTCATTTATATCGGGGTTGCGGCTTGCAACGGGTATTCTGGCGTCAACAATTTCAGCTACCGCGTCAACCAGCGACAAACTCTCGTTAATTTTTCGGCGTGTTTTCGCCATATGGCCGGGGAACCAAGAAATAGCAACCTTTGATAAATTTTTTTGAATATCATTATTTTGTTTTTTTTGCATAAAAATCTTTCTTTTCTTTTACTATATCATATATATTTATTGATTGTAACATTTCGTGTTTAACTGCATTGTGTTATACCACATTCTTATTTATAAAGTCGAGAGCCTCAAAATATTTATCCTTATTTTTAAAATAATTTTATATTAACATCATTATAAATTACTATATCCTCAATTAAACCATCAATTAATGTTTTATCTAATTCCTCAACATTATTTAATTTTTCGTATTTACCCATCCACTCTTTATTATCATCAGTTTCAACATCAATTTTATTTAATTTATTAATTATATCTTTTTGATTTTATGTTTATCATACATTAATTTAGTTGCTTTCTTAGCGACAGTATATATCATAAAGCTCTGCCCCTATTAAGGTCCAACGGTTCTCCCATTGGATATATATCTTTAAACTCGATTGGTTCCATATGAACCACACCATAAGCGTACTCAC
>CAVALG010000077.1:0-10932 GCA_963589585.1 Roseburia sp. AF12-17LB
TTTAGATGTTAGATACTAGATATTAGATGTGGGTAACGGTAGTTTTGATAACAGACGGCAAGCGTTGCTTGCAATTAGCCTTTTTCTCTCCCTCCGTCTTTGCCGCAGGCAAAGCCACCGTCTCGGCTGCCGCCTCGGTCGGTGCTTCTGCTGCGCAGAGGTGTCCACCGGACACCCGCACCCTCGTCAGAGGGAGGCAAGGGTTGCTGCTTCGAGAGGTGTCCATCGGACACCCGCACCCCGTCAGGTGGAGGCGAGGGTTTTATGCATACCTCTTAATTACGGATGGACGGTAAACTGTATTTGCCGTCTATCTTTTAAACTGCCGTTATCTGCAAATCTCTTGGCTCCATCTGATGAGGGAGCTGTCAAAAATCTTTGATTTTTGACTGAGGGAGAGAAAAAGTAAAGCGTAACAGTTATTACCGTCGGTTTTTCTTGCCTTTACGGAAATTAAGCCGCCCTGTGCAAGACCACCCCACGGCGGAAAACTTTGTTTTCAGACGGCGCAAGTCGCAGCAGACTTGATAACAATGCACAAATTAAAATTGCGCCGCCACCATGCGAACGCTTGGCGCAGTGGGCGGTCGGTCTTGCGCGAGGCGGCGGCAACGCACAAAAAAACAATCCCACGGTCAAAACAAAGTTTGACCGTGGGATAACTAACGGTAATCAATGTATCTGCCGTCCGTTTAGGGGAAACGGCTGATTTATATATCTGCAATACTTTTTAATTCTTTAAGCCACCGAGGTGGGTTATCGGTAGTTACAATAAGTTCGCCGTTGCGATATTCCGCGACCTGAACAAAACCGTTATCATTATCGAAAAACAGCGCTTCGTCGCAATACGGCAGCACTTTTTTTAAAGACTCAAAACTGGTATTGAAACGGTTACGAACGGTATCTTCGGGTATGTTGTGACCGCCCTTTTCCACCCTGTTTTTTATTCTTTTAATGCTCTCCTGCTCGGTGTTCAGCCCGATATAATAAAGTCGGATAAAATAGCCCTTTTCTTTAGCCGCGGCGCAGGTTCGGGCGGTTTTGCTGCCCGAAAGCGTTGTTTCCCCAGTAAAAGAGTATCCGTTTTCAAGGCAGTTGTTGATTTTTTCTATTGCGGCTTTTGCGCCGATTATAGCGTCGCCTTTTTTCTCGGCAGTTATTTTATCTACATCAATAATTGTGCCGAGCGTAAGCGACTGTGCCTTAAGCGAGCCTGTAAAACTGCTTTTACCGACCCCGTTCACGCCGCCTACTATGGTGTAATACTTCAACTCTTTCACTCCTTTATATGATTTGATTTGCGGTAAAGATGGATTGATGACAAACGGTGAACTTTTCTTCTCTCCCTCAGTCAAAAATCGAAGATTTTTGCCAGCTCCCTCGTCAGAGGGAGCCAAGGGCTAGTGCGTATTTGCAGCAAGCAGCGTTTACCGTCTGTCTTTTAACTACCGTTATGCTGAAGTTTCTTGTTTTATGCCTCTGTTCCCTGCTCCTCGTTTAAATCGTCTGCGGTATCTTCGGTTTGTTCGTCGGCTGTTTCGGCATCGGACGGGTCGTCAGAGCCGCCGTCCTCGATATGTTCGGTAATTTCCGAATTATCATGTGTAGCGCGCGCTACCGACAGCAGTTTAACACCGTCATCAATACGCATAATCTTAACACCTCTGCCGGGGCGCGAAGTGAGGTTGATTTCGGCGGTGTAAATTCTGATAATAATACCGTCGGACGATATCATAATAAGGTCGTCATCATCCTCAATTTCAAGCAGTGCGGCAACCTTGCAGCCGTATTTCTCGGTGCGGTAGTTAATTATACCCTTACCGCCGCGCGACTGCAGCCTGTACTGGCCCGAGGGGCTTATTCTGCCTATACCGCTGTCGGTTACGGTTATGATTTTGCCGTCCTCTTTACAGGTGGTCATACCTATAACCTCGTCGCCTTCTTTAAGGCGGATAGCGCGCACACCTGCGGCGGTTCTGCCCATTTCGCGGACTTCGGTTTCGGCAAAATGTATAGCCATACCGTTCTTTGTACCTACAATAAGACTGTCGCTGCCCGTGGTTTTGCGGACAAAGGTGAGTTCGTCGTTATCGTGGATATTTATAGCGATTATACCCGTTTTACGGACATTTTTAAAGGCTGAAAGCGCGGTTCTCTTAATGGTTCCGAGCCGTGTTATCATACAAACAAAGCTCTCGTCCGTAAGGTCCTCGCCTACCGGCAGGATATTGATTATCTTCTCGTCGGGCATAAGCGGCACAACATTAACAAGGTTTACTCCGCGCGCCGTACGGCTGCCCTCGGGTATTTCATACGATTTTATGCGATAAAGTCTGCCGAAGTTAGAGAACAGCAGCACATAATCGTGTGATGAGCAGGTGAAAATATTTTCAACATAATCATCATCACGCATAGTAAGCCCTCTGAGTCCTCTGCCGCCGCGGTGCTGTGAATCGTACTCGTCGGCTGCGATACGCTTAATATAACCGCCCACGGTTTTAGTGAGCACGCACTCCTCTTTCGGGATAAGGTCCTCAATATCAACTTCACCCGATACTGTGCATATCTCGGTGCGGCGCTCGTCCGCAAAACGGTCGCGCAGGTTAAGCGCGTCGGTTTTAACTATGTCAAGCACACGCTCGTGTGAAGCAAGGATTTCTTTGCACTCTTTTATAAAGTCAATTTTTTCCTGCAATTCGTCTTCTATTTTCTGCTTTTCCAGACCTGCAAGTTTACCAAGCTGCATTTGCACGATTGCGGTGGTTTGGATATCGTCAAGACCAAAACGCTCGCCCAATCTTTCCTTACTTTCGGGGATAGTTTTGCTCGTGCGGATAATATTTATAACCTCGTCAATATTATCAAGGGCTATAGTCAAACCGCGCAGAATGTGCGCCCTTTCCTCGGCTTTGCGCATATCGTAACGAATACGGCGTTTGATAATATCGCACTGGAAGTCGATTGAGTTCTGCAGCATTTCTTTAAGTGTAAGAATCTGCGGTTTGCCGTTTACCAGCGCCAGCATAATAGCGCCGAAAGTGGTTTGCAGCGCCGTGTGCTTGTAAAGTTTGTTAAGCACTACCTGCGGATTGGCGTCACGCTTAACATCAACAACAATTCTTATACCGCCGTCACGCTTTGAGGAATAGTCAACAACATCGTCAATACCCTCAATTCTCTTATCGGCGGCAAGGTCATATATGTTTTTAACAAGGTCCTTTTTGCGGACTTTATAGGGGATTTCGGTTATAACTATCCTAAATCTGCCCGTTTTGTATTCTTCGATTTCGGCTTTTCCGCGCAGGGTAATTTTGCCCCTGCCCGTAGCGTAGGCGGCGCGGATACCAGACATACCCATAATTATGCCGCCGGTGGGGAAATCGGGGCCTTTTATGTGGCGGCAGAGTTCGTCCAGCCCGGCTTCCGGATTATCTATAAGGCAGCACATAGCGTCAATGGTTTCGCCCAGGTTGTGGGGCGGAATTTCGGTTGCCATACCGAAAGCGATACCCGAAGAACCGTTTACAAGCAGCTGCGGAAAACGGACGGGCAGGACGGTCGGCTCGTTCAAACGGTCGTCATAATTTCGCATAAAATCGACAGTTTCCTTGTCGATATCGTCGAGCATATGAATCGACAGTTTATTCATTTTAGACTCGGTATAACGGTAGGCGGCGGCGGGGTAACCGTCAATGTTACCGAAGTTGCCGTGCCCGTCAATCAGCGGATAGCGCAGCGAAAAATCCTGCGCCATACGGACCATTGCGTCATAAACGCTGGCGTCGCCGTGCGGATGATATCTACCGAGCACCGCACCGACGGTATCGGCGCACTTACGGTAGGCTTTATCGGGGGTCAGACCGTTTTCGTACATAGTATAGAGAATACGGCGGTGGACGGGTTTAAGACCGTCGCGGACATCGGGCAGCGCGCGCCCGACAAGCACCGACATACCGTATTGCAGCATACTTGTCCTTACTTCGTCAACTATTTCGATAGGCCGGATATTGGTGCGCTCGTCCTCCGGCCAGATGATGTTCTCGTGTTTGCTCATTTTCGTTTCCCCCTTTCCTTAAATATCCAAATCGGTCGCAAAGACCGCGTTTTCTTCAATGAACTGTCTTCTCGGTTCGACCTCGTCGCCCATAAGCATAGTAAAGGTTGCGTCCGCCCTTTCGGCGTCCTCGATTTTAACCTTTAACAGCGTGCGGTGCTCGGGGTCAAGGGTGGTTTCCCACAACTGGTCGGGGTCCATTTCACCGAGACCTTTATAGCGCTGAACGTCGGCTTTTCCGTCAAATTCCGCCATTTTTGCGTCCTTTTCCTCGTCGGTAAAGACGTCAAAATGCTGTTTACCCTTGGTTATTCTGAAAAGGGGCGGCTGCGCCAAATAGATATGCCCCTGCTCTATAAGTTCGGGCATATAGCGGAAAAAGAAGGTAAGCAAAAGGGTGCGGATATGCGAACCGTCGACGTCGGCATCCGCCATAATTACGATTTTATCGTAGCGGAGTTTTGAGATATCGAAATGCTCTGCAATTCCGGTACCGAGCGCGACGACAACAGGGGTCAGTTTATCGTTGCCGTAGACCTTATCGACCCTTGCTTTTTCGACGTTGAGCATTTTACCCCAAAGCGGCAAAATCGCCTGGTAGGTGCTGTTGCGCCCCTCAACCGCCGAGCCGCCCGCCGAATCACCCTCGACAATAAAAATCTCGGTCTTGGTTGCGTCCTTTGAAATACAGTCGGACAGTTTTTCGGGCATTTTGGACTTGCCGCTTATGGAGGATTTATCCCTTTGCAGATCCCTCGCTTTTTGCGCCGCTTCACGGGCGTTTGAAGAGGCGATGGATTTTTCAACAATCGTCTTTGCCGGGGCAGGGTTATCCTCAAAATATTCGGCAAGTTTTTCGGTAACCATACGGCTTACCATAGTGCCGATTGCGGTGTTGCCGAGTTTCGCTTTGGTCTGGCTTTCAAACTGCGCATCGGTCAGTTTAACGCTTACGACGGCGATAAGACCCTCGCTTATATCCTCGGCTTTAAGGCGTTTATCCGAGTCTTTAAGCATTTTATGGTCAAGCGCGTATTTATTTACGGCGCGGGTCAGCGAAGTTCTGAAACCCTGCTCGTGCGTACCGCCGTCCACCGTGTGAATGGTGTTGGCGAAGGACATCACGCGGTTATCGTAACCGGTTGACCAAATCATAGCCACCTCGGCGGCGGAGTCCTCACCGTTTGCGGAAATGTAGATAACATCGTCGATAATGCGGTCTTTTTTGACCTTTTCGTCAAGCAGATATTCGACATATGAGCGGATACCGCCCTCAAAATGCAGATCGTCGGTTCTGCCCTCAATGTCGGCGTCGCTGCGGCGGTCGGTCATTACAACACGAATACCGGCGTTAAGGAATGCCTGCTCGCGAAGGCGCTGCAGCAGGATATCGTAATCATACCTTGTTGTATCGGTGAAAATATCGGGGTCGGGCTTGAAAATGACCTCTGTTCCCGTTTCGTTCGTATCGCCGATAATCTCCAAATCGCTTTCTGTTTCGCCCTTTTCGTAGCGCTGGCGGTAGATGTGTTTACCGTCCTTTACCGTTACTTCGAGGTAGGAGGAAAGCGCATTTACGACCGACGCACCCACGCCGTGCAATCCGCCCGAAACTTTATAACCGCTGCCGCCGAACTTGCCGCCCGCGTGCAGAATCGTGAACACAACGGTCACGGTGGGTATGCCCTTTTGCGGATTTATGCCGACGGGGATACCGCGCCCGTTGTCGGTTACTTTAATGACGCCGTCGTCCAGCAGATCAACCGTGATTTTATCGCAATAGCCTGCCAGCGCCTCGTCAATAGAGTTGTCCACAATTTCGTAAACCAGATGGTGCAATCCGCGTTCGCCCGTTGAACCTATGTACATACCGGGGCGTTTTCTTACCGCTTCAAGACCCTCCAGCACCTGAATTGAGGACTCGTCATATTTTTGCTCAACCGGTGCGTTGATATCGTTCATTCTTTTCACCTTTTCCTTATTTTTGTTTATGTTGATTTGGTTTTTGATGTAATTTATATTTTAAAAGTCATTTTCAGACTGTTTTTATTGAGTATATATTTTTAGCACGCTTTGATACTAGATTTTAGATGTTAGACTTTAGACCGTGATAACGATATTTTGATAACAGACGGTAATCTGTATTTGTTGTCTATCTTCTAACTTCCGTTATTCACAAACCTCTTGGCTCCTCCTGACGGGGGAGCTGGCAAAAATCTTCGATTTTTGACTGAGGGAGAGAAACTAAAATAAAACATAGATGTAATTCCTGTCTTTTATCAAAACTATTGTAACTATATTTAAGATTGAAAACAGACAGTAAACCTTTCTTACCATTAACTTTTTCTCTCCCTCCGTCACGGCTGTCGCCGTGCCACCGTCTCGGCTGCCGCCTCGGTCGGTGCTTCTGCTGCGCAGAGGTGTCCACCGGACACCCGCACCCTCGTCAGATGGAGGCAAGGGCTTTAAGCATACTTATAATAAACAGCCTTTACCATCTATCTTTTATGTTACTTTAATCACATCTAATATCTAGTATCTAACATCTAAAGTCTAGTACGGCTGTGGGAAAGAGAAACAGAAACTAAGCACTCTCATTTGTCTATTAGATTTTTCTTAACATTTAAATCTATATATTCACATACACCGCTAAAATTGCGGTCTATATCCAAATTGCAAATTCTTATCACATTTAAATTGCTCTCCTCTAACTTTTTCGTTCGCAGATTATCTTTTTCTTTTTGTTCTTCTTTATAATGTCCGCCGCCGTCAAGCTCAATAATAAGTTTTGCTTTGGCACAATAAAAATCTGCTATGTAATTATCTATGGCTTTTTGCCTTTGAAATCTTACGGGATAGTTCTTTAAAAACAAATACCACAATTTTCGCTCCCATTGCGTCATATCTTTTCTTAATTTTTTTGCAAGCGGAATATTTGTTTTAGTATACTTTATCATTTTTCTTGCCGCTTTCTGTACACGGACAGTAGATTGTTCCGACCGTTGGCTTTTTCTCTCCCTCCGTCACGGCTGCGCCGTGCCACCTCCCCCGTCAGGTGGAGGCAAGGGTTTGTGCATATCGCAAAACTGCAGATGGACGGTAAATTGAGATTATCATTGGTTTTTTTGCTTACAGTAAAAGCTTTTTGCTGTCTGTTTGCAGGGCTGCCGTTATTTGCAATCCCCTTGGCTCCCTCTGACGAGGGTGCGGGTGTCCGGTGGACACCTCTGCGGAGCAGAAGCACCGACCGAGGCGGCAGCCGAGACGCTGTCAAAAATCTTTGATTTTTGACTGAGGGAGAGAAAAATTATTAATAAAATTATATTTTATATTATCTAAATAAACCCCTCTCGGCTGCGTTTTTCAAGGGTAGAGGTTGCCACCTGGGTAAGCCACATTTTCCAATTGTTTTTCTTTCCCGTAAGCACAAACGACTTAGGTATATCGGTGCAAACCACCTCTACCTTGCCTGCCTTTTGCGCCTTTTCCAAAAAAACTCTTGTATTTTTCTGCACTGAGGTGTTTTCAAGGTCAAATATTCCTATTACCTCTTTTTCGTCAACAACCGTCTTTTCACCCAAAAATAACATCATATGTTGTTTTCCTTTTTTACTTAAATATCTTGGCTGATTTTTATCTTCGTTTTTTCTCTCCCTCCGTCTTTGCCTGACGGCAAAGCCACCTCCCTCGTCAGATGGAGGCAAAGGCATTGTGCATACCGCAGAATTGCGAATAGACGGTAAACTGAAATTAACATTAGTTTTTTTACTTATAGTAAGCACTTTTTGCCGTTTTCTTTTTATCCGCCGTATATTTTAGTCGTCAACCTTAAAATCCCGTGACGGGGCAGGGTAGACCTTACCTTCTTTTACATAAAAATCGGTTTCGTTTTGGGCAGGTTGTAAATTGTGTGGGTCGCAAGAGGTTATAAACACCTGCCGTCCCTCTAAAAACTTAAACAGATATTCCTGCCTTGTGGCGTCAAGTTCGTTCATAACATCGTCAAGCAGAATTATCGGTTCTTTGTTTTTAGCTTCTTTTAAAATCTCGGCTTCGGCAAGTTTAAGCGACAGCGCCGCCGAGCGTTTTTGCCCCTGCGAGCCGTATTTTCTTACCGAAAGACCGTTGATTTTTATATCAATTTCATCTTTATGCACGCCTACTGTTGTTGTGAATTTTCTTTCATCCTCTGCTCTTGCGGCTTTAAGGTCGGCTTTTATTTCTTCCTCGCCGTCGCGTACATTGGTGATGTAATCAAGCGTAATTTTTTCTTTTCCGAGTGATATATTCTCAAAAATTTTATTTATTCTTTCGCCCACAAGCTGTAAGTATCTGCGGCGCAGCCGCATTGAACGCAGCCCGAATTTTGCAATTTCTTCTTCGTAGGCGTCAAGCATATCTTCGTAAAATTCCCGTCCGCTGTCAAACCTGATAAGATTATTGCGCTGCCTTACAAGTTTCTCATTTTTTCTTACTATTTCTACATATTGCGGATACAGCCTGCAAATTACCGAATCAATGTAATTGCGGCGCTCCTCGGGTGCGCCCGATATTATTTTTATATCGTCGGGGGTAAATGAAACGGCTGTAACTTCGCTTAAAAAAGCGCTTACCGACGGTTTTTTTATGCCGTTAATCATTATTATCTTTTTCCCGTCGGCATAATTTATCGCGGCGGTGTTTTTTCGTCCGCCCTCAACAAATTCCATAGTTACCGAAAAGTTATTTTCACCGTTTTTCGCCATCTCATCAAATTTAGTTCCTCTAAAACTTCTAAGACCCGAAAAAAGCCAGATTCCCTCAAGCAGATTGGTTTTGCCCTGGGCGTTTAAGCCGTATATGATATTAAGACCCTCAGCCGGCAAAAGCACTTCATCCTTCAGTATATTTCTGAAATTGCGGTAGCGGACCTTTTCAATCTTCATATCTTACCAACTTTACTTAACTATTCTAATCTCTTCGCCGAGCGCCGCAACGGTATCGCCAACGCGTATTTTTTTGCCGCGCATAGTGCAGATTTCGCCGTTTACGGTAACTTCACCGTCTAATATAAGTATCTTGGCGTGACCGCCCGTTTCGGCAATTCCCGAAAATTTAAGCAGCGAATCAAGTTTAATAAAATCTTCTTTAATTTTAATCTCTCTCATTATTTGTGTTATCCTCTTTGTTATCGCCTTTTAAGTGAATCGGCATTACCATATATGTAAAACTTTCGCCGCTTACCGGTTCAATAAGAATGGGTGAAAGCGCATTTTTAATTTTAATAATTATCTCGTCGGTTTCGGTTGCCTTAACCGCCTCGTAAAAATATCTTGAATTAAAGCCGATTTCCGAAAAATTGCCCTCTATATCGGCGTGGCACTCGTCCGCCGCCTTACCGATAGCCGTCTTGCAGGAGAACATTACGGTGTCTTCGGTGCAGCGCATAATTACAGGCGTTACGATTTGATTGTTAAGCATAAGCGAAATACGGTCAATAATATCGGTAACATCCTTGGTTTTAAGTTTTATTATCGCCGCAAAATCATCTTCGCGCGCCACTAAATTGCGGTAGTCAACATAATTGCCCTCCATAAGACGGGATATAATTTCATATCCGTTTACGGTTAATGAGAAAAACCGTCTGCCTACCTGCATATCTATAATTTTATCTTCTTCTCCGATAAGTTTTATGGCTTCGGCAATCGCCTTTGCCGCCGCAACAAATTCTATGTTTTCGTTGCCGCTTAACTTCTCGCGGCGCACCGACATACGGTATCCGTCAATCGCCACAAGGTGGAGTTCGTTATCTTCAATTTCAAAATATTCGCCCGTTAATATCGGCTTAATACAGTCGGGTCCGCCTACCGAAAAGATAGTCTGCCTTACCATATCCGAAAGCTGGTCGGCAGGGATAGAAATTTTTACTTCGTGGTCGATTTTAGGCATTTCGGGAAAATCGGTTGCCGCCATACCCATAATCTCATAAACGGTGGAGTTACTTTCAAATGTTGTAAGACCCTTTTCGTCAACATTTATTCTAACCGTTTCGCTGCGCACCCTTTTAAGCATTTCACCAAGCAGCCTTGCGTTAATAACCGCCTCACCGTCAACCTCCGTGCGCAAAATATCTATGTATTTTATCATTCCGAGTTCGTAGTTATACGCCGTCAGTTTAAGTTTGTCGCCCTCGGTTTTAAGGTAGATTCCTTCAAGTACCGGATTTGTGGATTTTGTAGCCACCGCGTGTGAAAGATTTGTAACCGCATCGCAAAACGGCTGACGCTCAACTATAATTCTCATATTAAATACTCCTTTTGCCTGTAAAAAGTTTTCCACATTTATAAGCCGCATTTTAATGCGAAAAATAAAAAAATGAAATTTTTTTCTATGTATGTATGTATAAAAAACAGTATCCGTAGTAGTAAGTGTGCAAATGTGGATAAGTCCCGAAGTCCGCACCGTAACTGCGATTATCGGGTGTTTTGCAATGTGGATTGAAGGTTAATAAAATTGTGGATAAAGTGTAAAGAGGGGGTTATCCACGATGATGTGGATAACTTTTTAAACATTTCAACAAAATGGGGAAATCCAGACTTTAGATATTAGACACTAGATGTTAGATGAGGGCAGCGGTAGTTTTAATAATAGACGGTAAGAGCTGATATAATTTACTTTTTTCTCTCCTTCCGTCACGGCTGAAGCCGTGACACCGTCTCGGCTGCCGCCTCGGTCGGTGCTTCTGCTTCGCAGAGGTGTCCACCGGACACCCGCACCCTCGTCAGAGGGCGACAAGGGACTGTGCTTACCGTCAGCGTTCAAACTACCGTTACCCTCGTCTAAAGTCTACAGTCTAAAATCTAAGGTCTAAATTGCGCCTTTAATTTTATTAAAACGGG
>CAVALG010000078.1:0-9370 GCA_963589585.1 Roseburia sp. AF12-17LB
TGATATATTGATTTCGTTTGGGATTTTTACGCCCGGCAAAAGTTTTTTATGTTCGCGGCTTTCAAGCAAGTCGGTAACTTCTTTTTGGAATAGCGACCATAACGAAACCTCATTGCCTGCATCATACGCAGTTAAAGCCAGAGCTATGCCCCATCCCCCCGAGCCGAGAACAACAACTTTGCTCATAAAATCACCAATTCCCTTTCACAAATTATAATCACATACGCCTAAAGCCAAATTTAAAAGTAAATTACTTTTTATCGCCGAGTTTGCGTTCTGTTCCCCTAAAAATTCTTTTGATATTTTCAGAATGTTTAATAATTACGCACAGGCACATAGCACCCATCAGCAGCAATGATATCCACGGTGTATAACCGTTTGAAACGCTGTAATACTTTTCAAAAAGGTACAAAGCAAACGGAAGCGTTACAGCAGCGGCAACCGAGCCGACCGACACCATTTTTGTTATTATGGTAAAGGCAAGGAAGAAAGCCAACGCAACCAAAAACGCAAGCGGACATGCAGCAATACCTATGCCACCGACGGTGGCAACGCCCTTACCGCCCTTAAACTGAAAGAAAATCGGGAAAAGATGACCCAGCATACAGAAAATGCCCAAAACAAGCGCGCCGTCAATTTTGCTGAAAATCGCGTTATTTGTAATTGAAAACAAGTAAGGGAAAACCACAAGTTTACCCAAAAGTCCTGCCAAAACACCCTTTAAGCAATCAAAAACAAAGGTAAGTATACCCGGAAGAACGCCTGCGTTTCGCATAACATTCGTCATACCTGCGTTTCCGCTGCCGAGTTCCCTAACATCTTTTTTAATAAACTTTTCGGAAATTATAACCGCAAAACTGATACTGCCCAGCAGGTAGGCCAGAATACAGGAAATAATTAAAATAATAACAGCCATTACATCACCTTATTTTTTATCGCCGCATTCGCGAATAATGAACCTTACAGGAGTTCCCTCCAACCCGAAAACCGAGCGAATTTGGTTTTCAAGATATCTTTGATAAGAAAAATGAAATAAATCCGCATTGTTACAGAAGCAGACAAAAGTAGGAGGTCTTGTTGATGCCTGCGTAATATAAAATATTTTCAGGCGTTTGCCCTTATCTGTAGGCGGTTGAACTCTTGCTGTAGCCTCTGCCAGAATGTTATTAAGCATACCGGTAGAAATGCGCATATTGTTTTGCTCGTGGACAAACTTAATCAATTCAAAAAGTCGGTCAACACGGCTGCCCGTTTTAGCGGAAATAAAGACTATAGGAGCATATGGCATAAATGAAAAGTCATTCATCAATTTTTTACGGTAAGCGTCCATAGTTTTGCCGTCCTTGGCAACTATATCCCACTTATTAACCGCGATAATAGCGGCTTTTCCGGCTTCCATTGCAAGTCCCGCAACCTTTGAATCCTGCTCTGTAAAGCCCTCAGTTCCGTCAATCATTATAACGCAAACATCGCTTCGGTCAATTGCCATTTTAGCGCGCAGGACGCTGTATTTTTCAATATTATCATCAACCTTGCTTTTTCTTCTTAAACCTGCAGTGTCGATAAAATTAAAGGTATCATCACCGATATTAACAACGGTGTCGATAGCGTCGCGCGTGGTGCCTGCAATATTTGAAACAATTGCGCGTTCTTCACCCGAAATATAATTTACAAGGCTTGATTTGCCTGCATTAGGTTTGCCGATAACCGCAACATTTATTACATCGTCATCATCACTGTCATTGTCAAACTCATTAAGATGCTCAAACACCGCATCAAGCAAATCGCCGGTTCCGTGGCCGTGAATACCCGATACGGGAATAGGATCGCCAAGTCCTAAATTATAAAACTCATATATATCAAGCGGCGCTTTGCCTACCCCGTCACACTTATTAACGCACAGCACAACGGGTTTTCCGCTTTTTTGGAGCATTGCGGCAACCTCTGCGTCCGCTGCCGTGAGTCCGTCTTTAATATCGGTAACAAAAATTATTACATTAGCCGTATCGATTGCAAGGGAAGCCTGCGCACGCATTTTAGCAAGAATTATATCGTCGGTTTTCGGCTCAATACCGCCTGTATCAACCAGCATAAACTTTCGGTTTCCCCACTCGGCGTCGCCGTATATTCTGTCACGGGTTACACCCGGTGTATCGTCAACTATCGACAGCCGTTTTCCGATTATTTTATTAAATATTGTGGATTTACCGACATTAGGTCTGCCGACAACCGCAACTATGGGTTTTGCCAAGGCATTCCCCTCCTATACTAGCACTTAAAAATTACTTAATATCACAAATAGATTATGCCATTTTTTCGCCGTTTTGTCAAGCATTGCGCAAATACGATAGGTATAAAAAATAGAGGAGGAAACTCCCCCTCTATCCCTGAAACTTATAAAAATCAGTCTTCTACCTTTACAACCTCGCGGCCGTTGTAATATCCGCAAGCCGAGCACAATCTGTGCGGTCTTTTATATTCACCGCAGCGAGGGCATCTTACGATAACCGGAGTTTCAAGTTTCCAAACGTTTGAACGCCTTTTATTTTTTCTTGCTTTTGAAGTTTTTCTCTTCGGTACTGCCATTTTAAAGCCTCCTTTAGCGAAGTACTGCTATTTGTTCAATAACTGTGTTAAAATTTCAAGCCTCGGATCTATTTCGTGACCGCCGCAACCGCATTCGCCCTCATTAAGATTTTTGTAACAATGAGGACAAATACCTTTGCAATCATCCTTGCAAAGATGCTTAGTAGGCAATCCCAAAACCACTTCGGTAAAACAAAGTTCGCGCAAATCAATCTTATAATCATCTAACAGCAACATTTCATCATTTTCGCCATTATAGAGTTTATTGACTAAAACGCGTTTAATCGGGATTTCATACTGCTTCACGGTTAATGTGCCGCACCGATCACAGTCGGCGCTGTATTCGGCATAACACACAACATCCAAGGTGACTATACCTGCGCGATTAAACACCTTGCCTTTAACAACGACGGGCTTTTTGAGTGGATAGCCGCCGTACAACTCGGTATTGCTGAAATCAAACGCAGTTTCAACATTAAGACTTGCCCCATCGGTAACGAACAGGCGCCTTAAATCCAGAACCATAGCACCACCTCAAATTGTCATACACCTTATTATAATAATTACTGCAGGCTTTGTCAAGATTTATTTACAATTTTATTGGCTTTTTACCTTAATTCTTTTGATTTTTCAAATTATCGCAAAATTCAAAAGATATTATGCAGTTAAAAACTTAAAGCCGTTCTCGGCAGATTCAACATTTATCTTGTCACCCGTTTTTATTTCCGCATTGATAATTTCATCGCTAAGCGGTGCTTCAAGTTCTTTTACAATAGTTCTTCTTATATTTCTGGCACCTTTGCTGTCGGCACAACTTAAGCGGGCAAGTTTTTTAACAGTATCACGCGAAAAGCCGATATCAATCCCCAAAAGATTAACCTTTGCTTTTAATTTATTAAGCATAAGTTCGGTTATTGTTTCCATACTTTCGGCACCCAACGGATTAAAAACAATAATATCGTCAACGCGGTCAAGCAGCTCTTGCCTGTAACATTCGCCGAGTTTTTTTACTACTGCTTTTTTACGCTCGCCCAAATTGTCTTTGCCTGAATTAAAGCCTGTTGCTACGGTATTGGTTCTTAAAAGTTCAGAACCGATATTAGATGTCATAATAACAACGGTATTTCTGAAATTAACTGCGCGGCCGCTTGAATCCGTGAGTTTGCCTTCGTCAAGGATTTGAAGAAACAGATTACAGACCTCGCTGTCGGCTTTTTCTATTTCATCAAACAACACAATTGAATATGGGTGCTTTTTAACCGCTTCGGTCAGTTTCCCTCCGCTGCCGTAGCCGACATATCCGGGCGGCGAGCCGATAAGTTTTGAAATCGAATGCGGTTCAGAGAATTCCGACATATCAAATTTAATAAGAGATTTCCGACTGCCGAACATTATTTCCGCCAAACATCGGCAAAGTTCTGTTTTACCAACTCCAGGAGGACCTGTAAATATCATAGAGCCAAGCGGTTTATCCATATCGGCAAAGCCGCTGCCGGCTCTTCTTATTACTTCAGAAACCGCAGAAACCGCCTCATCCTGCCCAACAACCCGTTTAGAAAGTTCGGTTTTTATAATATTTAATTTCTCCGCTTTTGAAACGCTTAATTTTGCTATCGGAATTGAGGTGATTTCAGAAACCGAAGCCGCTATATCATCATCGGTAACGCGCGGCATTTCGGTATGCAATCTTTTATTTTCTGAAATAGAATTTTCGGTATAGTATGAATAAGGTTGTTTTTCTGTGCCGCCGTATGCAGCAATGTTATAAGCAAATTTTTTCTGATGTGTATTTTCCGCTTTAGCCGTGCCTGCACATTTTCGCAAACAGTCATCTGCGCTGTAAAGCGAAATACGCGCAGCGGTTTCATCAACAAGGTCAATTGCTTTATCGGGCAGAAAGCGGTCTTGAATATACCTATCGGCATATTTTGCGGCAGCAACGAGCGCCTCATCTTCAATAATAACATTGTGATGACTTTGATATTTATCAACTATACCGCGTAAAATCTCAACCGTTTCATCAACGCTCGGTTCTTCTATGCTTACCGGCTGAAAGCGTCTTTCAAGTGCGGCATCATTTTCTATATACTTTTTATATTCTTCGGTAGTTGTGGCGCCTATGAGGCGGAAATCGCCGCGAGCAAGTGACGGTTTTAAAATGTTTGCCGCATCTGTAGAGCCCTCGGCAGAACCTGCTCCAACAAGGTTATGCAGTTCGTCTATAAACAGCAGGACTTCATCATTGTTTTTTACCTCTTCAACAATATTTTTAATACGCTCCTCAAAATCGCCCCTGTATTTTGTGCCTGCAACAACGCTTGTTAAGTCAAGCATCATAATTTTTTTGCCTAAAAGCGGCAACGGCGCAGTTCCGTTTGCGATTGAAACCGCAAGCCCTTCGACAACTGCAGTCTTTCCGACTCCGGGTTCACCCACAAGGCAGGGGTTGTTTTTATTTCTTCTGCAAAGAATTTGCATAACGCGTTTTATTTCTTTTTCACGGCCGATAACGCCGTCAAGTTTATTTAAAGCTGCCTCACGCGTTAAATCAACAGCATATTTATTAAGGAACAGTGTTTTGTTTTCGCGTTTAACAGATTTTTTGTGCTCCCTGCAACCATCTTCATCTGTCTGCGGTTGCAGTTCGCGAATCAGTTCGGTTTTAATAATTTGCGAATCGGCACCAAGTTTTTTTATATATTTAACCGCATAATTATCAGACTCATTAATAAGGCTGTAAAGCAGCATATCGCTGGTTGCGGGTCTGTTTTCGCACGCGGCGGAAGAAAGAGCGTTTTCCACTACTTTTTTTGCATGCGGTGTAAACTGTTCGGGGGTAAGTTCAACGGGGTTGCCGCGCCCTACGGTTTTAAGTAATTGCAATTCTACGCCGATTGCGGTTACACCGTTTTTGAGCAGAATTGTACAGGCATGCGAGTCTTTTGCAAGGCAAAGTCCTAATAATAAATGTTCGCTGCCTATATAACTGTGACCGAACTCCTGCGCGGAACTTATTGCAAGGTTAAGAGCAAAATCGGCATTATTGCTGAAACCGTTAAAACTGTACTTCATAACGAACCTCCCGATATTTTATGTACGGTATGAAATCAGCTCACTTTAAAGATATGAGCGACAGATATGTCTGTTTGATTATCGACGCTCTGATTGTATCACGGTATTCCTCAGGAATTTGTCGCATTACGGCGTTTGAAACCGCAGACTTTATGATTTTTGCCTGTTCTTCGGTAGCCGAGCCGTTATAAACGCAGTTTTGTAAAAGCATTACTGCACTTTTTTCGTCCAAACTTTTACCAACTGTATTGACAATATGCATAAGACTGCTCATTTTTCCGGAATTTACTCGTGTAATTCTTATGTATCCCCCGTTTCCGCGCCGGCTGTTAATAATGTATCCGTGTTCGGGGGTAAAGCGGGTTGAAATTACATAATTAATTTGGCTCGGTACGCAGCCAAGATTTTTTGCAAACTCGTTTCTGTTAATTTCAGCAGTACGGTCAGACGAATTATCTATTTGTTTTTTAATTTCTCCTGCAATTTTATCACTAAGCAATGTATCACCGCCCGAATTTATTTTACCACAAAGTCATTCAAAGTCAATTTTTTACCGTCTTTACCGTGTTGAGTAGAGATTTGCTGCTTTTCTGCAGCATTTCCTGCAAATTCGTGATTGCTTTTAAAACTGTTTACGCCTATTTCGCGTTGTATATCATCGCGTATCATACTTTCACCCTCTGCTAACAGTTTGGGTTGAAAGCAATAATTTTATTCAAACAAAGGAGGTCGTTGCCGCCTAATTTATTAGGTTAATTTCCGCGCTGTTGTAACACTCTTTGGCAGACGGAATATTATGTTATTGTAAACGGAAAGGAGGAAAACGCATGTGTAACAATTTCGGTGGAAACGGCTGCTGCTGGATCATCGTTCTTATCCTTATCGTATTGTGCTGCTGCGGTTGCGGTAACAATGGCTGCGGTAATAACGGCTGCGGTTGCTAAGCATTAATCCATAGTCACCCCAATTACCCTGCGGTGAAAGCCGCAGGGTATACTTTTTAAATTATATAAAATGTAACCGACGCCAAACGGCGTCGGTTATGTAGCCTGTCGCTACTGCAGTAATCCGAAACTGACCGATATTGCTTTATCTATCATATCCATTGATATTTCGTCAAGCGAGCCCATTCGCTCCTTAAGGCGCTGTTTATCAATGGTTCTAATCTGCTCTAAAAGGACTATTGAGTCCTTTGAAAGGCCGCAGCCCTCAGCTGTAACCTTAATATGCGTCGGAAGATTTGCTTTTTCTTTTTGGCTTGTTATCGCCGCCGCTATTACGGTGGGGCTGTACCTGTTGCCTATATCGTTTTGAACTATAAGTACCGGTCTTACTCCGCCCTGTTCCGAGCCTACTACGGGGCTTAAATCGGCATAATAGATTTCCCCTCTTTTGACTGTCATTTTTCACACTCCATTTTACATAAATTTGTAACGGCTTTTCCTGTAAAATATTTTTGCCTTTGATATCAACTTTTAATCATAATTTTAATAATTATTACCGAAAATAACTCTCTATTGATATTTTATGCCGAGCGACTGAACTTTGAGCCGAAGCAAAGCGCAGGAAACAGGTTTTAAAAAATCTTAAAAATAAAATATTAAAAGAATAATTGACCTTTTAATGTCGATAGGGTATAATAATTGGGATAAATTATTGAATATGTGGTGTTTGATTTATGAAAAAAATTTACGGCGAATCGGCTTTCGGTCTCCAGCCCTTAAAAAACGGTTTCATAATTTTAAAAAAGACAGACTTGGACGATAAATTTGCAATCTCATACAAAATGATTTCTTTTGAAGATAACTCTATGTCACCGGTTACCAAAGATATATATCAATCGGCAAAGTTTGGGGAAAGGTTTTTCAGAAATATTGAAAAAACAGTTTCAAACCATGTGCTTTGCAAGGCGGCAAAATTAGATGATGAGCATTTGTTTGTTGTTTCACCCAACGGTGAGGCAACCGTTTTGGATGTTACGGGTGAAGTTGTTTGGAGCGGCACTATGAAATACCGTGATCACGCACCCTGTGACCTTGCGGTGCATAAAAATTCACTTTGGGCGTCATTCCCCGACAATAATGCCATAATACGCTTTAACACCCGAACAATGCGTGAAGAACTGCGCGTAGGCGGCGCTAATGAATCTACATTCGGCAGACCGTCGGGACTGTGGCTCAATAACATAAAAAACACTATGCTTGTTTGTAACGAAATGTCACAGAACATTGTTGAAGTTGACCTGCGCTCATACGCCGTAAGCGAATATGAATCTTTCGGCGAGCCTGTTCATCAGTATATCAAGGTGGGTGCTTTTGAAATAGTTTGGCTTGATTCGGGCGTTTACCGCTTGTAATACAAAAAGCATATAATAAAACAATCTCCCTTTGGGTAAAGAATTCGGTTCTTTATCTAAAGGGAGATTTTTATATTTTAACAACAAATTTAGGATAATGTATTTTTATTTGCAAACATTAACTATGAAAGGAGCTAATTTATGTTTTCATCAATAATCCGAACAATAGTTATATATTTTATAGTTATATTTGCGGTAAGAGTTATGGGCAAGCGGCAGGTTGGCGACCTTCAGCCGGGTGAACTTGTTATAACAATATTGATATCGGAAATTGCAGCAATGCCGCTGCAGGACGGCAACGCCCCTATACTTGTGGGAATAATTGCGATATTGACGCTTGTGGTTGCGGAAATACTTGTTTCGTTCCTTTCAATGAAGTTTTTATTCATACGCCGAATTATAAACGGCAGTTCGGCAGTTATAATAAAAGACGGAGTTATTGACCAAAAACTTTTAAAAAAACTCAGGGTTACCGCGCCCGATGTAATGGAAGTGCTGCGCGGACAGGAAGTATTCGATATAAGTTCGGTATCATACGCAATTCTTGAAACAAACGGCAGTTTAAGCGTAATGCTGCGCCCCGACGAAAGAACAGCAACGCAAAAAAATCTAAACGGTACACCCGACAATTCAAAAATGCCGTTTTTGGTTGTAAGCGATGGGGACATTATCAAAGATGAATTAAAACTGATAAAAACCGATGAGGGCGCAATAAAACGCACATTAAATAAGAAAAAAATACAATTAAAAGATGTTTTTATTATGACAATGGACTCTGACGGCAACACGGATATTATACTGAAGGAGAAAAAGTAAATTGAAAAGATTATTAACGGCGCTTGTACTAGCAGCGCTGATAGTTACGGCTTACATTTTAGAACTTAATATGCTTAAATCTTCTGTAAAGCCTATGATATCAAAGGCTGATAACGCTATTGAGCTGCTTGAAAACGGAAACGGCAGTGCCGCCGCGAAAAAAATATCAGAACTTGATAAAATGTGGGATAAAAACAAAGACAAACTCTCATTATTTGTTGACCACAGCGAAATAAGCGAAGTTAATATGTTAGTTTCGCGCCTGTCGGGCGGCGACACCGACAATAATTCATACCGACAAATAATGGCGGAATACAGAGAACTGAAAACAGCACTTGAAACTATAGTTGAAAATGAATCTCCGTCACTTATTAATGTGGCATAGGAATATATGTTACACGGTTTTTTCAATATCTTTTTTCAGTTTTTCAATTATTCTTTTCTCAAGTCGGGATATATAGGATTGGGATATTCCCAATATATCAGCAACCTGTTTTTGAGTATGCTCGGAATAACCGCAAAGTCCGAAACGCATACTCA
>CAVALG010000079.1:0-6083 GCA_963589585.1 Roseburia sp. AF12-17LB
CCTATCCCCCTTTGTCAACACCTATTTTTGCGTTTTTTGTGTTTTTTTCGGTTTTATTTTTATGTGTTGCAATTTATTCTCTTTTTTGACAAACATCCGTCTGCAACAGGGAATAAAACTGCTGTTTTTCACAATAATTTAAAAAAACTGTATTTTTATGTACAAAGAGATTTTATAGTGATAAAATTAATTACATATTTCGGAGGTGTTTTTATGAAAAAAGCGGATGTAAAAAACGCCGCCACGCCTATTTTATTTGCGGCGGCGATAATATGGGGCAGCGCATTTATAGTTGTAAAAGAATCGGTTGATTCGATACCGACGAACTGGCTTTTATTTATGAGATTCGGTATAGCGGCGCTGTTTCTTTCGGCAGTGTTTTGGAAGCGGCTTAAAAAAATTGACAAAAAACACATTTGGGGAAGTTTGTGGGTAGCGATAACCCTTTATGTTGCGTACATATGGCAGACTGTTGCGATAAAATACACATCGCCCGGAAAAAACGCTTTCATCACGGCTGCGTACTGCGTTATGGTACCGTTTTTAATGTGGTTGTTTTACAAGCATAAGCCGGACAAATTCAACATTTCGGCAGCAATTATATGTATTATAGGAATAGGTCTTACCGCCGTCAATCCATCGGAACTGACAAATATAAACAAAGGTGATTGGCTTACGCTTGTATGTGCTTTGTTCTTCGCATTGCAAATAATTGCGATTGAGTATGCCGTTAAGGACTGTGACCCTGTTATAATAACAATATTGCAATTTGCATTCGGGGCGGTTTTTGCGTTGATAGGCGCTTTGATTTTTGAACAGCCGCCTGTAAAATTCGGCACAAGCGAAATTTTCTGCACATTATATTTAGGAATTATGTCTTCGGGCGTTGCGACGCTTTGCCAGATAGTGGGGCAAAAACTTGCGAGAAGTCAATCCTCTGCCGCAATTATACTCAGCCTTGAATCGGTATTCGGGGTTCTGTTTTCGGTTTTATTCGGATACGAAAAACTGACGCCGCTTATGATATCAGGCTTTGCGCTTATCTTTATAGCTGTGGTAACAAGTGAAACCAAGCTGAAATTTTTAAAAAGGTCATAAATCATTTGAGATAACATAAAACCGCATCCGAAAGGGACACTCCATAAAGAAGTGTCCCTTTACACTTCTGTCAGCGGGTCAGAATACATAATAACTTGCCGAAGCAGTATTGTTTCTATTATGATTATGTGCTACACTTATAATACGATAAATTTATTATTTTTATTAAGGGGATATATATGACTGAAATTTATTGTATGACCCAAAAACACAAATATTGGAACGAAACCATTTGTTTAGCTGAAAAATGCCCGTGGAAAGCGGGTCCCTATTTGGCTCAAAAGATGAAAAACAATGACTTTAATATATGGGAAAGGGTGTTTGTTGCTTGCGTAAATGGAAAAGTGGCGGGATTCTGCACATTTGCTGAAAAGGACGAGCTGCCGGAGGAATACAAGTTTACACCATTTATAGGATTCGTTTTTGTTGATGAACCATACCGTGGTAAGAGATTATCAGAGTTAATGATCCAAAGCGCAATTTTATATGCGCGTGAGCTGGGATATGAAAAAATATATATTATGAGCGGAGAAATCGGTTTATATGAAAAATACGGCTTCGAAAAATTAGGTGATTATGAAACAATATATGGCTCAATTGACCAGCTATTTGTTAAGTCAACAATATTATAGTTTTAGGTAGTTGGCTTAGAGGTTAACATATGAGCTCGCTCTCAAAACAACTGTGTCCACAGGTTTAGCAAGCATCGGATTGCGACGCCGTAAAAGTAGGAGTCCGTACCCTGAAAAGGGTACGGACTTTGCTGTTTCATATATTTTTGGGTAATTTCCTTATGTAGAGGCCCCGAACGACCGCGGTTTTATGTTATATGATTATCCCCAATGCAATGGGCAATTATTTAGATTTTTTAGGTCTTTTTTCTTTGGCTTCAACCCATTTTACCCACAACGGGCAAGAAAGGAACATAGACGAATAGAAGCCCGAAACAAGGCCAAATATCATCGGGATAACAAAGGTACGCAATGAGGTTATACCGTTTATTTCGGAGATGATAAGTATAATTACAACCGCTACGATTGTTGTAAGTGCAGTAAGCAAACTTCTTACAAAAGATTGGTTGATACTCAGATTTGCGTTTTCTCTGACCGACATCATCGGATACAGTTTTCTGTTCTCGCGCACACGGTCATAAACAACGATGGTATCGTTAAGCGAATAACCGAGAATTGTAAGAACAACAGCGATAAAGTTCGCATCTATTTCCAAACGGAAAATTACGGTGCAGAAGAATGCAATGAGCACATCGTGAATAAGCGCCACAAATGCAAACACACCTGCCGAAACACCGCCGATTTTGCGGAAACGAACGCCGATGTAAACGATAACGAAGATAGCCGCCAAAACAACTGCCGCTATACTTTTAGCAAAGAAACTGCCTGCAACCGAGGGATTAACCGTGTTTGAATCGCCCAATGTTATATCTTTATCTTCATAGGCAGCCTGCAGCGCCTCGGTCAATTTTGACTGTTTATCGGCACTGATTGCCTTCTCGCCCACTACGGTTATAACCAGATATTTAGAGTCGCCCGAAAGTCCGGTGTTTTCGGTAAGGGTTACCTTAGTACCGAGATTATCTTCAACCGTTTTTTGGAATTC
Source organism: Roseburia sp. AF12-17LB (assembly GCA_963589585.1). Taxonomy (GTDB): domain Bacteria; phylum Bacillota; class Clostridia; order Oscillospirales; family Acutalibacteraceae; genus CAVALG01. The sequence goes on from CAVALG010000079.1 coordinate 2,716, forward strand.
TTCTTTATCTATCTTGCCGGAATAAGAATAAGAAAATCTTGAGCCGCCCTTGAAGTTGATATCAAGTTTGACGCCGAAGATTATAGCAACAACTATACCTACCAACATCACGGCAATTGAGGCGATAAGACATTTTTTCAGTATACCGCAATAGTTTACTTTCATATTACAATACTTTTTAGCCATTGTTCTTTGCACCTCCGTATAACCAAGGGTTCCTGAGGAATTTGAAACGGGAGAAGCCCTTAAACAGGTACTTGGTAGCAAGCACGCCCATTACAAGGTTGAAGACCACGCCGGCCAAAAGTGTAAATCCGAATGAATAGATAGAACCGGTAATAGAAGAAGTGAACAATCCGAATGTGAGGAAATTGAACACTTTTGCAAGCACACTGTCGGGAGTTCCGAAAGCAGCCATAAGAACAATTGCAACAATAAGGTTGGTTATATTACCGTCAAGAACCGCGGAAAACGCGCGTTTAAATCCTGCGTCAATAGCGCCGTCGATCGTTTTGCCGTTGCAAAATTCTTCTCTTATACGCTCGCAAATGATAACGTTCGCGTCAACACCCATACCTATTGAAAGTATGATACCTGCGATACCGGGGATGGTAAGTGTAAAACTTGAAATTCCGTTGAAATAACCCGAAATGCACGCCATAATTCCGGCAATCTGACCGAGCAAGGCAAAACAAGAAAGAAGTCCGCAGAAACGGTATCTTACTATAAGCAATACGCAAACTGCCGCAAACGCAATGACTGCTGCCAAAAGCATAACATTAAGAGCCTGTTCACCGAGAGTCGGGGAAACTACCTGCAGTTTGGAATCGTCAACCGTCAAGGCAAACGGCAGAGAACCTGCGGTTATTTTACGGGCAAGTTCCTTAGCGGAATCGCTTGTAAAGTTGCCGTAGATTATCGCTTCACCGCCTGTTATCGCCTGGTTGCAACTTGCGGTTGAAACGGCTGTATTATCCATATAAATGGATATGTTGCTGCCGCTGCTTGCCGCCTGTGCTGTAGCCTGTGCAAATTTTTCAGCACCTTCGTCATTAAGTTTAAGTTGAACAACATAGCCGTTTTCCTCATTATATCCGGCTTCTGCGCTTTTAACAACGCTGCCGTCCATAAACGGTGTTCCGCTGTTATCGGAACCGAGATAAAAACTAAGCTGTGCGGTTTCGCCGAGTTCCTTTACCGCTGTTGCGGCATCATAGTCCTCGTCGTCAGCCTGCCAAGGAAATCTGACTATAACCTGATTGTTGTCATAGTCGGTGAAAACTTCACTGTCTGTAATGTTCTCGTTCACAAGACGAGTTTCAATAATTTCTTTTGCTGCGTCCATATCGTTTTTGGTGATGTTTTTAACATCTTTGGTATCCGGCTTAAAGACAGCTTCAACGCCGCCCTTTATATCAATACCCCAACGAATGTCCCCAGCGCCCTTTATGTACACTTTGCGTGTATCGCCGAAGTAATCGCTTATTCCGAAAAATGCCGTGTAAGAAAATGCAAGCAGCAGGAGTAAGACGATAACAGCCTTCAACTTACCAGTACGCTTCATCGGGCAAAACCTCCGTTTAATTTATTCTTGTTTTTTCAATATGAGAAACATAATGCAAAAAACAAATGTAACATATAGATTATATAATTAATTTTGTGATAAGTCAACCAAAAACTGATAATTCAGTGCCTTTTTTTGACTTTTTATCACAATAGGATACGCTTATCTGAGTTCCAAACGCTTTTCAAGCGTGCTTAGCTTAACGGCAGTGCACAAAAGGTCGGTAGCCGTTATAAGGTCGGAAACCAGCGGATAGGACGGCGCAATTCTTATATTACTGTCATCCGGGTCTTTGCCGTAAGGATATGTAGCGCCCGCCGGAGTAAGCACAAGGCCTGCTTTTTTGCAGAGTTCGACAGTGCGCTTTGCACAGCCGTTTTCAACAAACATACTTATAAAATAGCCGCCGTCGGGGTGCGTCCAACGCGCTATTTCATATTTTTGCAGATGGCGTTCGAGTTCTGACAGCACTGCGTCAAACTTAGGTCTGATAATATCGGAATGGCGGCGCATATGTTCCTCAAGCGCTTCAATATCGGGGAACATTCTTGCGTGGCGCAGCTGATTGAGTTTATCGGGACCGATGGTCTGATATTTCATTCTGCTCTTAAGTTCGGCAACATTTTCGGGGCTTGAAGCCTCGGCTGCTACGCCTGCTCCGGGGAATGTAATTTTAGAAGTTGAAACGAAAATTATAACATTGTTTTCGTGGCCGTGCTTTAAACATTCTTCGTATATATTAAGGAGTTTTGCATCCTCGTCCCTGAAGAAGTGTATTGCATAGGCATTATCCCAAAATACGCGAAAATCCTTTGCGGCAGGTTCCATAGCCGCAATTCTTTTAACGGTTTCGTCACTGTAAACAATGCCATCGGGGTTTGAGTATTTCGGAACACACCACATACCTTTTACGGACGGGTCTTTTATAAGTTCTTCGACAATATCCATATCGGGTCCGTCCTCTTTTAACGGAACATTTACCATTTCAATGCCAAAATGTTCGCATATGGCAAAATGGCGGTCATATCCCGGAACGGGGCACAAAAATTTAACGCCGTTTTGAAGCATCCAGGGTTTTTCACCTGCAAAGCCGTGGGTCATTGCCTGTGATACGGTATCGTACATCATATTAAGTGAGGAGTTTCCGCCGACGATTACATTGTCGGGTTCTACGCCCATTATTTCCGAAAAAAGATTTTTAAGTTCGATAAGACCGTCAAGTCCGCCGTAATTGCGGCAGTCAATGCCTGTAAAGTTCCTGTAACCTGTTTTTTCGCTAACAAGGCTAAACAGTTCGGTACTAAGGTCCATTTGGTCGGGACCCGGCTTGCCGCGCGCCATATCAAGGCAAAGATTTTGCTGACACCAGGAGTCATACTCCGCCTTTACTTTTATGTATTCATTTTTAAGTTGTGATTCATTCATTTCGCTGTATTTCAAAAAAATTCCCCCAATCTACAACATAATTATGATTATACCCTATTTTACGCCTGTTTGCAAGAACTAAAATTTTGCGAACCGCGGTTTAAGCGGTAAACCACAAGTTTTTAATATAAACTTTTTCTCTCTTTCCGTCTCGGCTGCCGCCTCGGTCAGTGCTTCTGCTTCGCAGAGGTGTCCACCGGACACCCACACCCCCGTCAGGTGGAGGCAAGCCGTTTGTGCGTACTTAAAATATGCTGTGGTTGCCGTCTATTTGCAATTTTCCGTTGTTCACAAACCACTTGGCTCCCTCTGACGAGGGAGCTGGGCAGGTTACAATATGAAGTGCAACACATAAAAAATAAGAGACAATACGCAAACC
>CAVALG010000080.1:0-4853 GCA_963589585.1 Roseburia sp. AF12-17LB
ATGAGCGAATGATTAAAAAGGGTGATCGGGATATTATTATCACATCTTGCTGTCATTCGGTGAATTTGCTTATTCAAAAATATTTTCCATCGGAACTTCAATATCTTGCCGATGTTTTATCGCCAATGCAGGCACATTGCAGGGATATAAAAATGCGGTATCCCAATGCAAAAACGGTATTTGTGGGACCCTGCGTTGCCAAAAAAGACGAGGCTCAGTATTACGAAGGGATGGTTGACGCTGTTTTAACCTTTGACGAACTTACGAATTGGTTTAAAGCCGAGGGAGTGGAGTTGCAAAAGCATATTGACAATAAGGAAAACACTCGGGCGCGTTTTTTCCCAACAACCGGAGGAGTTTTAAAAACAATGGACTTAAGTTCATCGGATTACACTTATTACGCCATTGACGGAACCGAGAACTGTATAGCTGCGTTGAAAGACATAGAAAACGGAAATGTTCATAAATGCTTTATAGAAATGTCAGCCTGCACTGGCAGTTGTGTAGGCGGACCGGTAATGGAAAAATTCCACCGTTCTCCCGTTAAAGATTATATTGCCGTTACCAATTTTGCGGGAAAAAAAGACTTTGTTGTTGACCAACCGGATGAAGAAAACTTAAGAAAAGAGTTTACGGTTATTGCGCGTAAGTCTGCAATGCCGTCCGAATCTGAAATAAACGATATATTACGCCAAATGGGTAAGGTTAGGCCAAGCGACGAGCTCAACTGCGGTTCGTGCGGATATAACACCTGCCGTGAAAAGGCAATCGCTATTTATCAAGGTAAGGCAGAAATTTCAATGTGCCTGCCGTACTTAAAAGATAAGGCTGAAAGTTTTTCTGATAACATTGTTAGAAATACACCTAACGGTCTTATTCTGCTTAACGAAAAACTTGAAATTCAGCAGGTAAACAAAGCGGCTCTTAAAATCTTCAATCTGCGGTTTTCTACCGATATATTGGGCGACGGCGTTGTAAGAGTACTTGACCCACAGGACTTCCTAAATGTTTTAAAAACAGGCAGGAACATTCACGATAAGCGTGTTTTTCTTGCAGAGTATGAAAAATTTGTTGACGAAACAATTATTTACGATAAAGAATACAGGCTTTTAATATGCATATTGCGTGATGTTACGGAAGAAGAAAATGTGCGTGAGCAAAAAGAAAACATCAGCAAACAGACAGTTGAAATCGCTGACAAGGTTGTTGATAAGCAGATGCGTATCGTTCAGGAAATAGCCTCCTTATTGGGCGAAACGGCAGCCGAAACAAAAATTGCTCTTTCAAAATTAAAGGAGTCAATAACCAATGAATAGACTATGCGCAGATATCGGCTGGAAAAGCATTAATCACGACGGTGAACAACTTTGCGGAGATCATATTGATATTATCGAACAAAATGATTCATCCACGGTTATTGTTTTGGCAGATGGACTTGGCAGCGGAGTGAAAGCAAGTATTCTTTCCACCCTTACAAGTAAGATTATTTCCACTATGATGGCAGAAGGGCTTTCGGTTGAAGAATGCGTTTCAACCATTGCTGCGACACTTCCGATTTGTTCTGTCAGAGGGGTTGCCTATTCTACCTTTACTATTATTCATATAATCAACAACGATACGATGGAAATTATACAGTACGATAACCCCAAAGTTATTATGATACGGGATTTTGAGGTTGTTGATTATCCTTCAGAGGAACTTAATGTAGGCGGTAAAAAAATACTTAAATCCAGGGTTGAACTTAACGAGGGCGATATTTTTGTTGCTATGAGCGACGGATGCCCGCACGCAGGAATAGGCACTGCTTACAATTTCGGTTGGAAAAGGGAAGATATAGCCGAATTTATGGCAGGCATTGCAACAGCAGGATATACCGCAAAAACGCTCTCAACTATGCTTGTTGACGAATGCAATAAACTTTACGGTTCACACCCGGGTGACGACGCTACCGCCTGTGTTGTTAAAATACGCAAGCGCGAACCGATGAATATTCTGTTCGGTCCGCCGCGAAACCGTGACGACTGCAATCGTATGATGTCGCTGTTTTTCTCAAAAGAAGGCAAGCATATTATTTGCGGCGGTACAACTTCTTCAATTGCAGCAAAGTACCTGCACAAACAGGTTAAAGCAACCCTCAATTTTGAGCGTAGCGATGTTCCTCCCATAGCGGAAATTGAGGGCGTAGACCTAGTAACCGAAGGCGTTATAACTATAAACAAGGTTATTGAATATGCAAAGGACGCCTTGGCTGAAAACAAACTTTACGAAAAATGGGGTTTTGGGCGCGATGGCGCATCGCTCATTTGCCGTATGCTTTTTGAAGAGGCAACTGATATTAATTTCTTTGTGGGACGAGCGGTAAATCCGGCGCACCAAAATCCAGACCTACCAATAAATTTTAATATAAAAATGAACTTAGTTAAGGACCTATCGGAATGTTTAAAAAAGATGGGTAAACACATAAAAGTCAGTTATTTTTAAAAGGTGAATGTTATGCGAAAATTTGATACAAAGGTACAATATTTAAAATACAAAGTTCTGCGTGAGGTTGCAAGGCTCGCCTGGAATGACCAACTGCTCGAAAACATTTTAAATATTCCTAAAATTATAGTGCCGGGCAACACCCCTACAATGCGTTGCTGCGTCTATAAAGAAAGAGCAATTTTGGAAGAAAGAGTAAAACTTGCAATGGGCGGTGACTCCGATAACTCTAATGTCATTGAAGTTATCGAGATTGCATGCGATGAATGTCCTATGGGTGGATATGATGTTACGGACTCCTGCCGTGGTTGTTTGGCACATAGATGTGAAGATGTGTGCAGGCGCGGAGCGATTTCGTTTGACCATAACCATGTTGCGCATATAGATAAATCAAAATGTGTTGACTGCGGAATGTGCGCAAAAGTTTGCCCCTATTCCGCTATTGTAAACAGGAAAAGGCCTTGTGAAAATGCCTGCAAAATAAAGGCTATTTCAATGAACGAAAATAAGGCGGCGCTTATCAATAACGATAAGTGTATTTCCTGCGGCGCCTGTGTTTATCAATGCCCATTCGGTGCAATAATGGATAAATCATTCATTCTTAACGCTATTGATATTATTAAAAAGAGTGACAACGGCAAAAATTATAAAACCTATGCGCTTGTTGCACCGTCAATTTCAAGCCAGTTTACCTATGCTAAACTTGGTCAAATTATAAGCGGACTTAAAAAACTTGGCTTCAGCAGTGTTGTTGAAGCGGCTTTGGGCGCCGATATGGTTGCATTTGCTGAATCAAAAGAACTTGCCGAAAAAGGCTTTTTAACAAGTTCTTGCTGCCCGGCATTTGTAAGTTACATTGAAAAATCATTCCCGGATATTAAACCTTTTGTTTCACACAACTTGTCACCTATGGCTACAATTGCTAAGTATATTAAAGAACGCGAAAAAGACTGCAAAATCGTTTTTGTAGGTCCTTGTACTGCTAAAAAAGCCGAGGTTCAAAAGCCGGAAGTTCAACCGTATGTTGATGCTGCAATTACATTTGAAGAATTACAGGCATTGTTTGACAGCCGCGATATTGATGTTACACAACTTGATGAGGATATTTTGGATAACGCATCTTACTACGGCCGTATATTTGCGCGTTGCGGCGGATTGTCCGACGCTGTGGCTGAGGGACTCAAAGAACAAGGAATTACGGACTTTGAATTAAAATCCTGCTCATGTGACGGTATTGACGCTTGCCGAATTGCTTTAATTAAAAAAGGCAGAAATATGCTTGATGCTAACTTTATTGAGGGTATGGCTTGCGTAGGCGGTTGTATCGGCGGTGCGGGTTGCTTGACACACGGCGAGAAGAATAAATCAGAGGTTGATAAATACGGCAGGGAAGCCTTTGAAAAAACAATCAGCGACGCTATATCGGTTTTGAAATGATTGTTTTTAAAGCTTGACAAAACAATTTAAAACGGCGGTATAACGCAAAGTGCGTTATACCGCCGTTTATAATACTTTTAATTATACAGATTTGTTTTTCTTTTTCCTCTTACGGTTCTTTTCAATATTTATTCTTTTTCTTTCTTTTGCAAACATATAAATATCCGAATCTTTTGCAAAAGTATATAAGCCGTTATAATGCGGCCATTCCGAATAGCGTTCTATAATTTCATAAGGCATAAACAAATCGCCTGCCAGCCAATAGTCGATTATCATCATAGGCATTTCGGCAATGTTTGCAAATCTTCTTTTGCTTATTCCGTTTTCTCTTATAAAGTCCAATAATTTAATTTTTGCAGGCGTGTAACCGTGGCTCATAGGTATACGGTTAATATCGCATATTAAATAGTCAATCGGGACCTGCAATTCGAATGAAAGTTTTCTTAAAATTTCCCTGTCGGGCATTACAGAACCTTCCTCATAATCCAAAATTGTTTCTTTGGGTAATGACAGTTTTGCCGCCAACTTTTCATAAGGATAACCCTTCATCAACAATAATGCCGAAAATCTTTCATTAAATTCCATTAGAACCACCGCGAGGAATGAGTATTTGCTGTTTGTACGCTAAAGTGATTATAATACCGAACAGCATGCTTGTCAAATAAAATAAAAAATTATTGCAATAAAACGCAGGGGATAGATATATCGCCCTGCGTTTAAATCAAAATATTAGATTATGCTGCCGAACTTGAAGATACTTTCTGCTCATAAGCGGAATATACCTCATCAAGTTTTTTCATCTTGAATTGTTTTGTTGCAGATTTATTTTCATTGAATTTTAAATCTTTGCAAGTGTCTTTGATAAGGTTTTCGTATTCCTCGGATTTAAGATATTTAAGTGCAGAATCATAAAGAGCGGTTGAATAGTAAGAATC
>CAVALG010000081.1:0-2561 GCA_963589585.1 Roseburia sp. AF12-17LB
AAGTGAAACATCAATTTTTTAATGTTTAGTATGTGTGATTATGAAGGTGAATGTGTGAAAGATAAAAGTGTTTGTTTTACTGGGCATAGAAAAATTCCTGCAGAACAATTGAATTATATTACTTTGAATCTTAAAACGCTTGTTATTAAACTGATCAATGATGGATTTACTGACTTTTATGCCGGCGGTGCTTTGGGATTTGATGCTTTGGCTGCGCAAACGGTATTAATGTTGAGGGAATATTACCCCAACATAAAACTTATACTTGTTCTGCCCTGTGAAACGCAGTCTGTGTATTGGACATTGGAAGAAAAGAAAATTTATGAAGATATTAAGCAAAGGGCTGATAAGGTTTCATATACTTCTAAGAGGTATTTTAGAGGTTGTATGCAAAAGCGAAACCGCTGTTTGGTTGATAACAGCAGTATTTGTATTTGCTATTTAACCGAAAAATTAGGAGGTACGGCGCAAACTGTCAGATATGCAAAAAGGAAAATGCTTTTAATACACAATTTGGCTAATGAATTAATATAATTGCTAAACATAAAAAGATGCGGCTATTAAAACCGCATCTTTTTTACAAGACATCATCTTTCATTCCAATTAGGCAAAATGGATAATTTGCCCTTTGATTTTTCTTTAATAGTATAGTATACTGTTGTCATACAGAGTTTACAGGCAATTTGAGGGAATAATAAACGGAGGGCGAACAATGAAAGTACTGCTGCTTAGTTGTAAAACGGGCGAGGGGCATAACAGTGCTGCACTTGCGCTGAATGAAGCCTTTTCAGTCGCCGGCGTATACAGTGAGATTCGCGATCCCGTTTCGTTCGCAGGGGACCGTGCCTCAAAAAATGTGTGCGGACTTTATAATTCAACCATAAAAAAAGCACCTAAAGTTTTCGGCGCGGTTTACAATCTCGGCGAATTTTACAGCAATACATTTAAACATTCACCCGTCAGGTTTGCCAATTCTCTTTATGCTCAAAAATTGTTTGATTATATAAATAAGGAAAAGTTTGATGCGGTTGTAGGCACGCATTTATACGGGCTTGAGGCTATGGACGCCGCGCGGCGAAAATTTGGCTGTAATATACCCGTTTTTTCGGTGCTTACCGATTATACCTGTATTCCGTTTTTTGCAGAACCGTATGTTGATGTTGCCTTTGTCCCTCATGCTGCAATTATAGAAGAAACGGTTAAAAAGGGAATACCGCGGGGGCGCGTAACGGTTACCGGTATACCGGTTGCGCCACGCTTTTTGCAAAGGACCGAGAAACGGGAAGCAAAGCGTGAATTGGGACTGAACCCCGATGAAAGGTATTATATTATAATGACTGGCGGCGTGGGCTGCGGAAATATTTCGCAGATATGCGACGGTATTTTTAAAAACGATACTTCTCGGTCGGGTGTGCGGGTGCTTACGGGTAAAAACGATAAACTGCGCGCCGAACTTGACGAAAAGTATATTAATAATCCACGGTTTGGAACTGTCGGGTTTACAAAAGAAGTTAATAAATATATGAATGCGGCGGATGTGCTTGTAACCAAACCGGGCGGACTTTCAAGTACCGAAGCGGCTGTTTCGCGCATTCCGATTGTGCATTATGTTACAATACCCGGCTGCGAAAGCCGTAACGCTGCATTCTTCGCCTCACGCGGAATGTCGGTAAAAGCGTCTGCTCCATTAAAAACGGCGGAACTTGCCGTTAAACTTATGAATGACTCGCAAAAAAAATTTGATATGATTGCCGCACAGGAACGCGAGATTAACCCCAACGCCGCTAAAGATATTGTTGAAAGGGTAATGAACTATGAACGGTGATTTACTTAGAGGATTTTTGCTTATAGTATTCGGCTTTGTATCCGGCAGTGTTATGTTCAGCCGCATAATTCCGCTTGCCGTTCTTAAAAGGGATATTTGCAGGGAATCAAATGACGGTAACCCCGGCGCCGCCAATGTTTTTAAAAATTGCGGAGTGGTTGTGGGAATGATTTGCCTGCTGCTGGATATGGCAAAAGGCTTTTTCCCCGTGTTTCTTGCCGAAAAGATGATTGATACCGACAGTGTTATGTTCTCGCTTATAATGGCTGCCCCTGTATTGGGGCACGCCGTAGCGCCGTTTAACCGTTTCCACGGTGGCAAGTGCATTGCAACATCTTTTGGGGTTCTTATCGCACTGGCATTTAAGGACGCAATGGGACTTCTTCTGCTTGCGGTAATATATATTCTGTTTTCAACCGTAGTAAAAATTTCGCCTAACAGACGCCGCAGCATAGTGTCTTTTACAATATTTGCGATTTGCTCGGTAGTTCTGTATATTTACAAGAAAAAATATTCGTTTGCGCTCGGATGCCTTGCCGTTTCTCTTACTGCAATAGAAAAACATTTTGCTGACAGAAGTGAGGCAGGGGAGGAGCAGAACTGCACTGCCGACGGGCCACTGAAAAATGATATTTAAGTTAATTAGTTTAATACAGGCATAAAAAACCGCCGCGCTTACAGCTGCAATAGTAAAATAAAGGTAGACACATAGAAAACCACTATGTATCTACCTTTT
>CAVALG010000082.1:0-3080 GCA_963589585.1 Roseburia sp. AF12-17LB
TCGGTTTCATACGCCTTAACCGTTACGGCTGACAAATCCGAAACATAAGGGGTATGGTCGGTTACCGAAGCGCCCGATTCAAGCTGCGGCTTAATCGTTAAGTTAGATACCGTAACTCCGCTTGATACTATTAAGGTTAAGGTACCGTCATCATAAAGCTCTTCGGAATTATCAATTATGGTGCCTTTTCCTCCCATATTCCCAAAGGTTTTAACCCATTTATTATTTTTATGGGTATCAAAAACGGTATTTACATATTTACCCGATTCAATAACATAACCGCCCGAAAGAGTATAAATACCCTTGTTTAAACCAATCGCTGACGCTATAGCAAAAGAAGAATTACCTGTTCCGGTATTGGTTCCGTTTAATGTAATTGAACCGTCGCTATTAACAGTAGCAGTAATTCCATTGCTTGTGCGGGATGTATACGAAGGGTACGGTACTAAATTTTTGCTTGCTACAGAAACCTTTAATTCCCCGTTTGTAGGCGATACATCATCTATTTGCACAGAGCTGCCGCTTTTTGAGCCTTTAAGCGCATTACACAGCAGATTGCTCTGCATTTTAATTTCTTCGGCTGTTTTCTTTGAACTCCAAAGAACCTTATCCGACGCTTTAAGGCTATCCTGCAATTCCGCTGTTCCGCTTTCTCCCGTATCGTCCGCTTTTACCCACAATCCTTTTGCGGAAGCAACCGAACTGGAACTCCCACTGTTAGGTGACGAACGGGCGGCGTAGTTATATTGGAACTCATTCGTTTTATACCGGTTAATTGTATCTGTTACATTTTCTTCAACGGCTGACATTGTTTTTTGTGAAGACCACAAATAAAAATCATTTGCAGGCTGGGTATCATCCACCATTACATAACTGTCGGTTCCGTCATCGTTGCTTTTGTTCCACAAATACTGTGAAAAAACTGTAGAACTGACATCTGCGCTGTTTGCAGAGGAACGGGCGGCAAATTGCTTATCCGCCTCGGTTTTTGAATATGTTTCGGATTTTTTGTAATAATTATTCGGATTAACCGATGCAGCGCTTGCCGCAGCCGAAGCCGCACTTGCCGCCGCTTCCGACGCGCTGTTTGCCGCTGCGGACGCGCTGTTTGCTGCCGACGCAGCACTTGCCATAGTCTTATCTACACAGTCTACCGCCGTTGACGCATATGAAACGGTTTCGTCTTTCAAGTCGTTTAATTCCTTGCGCACCGCACTTTGCGCTCCGCTTATATCCTCAAGCAATTGTTTGGATGCCGCAACCGTGTTTCCGCACTCTGCCAATGCAATTTCAAGCGGTTCCAGTGCGTCTGCAATTATTTCAGGGGATTTACCGCAGGGCGAAATCTCAACAGTCAGCGCAAACGGCGAGCTGCGGACCACCATAACCGGAACATCATCAACCATTTTATAGCCAATTACCTGGCAGTTAATAGCCGGCGGCCGCAAAACCGACTGCGGCAGCGTATAACTTATTTTCCCGTCGGTTGGGGTCAATCTGCCGGAAACATAGCCGTCTATGTTCATTTTATAATATTCGCAATTCTCTGAAAATGTGCCGGACAGCGTAATTTCCAACTCGGTTACAAGATGTTCGCCGTAAAATCCGGCGCTGCCGCCGATGGGACTTACCGAGCCTGCCCCGTCAACAGTAATTGATATCTTTTTCATTTTTTACCTCCGATTTATTTTTAAATTTCAGCACAGCAAAATGAGTTTAGGGTAACGCTTCCGCCGCCAGCAAAAGCACTGCGTTTGGTTTGATAACAGACGGTAAATTGAGATTGGCGCCGATTTTTCATCTTTTTGGCTGTGCTGTTCTCGGGTCCGCCCTGCCTGCCCGACCGCGGCGCCAAGCATTCGCTTGGGGGCGGCGCAAAGACAAGTTGCTTATTGTTATCGGCTTTGCTGCATTATGCGCCGCCCGAAAACGAAGTTTTACGCCGCGGTCGGCGATTTAGACATTAGACATTAGACTTTAGATGTTAGACTGTGGTAAGGGTAGGTTGATAACAAACGGTAAACAGTTCTTACCGTTAGTTTTTTCTCTCCTTCCGTCACGGCTGCGCCGTGCCATATGCTAGATGTTAGACATTAGATTTTAGACTGTAGACCGTGGTAACGATAGTTTGATAACATACGGCAAATAGTTCTTACCATTAGTTTTTTCTCTCCTTCCGTCACGGCTGCGCCGTGCCACCTCCCTCGTCAGAGGGATGCAAGGGTTTGAGCGTACTTTCAATATGCTGCGTTTACCGTCTGTTATTAAAACTACCGTTACCCTCATCTAATATCTAGTGTCTAATATCTAAAGTCTAGCATCCCACATCTAATGTCTAACATCTAATATCTAACATCTAATTTGAGTGAGAGAAAAAGTAAGGTAAAACAAAACTGTAATTTTCTTCTGTTATCAAAACTGCCGTAATACCTAATATCTATAAATCAAAATTAAGGTAACAACATTACAGCAACCGCAAATATCATTTTTTGGTAACAATTTACCCGGGCATCGTTTTAGAAACTTTTTGTTTTTGCCCATTGCAAAGCCCTTTTTAAGCCCCAAAAAATATACATTTAAATGTATATTTCGGTGTTATGTAAACCACTGAAACCTAAAAGTTATCCACTTTATCCACATAGTTATCCACATAAATTCGGGTTTTCACACCAAAACCCCACTAAAATGGGGAAAAGTCCGAAAAATTAATGTTGATAACCGTGTGGAAAATGTGGAATAAAATTTTATACATTTTTATAAAAAAATAATTATGTAAATGGTATTTTAAGGTTATTGATTTAAACTATATTAACGGCGCAATCCAGACTTTAAATTTTAGACTGCGGTAACGGTGGTTTTGATAACAGACGGTAAAAACTGATTTGCTTTGGCTTTTTTCCCATTAAACGGGCTGGCGTATGCGCTGAATATTGTCCGCCCCTCGCAAGCCCGTCCGCCGCCCCAAGCTGAACGCTTGGCGGCGGTGCATTTGCAGATTGTGTGCTGTTATTGCGTTACTGCGTTATGCACCGTCTGAAAACGAATGTTTTCGGCGGCGGACGGGCTTTTTAGGGGCGGAC
>CAVALG010000083.1:0-14833 GCA_963589585.1 Roseburia sp. AF12-17LB
GTCCGGTGGACACCTCTGCGAAGCAGAAGCACCGACCGAGGCGGCAGCCGAGACGGTGTCACGGCTTTAGCCGCGACGGAGGGAGAGAAAAACTAACGGTAATCACAATTCACCGTCCGTTATCAATCTACCGTTACCGTGGTCTAAAGTCTAAAATCTAGCGTCTAACATCTAATATGCCTCCCCTCCGCGGTCTGCGACTGCCGCCGCAGCCCACTTCCGCGCGGCTCACCCGATATTTACCGCCTGTTATAAAACCACATTTCTCACACCCAACCTCTAAATTCTTACGCCACAAGCCGGGTGCAGCAATTTGCACAATTTTAAATGTATGTATTTGATTAAATTGTACATAACAAATTAAAAAAGTAAGAATTTAAGAAAAAATTAAAGCCTGTAAAAACTATATAGTGCAATTTTTGCAATGTTTTTTAAGATTTTAAACAATTTTTGCAATGGTAATTTTTTGTGCGTAATGTTACAATCTAAAGTGCAGCTGGTGTCTTTATATGCTGTTGTCAATACGGCACATAAAGATACTGAAATATCTTTTACCCTGCCGAGGCGGCAGATATTAATTTATATTTTTTATAGGAGGAAAAATCTAATGGCAAACAAAACCTTTAGGCGCGTATTAAGTATTATAATGTGCGCCGCAATGTTAGTCTCAGTCTTTGCCGTTTCATTCTCGGCTTCGGCAGCGGGTGATTCATCGGTTGTATATGAGTGGGACTATACCGGAAGTGACAGTCAGGCAAATGTTAATGCAACAATAGCAGCTGCCACCCCTTACTATGGTTATGCTGACAGGAAACTTACTTACAATGCAAAAGGGTACGCTTTTTTTGCATGGAGCAATTGGACCCAAGCATATGTATTTAATGCACCTGCTGGTATGAACCCTTCAAAATTAACAGTAACTACCCCCAATGCTTCTAACGGAGAAGGAAATATCGGTGCGGGTACTGTTGTTTTGGGCAACATAACACGCGGCAGCGGCGATGACGCTAAAACAAATCTGTGCCAATTCTGGATTGCGTCAGCTAACTATGTCGGTGCAGATGCCACCTATCACATTCAGGATATAGACAGAAAAAATATGCTGAATTCAGCTACAGAAGCCGGCTTTAAAGTTGATTTTACCGACGCAGAAGGTAATTATACCGGTTCAAATAAATACAGCAAGGCTTTCGGCGTTGATGTAGCGAAGGCAGATTTAGGTGCGGATAAACTTACCTATACATACGAAACAACGGTAGACGGTGACGCTGTTATAGTAAAAACCACTATTAAATACACCGCTGCGGACGGTACAGAGTATGTAACAACCACAGCGCCTATAACAATAGATCTTGAAGCTTTACAGTCACGTGACAGTTCTATTACCGAATTTACACCGGCTCTCGGTATAGGCAGAGATTATTGGGGCAACCCCTCTGGAAACTATTCGTCAAAATTCTATAATTTAAAAGTAGAATTTGCTAAAGGCTGCGATCACAACAATACACATACCGTAGTAGGAAAAGCTGCAACCTGTACAGAAGACGGTGTGGAGGATTCTGTATTTTGTGATGACTGCCAGAAGGTAATTTCCGGCGGCGAAGTAATTAAAGCTCTCGGTCATTATTCAACTAGCGAAGGCGTTGTTACCGCTCCTGTTTGTAATAAGGACGGTTATATAACCTATGTGTGCGACCGTTGCCACGAAGAGTACACTATGCCCGGTGAAAAAGCAACCGGCACGCACGAGAAGAGCGAAGTTGTGGAAAAGGTTGAACCGACCTGCACAACCGATGGTTATACACTTTATAAATGCAATAACTGCGGTGAACAATTTAAAGATGATATCGTAAAGACATCAGGTCACGGCGATTATGCATGGGAAATTGTTAAGGACCCGACAAGAGATGAAGAAGGCAAAAAATGGATAATTTGCGGCAAGTGCGGCAAACATCCTTCCGGTTTGGCTGAAGTTGTAATGGACAAAGTGGTCCTTAGCGTAAGCGAAGCAAATGTTATTTTGGACGGAACTATCAATCTCAAATTAACTGTTGCATCTAATGAATACATTGATCAAAATTCTTTGAAACTTACAATTACGGATCAAGTAAGCGGTGTTGCTAATGATTACACTGTTGCTAATGGATTGGTAAGCAATGGCGGCGGTACATATTCGGTAATTATATCGAAATATGCTCATCAGATGACCGATAAGTTGGACATAAAACTTGTAGGCAAAACCATTGGTTTGAAAGAAACCTACGAATATGATGACGAAAAGACCGATTACTCAATCGCTAAAAACCTTGGCTCTGTTTTTGCGTCGGCAAACGATGTAACAAAAACTTTAATTGCCAAACTTGCAAACTACGGTACTGCTGCCCAGAAATATGATGAAGCTGCAAACGGTATTGCGTATGATGAATATGCAAATGATTTCTTAACAGCTGAAGAGAAAGAAACATATAAAACAAACGACGTTGCTTTTGAAGAAATGGCAGATTGTATGCGTGAAGGCAGCTTTGCTATAGAAGGTTCAGAGTATTTTGCTGATGTTAAGGGCGGCCTTACACTTGCACTTCAGTCAAAAGTTTCTATGGTTGTTAAAGTTGCAGGCGTTAAACTTGACGAGGGTCAAAAACTTTATGTTGGTACTTCAACAGCAGATGCAGTTGAATTTACTGAGGATGGCGACTACCTTACAGCAAACATCGGCTCATTTGCACCCAATCAGTACAAAGATACGGTTAAACTCCGCCTCTTTGTAAAAGATTCCGACGGTGAGTTTTTGGAAACCGCTTCAGGTGAAGTTACCTACAGTGTAGGCGCATACATATACAAAATGTGCAGCGCAACATCATCAAATGAATTTGCAGATTTGCTTAACGCAATGAGCGAATATTACACTGCCGCTGTTGATTACAACAGCCAGATGTCTTGATCAAAGGAGGAATGCTACAATGAAAAAATTCGAAAATGCAGAAATCAAAATTGTATCCTTAGATCACAGTGATGATATCTTAACAAACTCCACAATAAATGATGCCGGTTACGACCGTGGCACCGGTGAGATAGATATTGTCGATTGGCTGTAATTTAACATCCCCCGGGAAGTAATTCCGCCGCCGCTTGCAGTTCATCTGCAAGCGGCGGCTTTCTCTTTATATAAATTTGCATTATTTTTTGTGTTGTGATATACTATATTAGATATTAGATGTTAGATTTTAGACATTAGATGTGGTTAAAGTAAGATAAAAGGCAGACGGCAAATACATATTATCGTCCGTTCTCTTTTCGGTGGTATGCATAAATCTCTTGCCCCCATCTGACGAGGGTGCGGGTGTCCGGCGGACACCTGACGCGAAGCAGAAACCCCTTGCCTCCCTCTGACGAGGGAGGTGGCACGGCGCAGCCGTGACGGAGGGAGAGAAAAAGTCAGCGGTAAGAACTATTTACCGTCTGTTGTTAATCTTAAATATAGTTACAGTAGTTTTGATAACAGGCGGAAATCACATCTATGTTTTACTTTAGTTTCTCTCCCTCAGTCAAAAATCTTCGACTTTTGACAGCTCCCTCGTCAGAGGGAGCCAAGACGGTTCCGGGACAGACAACAGCCTACCGCCTATTATCAATCCACCGTTATCGTGGTCTAAAGTCTAAAATCTAGCGTCTAACATCTAGAACGAGGGAGAGAAAAACCAATGGCAATCACAATTTACCGTCTATTATCAAACTATCGTTACCACGGTCTACAGTCTAATATCTAAAGTCTAACATCTAGTATGTGGCGCGGTGCAGCCGTGACGGAGGGAGAGGAAAAGGCAGCGGTAAGAACTATTTACCGTCTGTTATTAAGTCTAAAAAAGCGTAAGAATAGTAAAATCCGACTGCGCAGCTAACCGTCCGCCCCTTGCAAGCCCGTCCGCCGCCCAAAGCGGAACGCTTGGCGACGGTGCATTTGCAGATTGCGTGCCGTTATTGCATTGCCGATGTTTGCACCGTCTGAAAACGAATGTTTTCGGCGGCGGACGGGATTTTAGGGGCGGACGATATTCAGCGCATACGGCAGCCTGTTTAATGAGAAAAACCAAAGTAAAGCAGTTTTATCTTCTGTTATTAAAACCGCCGTTACCATAGTCTAAAGTCTAATATCTAACATATGGGGTTATGTTATGAACACTGTTTTGAAAAAAATAAGGCAAAGCGACGCCTTTAACAAAGAAAACCGCGTGCCGTATATAAAAGCCGTTGTGATGATGGGTGTGTTCACCTTTGTGTTCCTCGGCATAGAATACCTGTTTGTAAATACGGTTTCTGCGGCTGTATCGGGCGACAGGGCGGTTGCCGCACAGAATTATGCGCTCGGCGTCAGCACGGTAGGATTTTTGCTTTACTGCCCGCTGTGCCGATTTTGCGCTAAGGCACTTCGCTCCGTTTTTGCTGCGGCTGCTGCGGCAGGTTCGGTTGCCTGTATACTCTGCCTGTGCCGCCCCGTGTCTTATAATACCGCTTTGGCAATCGGATTAACGCTTTTCTTAATCCTTGGCATTTTCGGCAGCGCGGTGTATTATAAGGCGCTCTGTTTAATTGAAAGCAATAAGCACATTGCGCGGCTTGTCGGTCTTTCTTATATGCTTGGCGTGCTGCTGCAGTTTATCAATAACAATGTTATCCGAACCCAAAATGTTGAGGCGGTAGTTCTTTCACTGTTTTTATCGGGGCTTACTGTTATGCTTGTAAAAGCCGAAAATAACAGTATTGTTCCGGCATTTCCCGAAAATGACGAAAACGGCAAATCAAATGAGCAGGGTAAAAAGAGCCTTGCTATAGGGCTTTTGCTTGTTTTAATTGTTGCGCTTATGACCTGCGTTTTCAGCACGCTTGACAACGCCGTAACCCTTTACCACGCAAACGGAACTGCGGATATAGGTCAGTGGCCGCGGATACTTCTGGCTGTAGGCGGAGCCGCCGCAGGTTTCGTGTTTGATATAGCCGACAGAAAGTATATGAGCAGTATTATGTACTGCGTAATGATTTTATCAACAATCTGTATAGCGGTGCTTGAATATGCAGGCCCGTTTGTTATAGGTTTGCTTGTTTTTTATGTATCGGCAGGATTTTTCGCAGTGTTTTTTGCCGCCGCATTTATGGAACTTGCAAGATATACAAAGTTACCCGACCTGTGGGCAGGTATCGGGCGTGCCGTAAACAATGCAGTTGCGGTTTGCATAACAGGTGCGTCGCTTAAACTTTTAACTTCGGGCAGCGGTATTGCGGCGGTTATTGCGGCGCTTTTGCTGTTTGCGGCGGTAAGTATTGCGGTTGCGGTGTATACCTTTAAACGCAAAGCGTTTTTTGATGAAATATATGCACCCGACGATACTCCCCTTGACGCACGCGAAAAGTTGCAGCGGCTGTCGGAAGAATTCGGGCTTACCCCACGCGAAACCGAGGTTTTTAATCTGCTTATAACAACCGAGGACAGCATACAGGTAATAGCCGACGGTATGTATGTTTCAAGGCGGACTTTGGAAAGATATATTTCCGCAATTTACGAAAAAACGGGCGTTAAATCCCGTGTCGGTCTTATTTATATATACAATAACAGGTAAATCGGTTTTATACCGCCCCTTATGACCGAGGGGCGGTATTTTTTGCCTTAAAATGAGGGTTGGCGGAGTTCCGCCAGCCCTTTTTTTATATTGGCGGAGTTCCCTTATATACATTTTTTAATTGAAACCGTATAATTACGGCAGTGAAAGTAAATTTAAAGGAGGAACGGTATGCAAAGCAAATACAGTGTTAAACGGCGTGTAACGGCGTGGCTTCTTGCGGCGGCTATGCTGGCGGTGCTTACAGCCTGCAACGGGAAAACTTTAAACGGCAAAGTCCAAAAATCCAAAACCGATGAGGGTGTTAAAATTACCGAAACGGCGGCGCGGTCAACCGAAACCGAAAAATACGAAACCGCCGATTTCAGCATTACCGTCCCTAAAGGTTGGAAAGTGACTTCGGGCGGGGCAAACATAAACAGCTACATATATGTGTCCGACCCGAACGAGCCGCGCAACGGTATGTTTATTATACTTAAAAAAGAACCTTTGCTTCATTCGCAGGAGGGCAGGAACGCGTGGCAAGCGCTTTACAATGCAGGTGATTCGTCAGCCGCCCTGTTTGCCGAAGCACCTGTGCTTCAAAACCCGTCAACCGAAAACTTTTTTAAAATTATATGGTCTGATTTTACGGTAACCGACCGCTTCCCTTCTTCAAGTGGGTACGGCGCTTTCTCGCTCGGCGATGAGATACTGCGTGCAAATTTTACCGATGAAGCGGGCGAAGCCGAGGGAATGTTCAGTGCGGATATTGTAGATTTCGGCAACTGCCCAATATCGGACGGTACGGTTGTGAATTATCAGCTTAAAACCGTGGACGGCGGATACTATATGGCGTACAATGTGGTGGGAATCACAGCGGTTAAAGATACGCTGATAGAGTGGCAGGACCTGCTTTTTAAGTGTATGGGCAGCCTGCAATATTCCGAAAGTTTTATAAACTCAACAAATAAGGCAAGCAATGACCAAGTCGCGCTTTCGCGGCAAATAAGCCAAAACTTTAACCAAACTATGGACGGAATTATGTCCTCGTGGGAAAACCGCAACAAAAGCCAAGATATTATCAGCCAAAAACAAAGCGACGCTACTTTAGGGTATGAACGCGTTTATGATGTGGAAACGAATGAAATTTACCGTGCGACAAACGGCTTTACCGATGTTTACGACGGCAGCCGCTATAAAGCGGTGACCGACGATAATATGTACACCGAGGCGATAAGCGGATATATTGAAAAACAATAGACAAAAATCACAAGAAACGGAGGCAGACAGTTTATGGAGAATACAGCCAATGCCGTTTTGCGGCAAAATGCCCTGTCCTCTACCAAAAGAGTTTTGCCGTACGGCAGGCAATATGTAATAATCGCGGTGTATGAAGTTCTGGACAAATACGGTGCGGTTTACGAAAAAGAGGACTCCTCTACCATAGTGGCGGAAATAACGGTATATGACAACACCTGCACCTTTTTAATCGCGGTGAACGGGCAGGATGCAAAAACCGAACTTACCGTTGCTTTATGCGCTCTGCAATCGGCGCTCTCGGCAGACGGCATAAACCGCTCGGTTACCGCCGTGGCGGACAGTATATCCCAATACCTTGAAAACGAAATAAATATAAATTAAACGGAGGTTTCTTAAATGTCAGAATCAAGGGTGTTTATGTTAAACGGTATTAAAACCGATGCGGTTGTTTCGCGGCTTGAAAGTTTTTTGCGTGCCGAAAAGGGTATGGAAGTGCAAAGTTCGCAAACTACGGACGGCTATGTTATGCAGGCAAGCCAGCCTAAGGACGGCTGGAAGACCTTAAGCGGTATGCGCCTTGCGATAAGCGTGCAGTTGGCGGTTGTGGGCGAACAGCTTAATGTAACCGTGGGCGAGGGTCAGTGGTCCGATAAAATCGGCGCAGGCGCTATAGGTATGTTTATTGCGTGGCCGCTTGCCATAACGGCAGGTATGGGTGCCTTTAAGCAGCAAAAACTGCCGTCCGAGATTTTCGGCGTTATCGAAAACTTTATTGTTTCGGGCGGAAGAACGGTTGTTGTAAACGGCGCAGGCGCAAAGGTCGCGGCAGGTATGACGGTCTGCCCTGCGTGTAAAGCGCAGGTTGCCGAAGGGTCAAAATTCTGCAATAAGTGCGGCGCAAAGCTCGCCTGCAAGTGTACCGTCTGCGGTGCCGATATTGCGGCAGGCAGCGCGTTTTGCCCGCAGTGCGGAACAAAACTTTAAATATTTTGCGGTAAAGGAGAAAGGTATTTTATGAAAACGAAATCATTTCAAAAACGAGTAATTGCAATTTTGTCGGCGCTTTGTATGGTGTTTACATTGGCACCTGTAACGGCATTTGCCGACAGTGACACTGTAATAAACGAAGCGATTGTTTATTACGAGATTAACGAACTTAAAACCGGCGAAGCGCCGAAAAGCACAAATCCCCAAATATATGAGGAAGGTTATGCGGTTGAATATGAGTTCTTACAGGAACTTAAAGAGAATGAGGACGGAACACAGTCGGTTGTTGCCTATTGGTATTCGGACGAAAGCAGATACGGCGCAGGCGACGCTAAAATCACAACTTTAGAGTACGGCAAACAGTATAACTACGGTCTTGTTTTAAAGGCGGAGGACGGCTACGCATTTGCCGAAATGTCGGAATTTTCGTTCTACAACGACGGGAAAAGAATGCGGGATACAAGCAGCCTTACTTTGAGTGCCGACCATAAGTACATAACCGTAAATCCGCTTGCAGCCCTTAAAATGACTACCCTTACGGATTTGAATTTGTTTGCCTTTAAACTTTACTATAAAGCAGGCGAAGAGCCGAGGGAAACCGCTGATATTGATCCGAGTTTGGATAAGGATTTTTACGGATATGAGGTTTATGACGAATATTGGGAAGAGATGGAGTCCGACGGTAACGGCGGCGTTGTGCCGGTGAAATTTTGGCATTCCAACTTTTCAGAGTTATACAATGTCCCCGAAGATAAGCGCATTACAACCTTTGAAGCAGGCAAAACTTATATGTACAGCCTGCAATTAAAAGCGATAAACGGGCGCGCATTTTCAAATGATTGCACGGTAGTTTTAAACGAAGAAAGAATCAGTCAGAACCTTATACAGGTGAACCGGCTTGATACCAGAAATATGTTTATACCTGCCATTAAAACTATAAAACCATCGGCAGACGAAATAAAAACAATAGATATTGTAGATATTAACGCAAAAACGGATTACACATACGGCGAGAGCCCCGTTGCCTCCGTAACGCTCGGCGAAGAGGACTCCAAAAAAATTACAATTGCCTACGAATGTTGGAAAACATATACGTATGATGAAAGCGCTTCGCTTACCAAAGAGGCTTATTGGTATTCAAAAGAGAAATACTATATGCCCGACGACCTGCGTTTTTCGGAATTTGAAAAAGGCAAGGATTACACATACAAAATCTATTTAAAAGCAAAGGACGGCTACCTGTTTGCCGGTAGGGTAAACATAACAATCAACGGCGAGAAACTGCCGTTCGGAGGATATGCAAATTCAACATATAATGGTCAGGGTTGCGTTATCAGCGGTATGGGTATACACCCTGCCGACCCTGTTGAAAAAATATACATTGAGGACGCAAGCATTAAATTTAAAGCAGGCGATAAGCCGGTATTTACAGCCAAAACGGGCGAAAATCAGCCGTATTTCATTGACCACGAAAGATGGGATACTGACGGCAAGGGCATAACCTCAAGCGAATATTGGAACGGCCGCCTTGACGGCAATTTGATTGATACCTTTGAATCGGGTAAAACCTACAGTTACGCAATTTATATTAAACTTACCGAAGAGGGCTATAAGCAGGGCTGGAAGTTTGATGAAAACACAAAACTTTCAATCAACGGACAGGATATAGACCTTAAAGAGGGTTATGTCAATATTTCTTTAGATACTATTTGGATAAGCAATGTGTTTACCTTTACCCCCACTGCCACGGGTGACCCGAAACTCGGCGATGTGAATGCCGACGGCATAATTGATTCAAGAGACGCTATTGAAATTTTAAGGTATGACGCTAAGGTTATAACATTTGACGATTCTAAGTACGAACGCGCCAATGTCAATTATGATAACACGGTTAATTCAAGCGACGCCGTTCTTATCCTGCAATATGACGCTAAGATTATAGATAAATTTTCCCCGAACAGACCGATGTAAAGGCGGCAGCCGCGGCGGTGGGCTTTTTCCATCGGCAAAACCCGGAGGGAGAGAAAAACCGATGGTAATCTCAATTTACCGTCTGTTATCAAGTCTAAAAAAGCGCAAAAATAGTAAAACCCTGCTGCACAGCCGCCCGTCCGCCTCCAAAGCCCGCCCGCGGCGCCAAGCGTACGCTTGGTGACGGCGCAAAGTCAGTTGCTTATTGTTATCAACTTTGCTGCGGTTTGCGCCGCCTGAAAACAAAGTTTTCCGCCGCGGGCGGGCTTGCGGCGGACGGGCAATATTCAGCGCATACAACAGCCTGTTTAATGAAAGAAAAATTAAACCAAAGCAGCGTTCACCGTCTATTATTAAAACCACCGTTATCCACATCTAAAGTCTATTGTCTAACATCTAAAATCTAACATACCATTCCTGCTGTCGGAATTATCCCAACAGTCTGATTACAGCCCTGCGTGTTGTGCGCGGGGCTGTAAAATTTTATAATAAATTGTCTTTTTGCTGTTGTAATTTTTTTAAGCGTATGATACAATTAGATAAACCGAATGTTTGTTTAATAAAATAAGCCCATATTGCGCATCTAAACGGAGGTAACAGAATATGAAGAAACGAATACTCAGTATCCTGCTCACCCTATGTATGGTATTATGTCTTGTGCCGGCAGGCGTATTTGCCGAGGGTGAGGCAGCAACGGGCACTGCTGCAATACAATTTGGCACAGATGCAATAAGTGTACTAAGTAAAAACGCGAACTCAGCGAACGCACCGACCGTGTATTTTGGGCAAAACCATGAGAATAATCCCGGTGCATGGCGCGTCATCGGCTATGACGGAAACAGCGCTGCCGGCATAGCCGGGAATATAACCCTTCTTGCGGCAAATAACATAGGTTTGTCAAAGTTCGGCGCGAGCAGTACTTATGCAGACAGCGATTTGAAAGAGGCAATAGACACGCTTGCGGGTAAGCTGACGGCGAAAGAAACCGATGCTGTTGAAAAACGGACACTTGCAAGCGGAAGTTACAACAGAGGGAATACCGACTGTGTAGCAGGAGAGCAGGTGGATAACGCTGTATTCTGGCCACTTTCCACAGCGGAAGCATTTGCGGTAAATCAGGATCTGCGAATTGTGGATAAAGAACATCAAAAATGGGCATCAAGCTATTGGTGGCTGCGCTCCCCCGGCGAAAAGGATCGCGATGTCGCCTCTGTGGATGGTTTTGGTAATATCGACCACGATGGGATAGATATCAGCAATATGTGGGGCGTTCGTCCCGCTTTTAACTTGAATTTGGACTCTGTCCTCTTTGCATCCGCCGCCGCGGGCGGCAAGCCCGACGGATTCAATGCAGTCCCCGAGTACACCGGCAATGAATGGAAGTTGACGATCAAGGACAGCAGCCGCAAATTATACATTTCTGTCACTAAAACAACAAATGTAAAAGCAGGTGAAAGTCTGTCCGTCGAATACTTCGGCGCAACAAATATCGGCGAAAACGAATATATCTCCGCTATGATTGCGGACAGCGCCGGCAATATCCTCTATTACGGACGCGTCGCGCATAATAACCAAAGTGAAAGCGGCACGGCAAACGTCACCGTTCCGTCCGACCTTGCAGACGGCAACTATACCCTGAAACTGTTCAGCGAACAGTGTAACGGAGATTATAAAACCGACTATGCCGGCGAATTCCGGAATATTTCGTTTACGGTAAAAAATAAAGTAAACGAGCAGTTTACTCTCACGCCCGGCGACAGATACTACTTTGACCTGTCGGCGCTGGGTATTCCCGGCACGGCAAACGATGTTCTGCCGGACAAAACAATGCACTATGTGCCGTTCACCTATGTAGGCACAGTGGATGCCTATGCACTGAAAGATGAAACCGACACAGATACCGCATCCTACGAGCACAGCCTGTTTATTGCCGACTGCAATGCAGCCAACGCAACAAGCTGGAGCGAGCTGAACGAAAAAGAAATGATCTACGGCAAGACCTACACAAGCGGCAGCATCGACTATACCCTGCGCGCACCGTCCGCGGGAAACGCCAGTAACGGCGGCTACGGCGGAAGCGGCGACCCTTCCAATAATGAGTGGGATGCGATTTTAGGCAAATCAACTGCTTATATCAAGAACTGGAGTCTCATAGCTTCCTGGGGGCAGGACATATGGACCAAAAGCGGTGACGGGCGTTATCGTTCGGTCCGCGGGTACACTTCGCAGCACTTCTGCGACAGAAGTAATGCGGCAGACACCTATTCTTACCTCGGTTTCCGCCCCGTTCTTGAGCTGCCGTCAGGTCTTGACGCCGACAGCCTGAAAGTAGTCGAGGTGTGGTCGAGGGCATACATACCCGGCGAAAGCCGTAACTACATTAACATTGTTGTAAAAAAAGACGGCACTTTCGCCGCACCCTCTGCCGAGGGTCTGATCCGTCCTTCTTATGCCTCAGCAGACGCAAAACTGTGGTGGAAAGATGAAAACGGAAACATCTATGAGCCCGGCGATCCCGTGCCTGCAAGTGTTTCAACGCTTACTGACTTCTGGGGCGGCATCGGTCTGTTTCTGGATCGCGGCGACGGACCTGTAGAGGTCACGCCGGATAACTGTACAGATATTTTCGGAGACGGATCCGCTTCATTCATTCTCCCGCAGGGAAAGAGCTTCAGGTACCTTGAGTATACCGGTGTTACACAAGCAGACGCTCTGGAAATCTACTCAACCGGCAAGCATGAGAAATACGGCAGTATCTTCCCGAATTTAAAGCTGAAGAATACAAGCCTCATCTCCGTTACCGTTAATGACAGATATATCGGAGATGAAAGTCCCCTCTTTATTACACTTGACGGTAAAAACAGCATCGAAAGTATCGACAAAAAAATCTACTCGATATCCGTACTCGGCAACGGAACTCTTACGCTGAACTGTCCGCAGGCCATATATAAATATACCCAGTGCGGCGGCAGCGTTACGATGACGGACGGACTGAGCGCAGGTAATATTTTTATGTACAGCGGCGTACTGACCGTAACAGGCAATACGCAGGCTGTTGCGATGTCCGTATTCTACGGATTTCTTTATGACAGCAATACACGGATGTTTTTAGGTTCTTCGGTGCAGGACGCCGCAGAAACGGCAATTCCGCCACTTTCCGCAGAAATGCAGGAATTATACAGACGCGCTGTGGCGGGCGAAACGCTGACAAGCGAGGAAAACAACGCATTGAATAACGCGCTTAAAGCGCAATGGAATGAAATACTTGCGCTGCTCTCCGGTAAGACCTATGTGCGTATCGCAAGCATCTATGATATCACTTATCTCCCCGGTTCGGACGGCACGGGCGACGCGGTAACGGACATTAAGTTCTATAACGATGCCCTCACGCTGAAAGGTAAGCTGTTTACCCGCACAGGCTACACGCAAGTAGGCTGGGCGACCGTTGACGGCGGCGAAAAGATTTACGGTCTTGATGCTGTTTATACTCAAAACGAGGCGCTGACGCTCTATCCGGTATGGAATACGAATAAATACACGATTACTTTTGACACCGCCGGTGGGAGTGAAATTGATTCCATCACGCAGGACTACGGCACGACGATTACCGCTCCTGTGAACCCGACAAGAGAAGGCTATACCTTTATCGGTTGGGATCGGGAAATTCCCAAAACAATGCCCGCGGAGAATGTGACTATCACGGCGCAGTGGAAAATCAACCGATATACAATTACCTTTGATACCAACGGCGGCAGTAAGATTGCTTCTATCACACAGGACTACGGCACGGCAATTGCCGCTCCTGCCAACCCGACAAGAAAAGGCTATAAATTCATAGGTTGGGATAAGGAAATTCCCAAAACTATGCCTGCGTATAATATAACTGTTAAAGCACGGTGGGAAGATGTTGAAAAACCCACGGGTAAAATCGTTATCGGCGAAAATAAATGGAACAGTTTTTTAAATGATATCACCTTCGGGCTGTTCTTCAAGGACACGCAAACGGTTACAATTACCGCAGCCGACAACAGCGGTGAAACAGTCAAGATTGAATATTTGCTGTCAAATAAGAAATTGACCAAAACGGAACTTGACGGTATGACCTTCACGGCGTACACCGCACCGTTCAGTATAGACCCTGATAACGAATATATTATCTATGTCAGACTGACCGATAAAGCAGGCAATACGGATTATATCTGCTCGGACGGCATTGTGCTTGACTCTAAAAATCCCGTAATCAAAGGCATAGAGAACGGTAAGATCTATTGCGATGCGCAAACCGTTACCATTGACGAGAAGTATATCGATACCGTTATTGTCAATAAAACGGAGGTCACGCTTGACGAAAATAACAGCTTTGTCCTCTCTCCGGCGGACGGGCAGCAGAAAATCGTTGTTACCGATAAGGCAGGTAACACTGCCGAAATGACCGTGACAGTTAATGACGGGCATACTTTCGGCGAATGGAAATCGAACGGCGACGGTACGCATACACGCAAGTGCACGGTAGAGAATTGCAGCGGGCTTGAAACAAATAACTGTTCGGGCGGCAAGGCCACCTGTACCGAAAAGGCGGTTTGTAAAGATTGCGGTGAAAAATACGGCAAACTTGACCCTGCAAACCACGAGGGCGGTACGGAACAGTGGACAACAAGGACAGCAACTGCTCATGAGCAAAAATGGAGCTGCTGCGGTGCCGTGATTGTGGCAAGCGAAGATCATAAGTGGTCAGACGGCGTGTGCAGCGAGTGCGGATATGTGTGCCTGCACGAAGATACGGATAAGAATCATATCTGCGACCTTTGCGGTAAGACCATTTCCAATCACGAAGACGCAGATAAAGACCACAAGTGCGATTACTGCGGTAAGGTGTATTCAAACCACACAGACGCAGACAAAAACCATATCTGCGATTACTGCGGAAAGGTAATTTCCAACCACGAGGATGCAGATAAAAACCACGTCTGTGACTATTGTGAAAAGGTAATCTCCAATCACGAAGACGCAGATAAAGATCA
>CAVALG010000084.1:0-3893 GCA_963589585.1 Roseburia sp. AF12-17LB
AAACCGGACTTTCGCCCGGATTCTGTCGCGGTCATCACGAAAATTTTAACTGTATTAAAATAAATGTTTTTGTGTTTGTTAACAGAAAATGCTTTTATTTCTGTGTTCGGCTCACTTCCGCGGCCTGCGACTGCCGCCGCAGCCCACTTCCGCGAGCCTGTTTTTAAATATGTCAATCAAAATAAATGCAATATTATAATGCAGCGCTCAAAATAAAAAGCGCACGGAAAACCAATTGCGGTAACCGGCGCAAACAATAATTAAACAGTATTAACTTTTGTAATTAAAACATAATACAAATTTAGTTGCAGGGCGGTAATTGTTTTGTCAGCGCGTTATGAATTGCAAATAGACGCCCCTGCCGGATATTTCATCGGCAAAGGGCGCGTTTCAAAACAAGTGTAGACAAAGCAATCAGGGTACAACGGTTCCTAAAACGGAGTATTTTCCCGCCTTGTTTACACACACCTTAATTACCTTAAGTAAAGGGTTTGTTTAATTCTGTTGCAAAGGAGTTCGGCATATTCGGCTGTTGAGCATTTTATATTAATTTTTTCATCTCCCGGAACGGCAATTGCAACGAATGCCGCTCCGTTTATTTTTTCAAATGAAACTGTTTTGATGTCGCATAAATCGAAGATTTTTTCGCTGTCGCTGCTTTCATCCGATATGAGCGATATCTTCTTTATGTAGCAGTATACTTTATCTGTTGTGAAAAAAACGCAAAGAATTTCAAAAATTGAAGACCGCCACACCTTGTCTTTCCCCAACCGCGCTTTTCGGGCGCCGAAAATGTTTTCAAAGCAATAACCGCTTGTGCAAACAGTTTCTGTAGCGGTTTTGCCGTAAGAGCAGACGGTTGCTTTTTTTGCTGCGCAGTATTCGGCTGCCAAGGAGTTGCAGAAATTGTCTATTGTATCATCAGAGTGAGCGAGGCTGAATGCCGTTATCATATAAACGGCTCCGGCGGACAATGCCAAACCGAAAATTGCTAATATAAAATTGCAGTCAGAGGAAAGGGCAAATATGAATATGAGTGCGCCTAAAATCAGCAACGCTATGGAACCGGTCGGCTTTTTTCTGTTAAAATATTTTCTGCGGCTGTTAAGGTTCATTCGCTTTTCGCCAAGCACTTTCCGCGGCTCTTTATCTCACTGATTTTTAATTTAATGTCTTTAACTCGTCGTGTTATATCATTGATATACATATATCCTACGATAATTGCCGATACGACGCCGATTACTCCTGCCGATACAGATATAATTTTAAGTGCCTTTTTCATATAAAATCCACTCCGTTATAAAACTTTTTTTCTTGTCAGTTTTTGTGTTATTCGATTTAAATTTGT
Organism: Roseburia sp. AF12-17LB; assembly: GCA_963589585.1. Taxonomy (GTDB): domain Bacteria; phylum Bacillota; class Clostridia; order Oscillospirales; family Acutalibacteraceae; genus CAVALG01. Next base: position 1,349 of record CAVALG010000084.1, read on the forward strand.
AACAAGCATATCTCCGGTTATGCGTAAATTTTCTGCGCCTGCCGTTTCGTTCATATAGCTTATTGTACGGTAAATGTAATTCAAATTTTCAAACCCTTCGCAAAAAACGGTTTTAAAAATATGTATGGCTCTGTCGTACCCGTCTTTTATCATATTTTCTATATTGTCTTTTCTGAAAACAAACGATTGCCTGACTATGCCGTCGCACGGAAAGAAAATCTTAATTACTTTGTTATCAAAATAGGTGCTCTCAAACTTATAACAAGTGTTATCAAAATAAATACATATAATATAATCAAGGTTGTGCTTTAAAAGCGGATAGACCGGTATGTTGTCTACAAGCGCACCGTCAAAGTAGGCTGTGCCGTCAATCCGAACAGAATGGTTATAAATCGGCATTGCCACGCTGGCTTTAAGATATTTCGGGATTTGTTCGGCATTTGCCGAAGATAAATCTTTATAAACAATATTTTTGTTGCTCCAATCAAATAAGGAACAATAAAAAACCGATTCCGGAATTTTTTTCGGCATACAAATATCTTTAATGTTTTGTTGCAGCATACTGCTTTTGAGCATTTGGGTAATAATAAGCCTTGTATCGTCAACGCAGATGTTTTTCCACATATGTTCGGCGCCGTCCAGGTTGCCGGTGGCATACGCATATCCGTTAAGAACCCCTACGGAAGCGCAGCTTATATATTTAATTTCTTTAAGCGGTATAAACTCATTCAGCGCTTTTAACGCTCCTATTTGATATGCGCCCTTTGCCATTCCGCCGGACAAAACCAAACCGATATTCATTTAATCATCTCCGAAATGTGTGCCGATAAAGGGGTGATTGGCAGGCGCAGAAGTTTTAAGTTCTGCGCCAGATTGTAAGTGCTATTTTATAACGGCGCCGTCTTTATCTTTAAACGAACCGCAGAGTATCATAATAAAATCAACAAGCGCGCCGATACCGCAACATCCGAGCGTCAAAAGCCAAAGTATACCGGTGCCTATTTTTCCTGCATAAAAGCGGTGTACTCCGAGAGCGCCGAAGAAAAAACAAAGCACGGCTGCCGTTCCCTTCGATTTGGCAGAAATCATCTGCTGATTTTCAAAAGTTTGTTCTGACATAATTAAACCTCCTGTTTTTACAAAATTGTAATTCGGCCTATTACAATTGTCGAGTTTTGCGCAAAAAGCGGAACTCTTGAAACAATTATAGACATTTTCCGTCTATTTGTCAATAGATATTTTCTTTCTATTGTAAAATAACGCAGGTGATGTAAATGATGATTTCCTTCGGTGAAAAAATCAGACTGCTTCGTGAAAAGAAAAATATAAATCAGACACAACTCGGTAAGGCTGTAAATATGACTCAACGGAAGGTATCGTATATAGAGTGCGGCAAATACGAACCGAGCATAGATGATATAAAGGCTCTTTGCAATTACTTCAGGGTGTCTGCCGATTACCTAATGTCATTACCTAAAAACTACAGTTACCCAGAGATATAAATCGGACGACGTTTTCTGCTTTTTATGTCGGTAGAATTCTTAATAATTCTGCGGTATAATATTCGGTAAATCGTTATTAAAAATATTAAGAACAAAAAATTTTAACACAAGGGCTGAAATCGGGATGGTCGGGCTTGGAACGATAATAAACAGTGTGGGAATAGTGCTTGGCGGAGTTATAGGACTTTTTGCCGGAAAAATGTTTAAAGAACAGCAGCGCGAATCCCTTAATAAAGCCTGCGGAGTCAGCGTTATTTTTATAGCCATAGCAGGTGCAATGGAGGGAATGCTTAAAATCAGCGGTTCGAAAATAAGCAGCGGCAAATCTATGCTTGTGGTGTTGTGTTTGGCGTTCGGTACTATTATCGGCGAACTGATAGGAATAGAAAAAGGCTTTGAGCGTTTCGGCGAGTGGCTTAAAAAGAAAACGGGAAACAGTGGTGACGCCGGTTTTGTGAACGCCTTTGTAACGGCGTCGCTTACCGTTTCAATAGGCGCAATGGCTATTGTCGGCGCAATAAAGGATGGTTTGCTTGGTGATTATTCAACCCTTGCGGTCAAGTCGGTTCTGGACTGCATTATAATCGCGGTAATGACTTCTTCAATGGGTAAAGGCGCAATTTTTTCGGCAATTCCCGTGTTTGTTTTCGAGGGTGGAATCACACTGCTTGCAAGGCTCGTTTCACCCGTAATGACGCAAACCGCGGTTGCTTATTTGTCACTGATAGGCTCGGTTTTGATTTTCTGTATCGGTGTAAATCTCGTTTGGGGCAAAAAGTTGAATGTCGCCAATATGCTTCCGTCGGTGATTTTGGCAATCGGGGCGGCATACCTGCCGTGGAATTTTTAAGGGGGATAAAGATGAGCGATTATATAATAAGACCGATAACAGTCGCAGATAACGCAAAATCGCAAAAATTATCAGAGTAAATTTAGAGCGTTTTCATCTTGATATTCCGGGTGCTGCGTATTTTGATAAGGAACTTGACTCACTCAGCAATTATTACGGAGCCAAGCCTGAAAAAAGAGAATATTTTATTGTT
>CAVALG010000085.1:0-2479 GCA_963589585.1 Roseburia sp. AF12-17LB
ACGCGGAAATTGACCAGATGGAAAGAAATATTGAAAGCATTTGTCTTAAAATGCTTTTACAGCAGCAACCTGTTGCTAGGGATTTAAGGCAGATTTCGGCAGCGCTTAAAATGATAACCGATATGGAAAGAATCGGCGACCAGGCAGCCGATATTGCCGAAATTATCACATTCTTAAACGGCAGAAGTTACGCCGAGTGCGAAAATATAGGCAATATGGCTAAAGCATTGATTAAAATGGTAACAGACAGTGTTGACGCTTATGTAAAACGCGATGAAAAACTTGCCGAAAAAGTAATAAAAAGTGATGACATTATCGACGAATATTTTATAAAAGTTAAAAATTCACTTGTTGAAATGATAGCAAATCGCAGTGCCGACGGCGAGTATGCCATAGATATTTTGATGATTGCGAAATATTTTGAAAGAATCGGCGACCATGCAGTAAATATTGCAGAGTGGGTACAGTTCTCGGTAACAGGTATACACAAAGGCAAAGCAGAACTGTAAAATTATTTTATTTAGCTTGTTCCAACCCCAACATAGCGGCGGTGAAGAGTAATTACTTTTCACCGCCGCGCTTCCTATATATACGACTTATAATATTCAACTCATAATTCCTCCCGACATATTATATTAAAGGGGTATCCCCAACGGAAATCCAAAACACAGCCAAGGGAGGTAAACGGGAATATATTTCCCTGATAATTATGTGTGAAAATTATCACGAAGTTATTGAAACCATACAAAGAAGTCCGATAAGAGCCGAAGATTGCTGTCCGCGTTCACGCGGTTGCGGTTGCAGTTATTGTTGCCCGAGCGCTATTGTAGGACCTACCGGTCCTACAGGGCCGACAGGCGCTACAGGCGCAACAGGTCCTACCGGTCCTACGGGAGCGACAGGCGCTACAGGCGCAACAGGTCCTACCGGCCCTACGGGGCCGACAGGCGCTACAGGCGCAACAGGTCCTACCGGCCCTACGGGGCCGACAGGCGCTACAGGCGCAACAGGTCCTACCGGCCCTACGGGGCCGACAGGCGCTACAGGCGCAACAGGTCCTACCGGTCCTACGGGAGCGACAGGCGCTACGGGTGCAACAGGTCCTACCGGTCCTACGGGGCCGACAGGCGCTACAGGTGCAACAGGTCCTACCGGTCCTACGGGGCCGACAGGCGCTACAGGTGCAACCGGTCCTACAGGGCCGTCGTTTAACACAGCCGCCTTTGTTACGGATAATACCGAATCAACAGTAGCAAACGGAGCAAATATATTGTTTTCGACTGCAAATGTTGCAGCAAACATCGGTTATTCTGCTGCAACGGGCATATTCACAATAAATGATGCCGGTCAGTACTATGCTGTATGGTCGATTAACGCAGCAAACAACGGCACATCAAGTGTTTCACCTGCAATTGCTTTTGAACAATTAACTCCAACACCTACCGTTATTGCCGATTCGGTTACAGCCGAAAGTGTAGGAAGCGGTGAATCAGGCAATGTTAGCGGCAGTGCAATATTTGAGGCTACCGCAGGTTCAACTTATGCTTTTGTGAACGATACAAGCGAAGCAATTGCATTAAGGCCCAATGGTCACGCTTCTGCAACTGTTACTATATTCAGGATTAACTAATTACTGTTTAATCAGCACGCACGGCAGATATGCCGTGCGTACATATTGATATTAAAGGTGAAAAATAAAATGAATGTGTTTAATGTTTGCGTTTATGCTATTTGCAAAAACGAGGCAAAATTTTGTAAGCGTTGGGTTGAATCTATGAAAGAAGCCAATGAAATTATTGTGCTTGATACCGGCTCAACAGACGGGTGCGACAGAATTTTACGTCAATTGGGCGTAAAGGTGTACAATAAGACTATTACACCTTGGCGATTTGATAGCGCAAGAAACGAGAGTTTGAAACTTGTTCCGGAATATGCCGATATTTGCGTATGTACAGACCTTGACGAAGTGTTTGAAAAAGGCTGGCGTAAAAAAGTTGAAGAAGCCTGGAAAAAAGGAGCAGACACATTAAAATACAGATATATCTGGAGTTTCAACCCCGACGGCAGTGAAGGTTATGTGTTTTATGCAGAAAAAATTCATTCTCGACACGGATTTCATTGGGTAAACCCCGTACACGAAGTTTTGCAATTTGATGGTAAAAACCCACGTTATTTAACTGCAGACGGCGTACAGCTTAATCACTACCCGGATCCTGCGAAATCACGCAGACAATATTTAGGGTTATTGGAGTTAGCGGTTAAAGAAGACCCGAATAACGACAGGAATACTCATTATCTTGGGCGCGAGTATATGTTTAATGGTATGTGGGATAAGGCAATTACAACCCTTAAAAAACATCTCAGTTTGAAATCAGCCGTATGGAAAGACGAGCGCGCGGCTTCAATGCGATATATAGGAAAATGTTACCGTGCCGCAGGTAATAAAGATGAAGCGCGCAAATACTTTGCTTTGGCAATT
>CAVALG010000086.1:0-18174 GCA_963589585.1 Roseburia sp. AF12-17LB
TTGATAAAATCATATTAAAGTGGTAAAATAAAATAGTAATATAAATGTAAGATTTATTAAATTTACTTGCAAGAATGCGCCTGAACAAAATTCGGCGCGACGAAAGGAGAATGTGATATGAGTAAAAAAAGCAACAACAAAGCCCTGAGGAATGCAGCCGCAATTTCCGGCGCTTCGATAGGTACGCTGGCGGTTGGCGCAGCACTGACCTATTTCGGCACAAAACTGCTTATAAACACCGCGCTTGACCGAACTCCGCCTAAAGTTATGAGGAAAGCGACGGGGCTGATTTCGGGTTCTGCCAAAAACTCGCCCGTTCCTGCAGAGGCGCTTGAAGCGGCGGAAAATTTAAGAAGTTCAGAAAATCAAATTGTTGAGACCGTAGCGCACGACGGCACTCGCCTTGTAGGTCATTACATCCCCTGTGAAAACGCCAAGCGGCTTATAATCGCCGTTCACGGCTGGCGGTCATCCTGGGATAAAGATTTCGGTCTGATATCCGACTTTTTCCGCAACAGCGGCTGCAATGTGCTGTATGTTGAACAGCGCGGACAGAATGACAGCGGCGGCGACTATATGGGGTTCGGACTGGTTGAAAGATACGACTGCATCGATTGGGTTCGCACCGCAAAAGAGCAGTTGGGCAACGAACTCCCCGTATATCTGTGCGGCGTTTCAATGGGCGCTGCCACGGTGCTTATGGCATCGGGTGACGGATTACCCGAAGAAGTACACGGCATAATTGCCGATTGCGGATTTACTTCACCCGAAGAGATATGGCATCATATCGCACGCAAAAACCTGCATGTACCATATGTTACCAAAAAATACATTGCCGACGTTATGTGCAAACGCAAACTGCTTGTCGGAGCAAATGAGTATTCAACCGTTACCGCATTAAAAAACGCAAAAGTTCCCGTGCTGTTCATTCACGGCAGCGCCGATAAATTTGTGCCGATTGAAATGACATACAAAAACTACGCTGCCTGTGCTTCGCCGAAAGACCTTTTGGTTGTTCCGGGTGCAGGTCACGCGCTGAGTTATTATGTTGAGCCGGTAAGATACGAAGAAACGGTTAAGCGTTTTTGGAACAAATACGATAAATAAAGAATAAAAATACTGCATCGCCCCCGAAAGTTTTCAGGACTTTCGGGGGCGATGCAATCTAGATGTTAGACATTAGATTTTAGATGTTAGATGTGGGTAACGGTAGACTGATGACAGACGGTGGGCTGCTGTTATCCACAAACTCCTTGGCTCCCTCTGACGAGGGAGCTGTCAAAAATCTAAGATTTTTGACTGAGGGAGAGAAAAAGGCTAATTGCAAGCAACGCTTGCCGTCCGTCATCAAAACTACCGATATCCACATCTAATATCTAATATCTAATGTCTAACATCTAGTTTGAGTGAGAGAAGAACTAAGGCAAAACAGAGATGTAATTATCGTCTGTTATTAAAACTACCGTTAAAATATTTTAGTATAACAACAGACGGTAAATTGTTATTACCTCTAGTCTTTTCTCTCCCTCCGAGTTTTGCCCTACGGGCAAAACCCACCTCCCTCATCAGATGGAGGCAAGAGTTTCTGCTTCGCGTCAGGTGTCCGCCGGACACTCACACCCCGACAGGTGAAGGCAAGGGTTTGCACGCACCGCCAAATTGCAAACAGACAATAAACTGTGATTACCGTTAGTTTTTCATTTTTGTTATGCTGTTCTTGGGTCCGCCCCTGCCTGCCCGACCGCGGCGCCAAGCGTTCCGCTTGGGGGCGGCGCGCCCCAAATTTGCATATTGTTATCGTCTTTCCCTACCGCGCACCCGCCTGAAAACGCAGTTTTCCGCCGCGGTCGGGCAGGCAGGGGCGGGCGGTGGGCACCGACAACCGCTTTTACCATCATCACGCACTTTTAAACGGTGAACCGAAATTACTGTCAACGCTGCAAGCCGCGCGGAAGTGGTTTGCGACGGCAGGCGCAGACCGCGGAAGGGAGGCAATTTAGATGTTAGACTTTAGACATTAGACCTTAGACCGCGGTAACGGTGGTTTGATAACATACGGTAAAAGTCGCTTCGCTTTGGTTTTTTCATTAAACAGGCTGCCGTATGCGCTGAATATTGTCCGCCCTTAAAAATCCCGTCCGCCGCCCCAAGCGGAACGCTTGGCGACGGTGCATTTGCAGATTGTGTACTGTTATTGCATTGCTGCGTTATGCACCGCCTGAAAACGAATGTTTTCGGCGGCGGACGGGATTTTTAGGGGCGGACTTTTTTGCGCAACCCGATTTTACTATTCTTACGCTTTTATACTTGTTGATAGACGGTAAATTATGATTTTAGTTGCCTTTCTTCTCTCCCGCAGTCAGAGGGAGCCAAGGAGTTTGTGGATAACAGCAGCCTACCGTCTATTATCAGTCTACCTTTACCACGGTCTAACATCTAAAATCTAATATCTAACATCTAGTTTGAGTGAGAGAAGAACTAAAGTAAATTAGAGATGCAATTTTCGTCTGTTATCATTTTACCGTTACCGTATTTAAGATTAATAATAAACGGCAAATAGTTCTTACCTCTAGTCTTTTCTCTCCCTCCGTCACGGCTACGCCGTGCCACCTCCCCCGTCAGGTGGAGGCAAGAGTTTCAGCATAACAGCAGCCTACCGTCTATCATCAATCTACCGCTACCATAGTCTAACATCTAAAATCTAATGTCTAAAGTCTAGCATCCCACATCTAATGTCTAACATATAATATCCAAAGTCCGGTTCGGCGGCTGTTAAATTCCTGCGTCATATTGCAGAAGCCTTATTGCGTCCTGCGAATTTATGTTTCCGTCAGCATCAAAATCGGCGGCTGCAGCGGCTTTTCCCACAAGTATTACCTCGGCCGCGTCATACCGCAGCACAAGTATTGCGTCGGTTGAGTTTACAACGCCGTTACCGTCAGCGTCGCCAATCGGGCGCACCTTTCCGTCAGATATTGCTACCCCATTTTCTTCAGCATATTTTAACGCCGCTTCGGGTGCAGGTTGATTTATTTCAAACCCGATAAGCGATTTTTCCTCTTCATCGCCGTAAAAGCCGAAAGCGTGATAACCGATTTCGGTAACGGTCATCGGAACGGTTATATTGGCAAGGGCGGTGCATCCGAAAAATGCCTCGCGCCCGATAGTTTCAAGTCCCTGCGGCAGTGTTACGGAAGTAATGTTTTTGCAGCCGTAAAAACAGCGGTCGGCTATGCTTACGGTGTTTTCGGCAATTGCTATCTGTTCGGCAGCGCTGCCCTTGCAGCCAACCGCAACGCGACCGATATACACAACGCCTTCGGGTTGTGAGTTATACCAAGCGGTTCCGCTGAATGAAAATGCGCCGACCGAGCAAAGGCTGTCAGGCGCCTTAATACTGCCGAGTGACGGGCAACGCGCAAACGCGGCGCTGCCTATATATTTAAGGCTGCTTCCTAAATCTATTTCGGTAAGTCCCGATTGTTTTTCAAACGCGCGGTCGGCTATGCTCAGCGTACCGTCCTCAACCGTAAAAACCGTATTTTCGGGCACAGTACCCTTAAATCTGTAAAGTGTTTTACCTATGTAAACGGCTGAATCGGACGGTGCACGGTTAATAACCGCGGTGTTTAAAAATGCGTTTTCATCAATTTTTTCGGCATTCGGAAAATCCGCATCAGCAAGATTAAGACAATTTGAAAATGACAGTGCGCCTATGTTTTTTACTCCTGTGCCGCTGATATCCGTAAGGTCGGCGCAGTCGCTGAACGAAGCAACACCCACGCCTGTAATTGATTCGGGTAATGTGACCGATTTAACCCCTGCAACGGAATTAAACGCACGGTTGCCTACCGCCGTTACGGTCTTGCCGCCAAACTCTGACGGCACGGTGATATTCGCAGTACCCCCCGTCACACAAGCAGAAAGGGTAAGCGTACCGTCGGCATTTTCCGAAAATGTAAAGGTCGGATTTGCCGTTTCGGCGCCCACGGGCGCAAAAACCGCCGACAGCGCAATGCCCAAACAAAGTATACACATTAAAAGTCTTTTCATCTTTTAAACCTCCGAAAATTTTATTCGGGCTGCTCTTGCTGACCGTCGGCTTCGCCGCCGTCGGTCTCACCGCCGCCGTCATCATAATTATCGTCATAGTAATAATATCCGTCATCATTGTCGTCATCATTGAAACTTGCAAAAATATAAGAGTACATCTTGCTTTCCGCCATTGAAATATAATCGTCATCTACCATAACAAGGTGGTCAACAAGCGGAACGCCGAAGGTCTCGGAACAAACTTTTATGCTTTCGGTAGCCCTTACATCGCGCGAAGACGGCACCGCCACGCCGCTTGGGTGGTTATGCGCCACAACAAATTTAGAAGCGCCCGAAGCCACTGCCCGTTTTATAAGTTTTAAAACCGAAAATTCCGAACTGTCGAATCCGCCGTTAAAGACCTTTTCGGCATACAGTATATTATCATTTTTACCAAGGTACAAAGCGGCAATATGCTCGCTTGAAAAGTCGCCCAATACACCGCGCAGCGGATCTACATAATCATAAGACGAATAGGTAATATCACCGTTTTCCCTGCAATAGTAGCGTTTAAAAATCGGCAGCATAAACGAAATCATACCGGCGCTTGCCTCGCCCATTCCCTCAACCTCTAAAAGTTGGTCATATGACGCTTCAAACACGCCGCTTACCGAGCCGAATTTTTCCAACAGCGCGCAGGCTATCCCGCTTGTATCCCCCCTGGGTATACTGCCGAACAGCAGCATTTCGATAACTTCGTGGTCCCTGAATGCGAAAATGCCCGATTCCTGAAACCTTTTCCGCATCCGTCCGCGGTGCCCTCTGTGAACAGTTGCCATAAGTTCCTCCGATTAAATATGCCGTGATATAAAATAAAACTCTTTATTTAATATTATTTTAATTATACACCATTTACGGACTTTTGCAAAGTGGTTTTATATGTTATAATTAAAAAATGAAAAGTTTTCGGCAGTGGGCAGACTGTTCGCGCCGCGCAGCATTTAAAAGAATTTCGGTGATTATATGAAAAGTTTTAAAATAAACGGCAATGATGCCGGTCAAAGACTTGATAAATTTCTTTCAAAAGCGGCTCCATACGCTCCGCTGCCGCTGGTTTACAAAGCCATACGCAAAAAGGATATAAAGGTAAACCGCAAACGCGCCGAGATAGGTACGCGGCTTAAAGAGGGCGATGTGGTTGACGCTTATCTGCCCGATGAAGTTTTTCGCCCCAAAACCCCGAAATATGATTTTATGTCGGCAGGCAGCCGTATTTCGGTAATTTATGAAGACGAAAATATTTTACTTGCCGATAAACCGCAGGGACTTCTTGTCCACCCCGATAAAAACGAGTACGGCGACACCCTTATTGCAAGAATACAGCGTTACCTGTACGAAAAGGGTGAATTTCGCCCCGATGACGAAAACAGTTTTGCGCCCGCGCTTGCCAACCGCATTGACCGCAACACGGGCGGCATAGTAATAGCCGCAAAAAACGCCGAAGCGCTGCGTATATTGTGCGATAAAATCAAGCTGCGCGAAATTGATAAACGCTACCTTGCCGTAACCGTGGGCGTGCCGCGCAAAAACAGCGCAGTACTGACCGGTTATTTACAAAAAAACAGCAATAAAAACAAGGTCTTTTTGTCCGACAGTATGAGTGACGGCTCAAAGACCGTCAAAACGGAATATAAAGTGTTGGCAGCAAAAAACGGACGCGCGCTTATTGAGGTTCATCTTATAACGGGCAGAACGCACCAGATCCGCGCGCATATGGCGTCAATCGGCTGTCCCCTGCTCGGCGACGGGAAGTACGGCAGACTGGGTGCGGCGCGGTCGGAGGGCTTTAATAAACAAGCGCTTTATTCTTATAAACTGACCTTCGATTTTAAAACCGACGCAGGAATTTTAAATTACCTTAACGGAAAAACTTTCACAGTGCCCGATGTTTGGTTCGCCCGTGAACTGTTCGGAGCTATTTTAGATTTTGGGCGGTGATCTGGACTTTAGACATTAGATTTTATATATTAGATGTGACCGGCGGTAGTTTTGATAACAGGCGGCGAATATCGGGCAAGCCGCGCGGAAGTGGTTTGCGGCGGCAGGCGCAGGCCGCGGAAGTGCGGCTTATCCGATATTTGCCGTCTGTCCGCACCATCTACCGTTACCACTGTCTAATATCTACCGTCTAACATCCAATGCCTAATAAACCACAGCCTAAAATCCAAAGTTCCCTTCTTACTCATTAGCACGATATAAAAATTTTCGATTTTTGTAAAAACCCCTTGAAAAGCATACCATTTTGGTATACAATGAGTTTGTAACCGTGGGGAACCGCGAAAAAGGAGAAACAGTTATGTCAAAAATCTGTCCGCTTTTCAGCGGAAGCAGCGGAAATTGTATATACATAGGCTGCCGTTCGGGCGGTATACTTATTGACGCGGGAGTGAGCACCAAGCGCATTGTTGCGGCGCTTGACGGTATCGGCGTTGCGCCCGAAACCCTTGCGGCGGTAGTGGTGACCCACACGCATACCGACCATATTGCAGGGCTTAAGACATTTACAAAGCGTTTTAAAGTCCCTGTTTTTGCATCCGCAACCACGCTTGAAACGCTGGAGCGAAAGGCGGCGGTAAACCCCGGCTACTGCGGCACGGCGGTAGACAAGACTGCGGCGGCAGGTGATTTTTTGCTTACAAGGTTTAACACAAGCCACGACTGCCCCGGTTCTTCAGGGTTCAGAATCGACCTGCCCGACGGCAGTTCGGCGGCGGTATGTACCGACCTCGGCACGGTAAGCGACGAGATACGCAGCACTATAAAAGGCGTAAATGCCGTTGTTTTTGAATCCAACCACGATGTTAATATGCTGCAAAAAAACCCAAGTTACCCATATGAGTTAAAGCAGCGCATTTTAAGCAGCGAAGGTCACCTTTCAAACACTGCGGCGGCGGCGGAGCTGCCCGATTTTGTAAAAAGCGGCACAACGCGGATAATTTTAGCGCACTTAAGCCGCGAAAACAATCTGCCTACACTTGCTGCAAGCGCCGCCAAAGCCTCGCTGATGGACGGCGGTATGGCGGAAAATGAAGATTATATACTGTCGGTTGCCGCGCCCGAGCGCAACAAAATCACAGTTTTTTAAAAAAATAAAGGACAAACCGAGGATATATGCAAAAAGTACACATAATAGCAGTAGGAAAAATTAAGGAAGAATTTTTAAAGCAGGCGTTTGCCGAGTACAAAAAGCGGCTTTCGGGTTATTGCGATTTAACCGTTACCGAAATTCCGCCGCAAAAACTGCCCGATAAACCGCGCGCAGCCGAAATAAGCGCAGCACTTGAAACCGAGGGCAAAAAGATACTTGCCGCTGTGCCGCGCGGCGCATACCTTGTGCCGATGTGCATTGAGGGTAAAAAGTTAAGCAGCGAGGGCGTAGCCCGACTGCTTAAAGACAACTCCGTTTGCGCGCCTTGCACGGCTTTTGTAATAGGCAGTTCTTACGGCTTGGCGGACGCGGTAAAAGCGGCGGCAAACCTTAAACTTTCAATGTCCGATATGACCTTTCCGCACGACCTTGCCCGTGTAATGTTAGCCGAGCAGGTCTACCGCGCGTTTAAAATAAACGGGGGCGGAACTTACCATAAATAATGACTGACGGAGATGACAGTTATGAAAAAATACAATGTTACCGGAATGACCTGCGCCGCCTGTTCGGCAAGGGTTGAAAAAGCGGTAAAAAAGGTTGAGGGCGTGACCGATTGCGCCGTCAGCCTGCTTACAAATTCAATGACGGTAGAGGGAACCGCCTCTCCGCAGGCGATAATCGCGGCGGTGCAAAAGGCAGGCTACGGGGCAAGCGACCCTGCGTCGGCGGAAAAACCGCAGAACTCGTTACCTGATTCGGGCTTTAAAAACCTTAAAAACCGGCTTATCTATTCGCTTATATTCCTTGCCCTGCTTATGTACATTTCAATGGGGCATATGATGTGGGGCTGGCCGCTGCCGGCGTTTCTTGACGGCAACCACATAGGCATTGCGCTTGCCGAACTGGTGCTTACCATCCCTGTAGTTGTAATAAACCAAAAGTTCTTTATAAGCGGAACAAAGGCGGTTATCAACCGCTCGCCCAATATGGATACGCTTGTATCGCTCGGTTCAGGGGCGGCGCTGCTTTACAGCCTGTACGCAACCTTTGCAATGACGGTACACCCTGCCCACGCGCACGCCTATATGCATGACCTTTATTATGAATCGGCGGCGATGATACTGGCGCTTATAACCGTGGGCAAAATGCTTGAAGCGCGCTCTAAGGGCAAGACCGCCGATGCGCTTAAAAGCCTTATGGATTTAAGCCCCAAAACCGCAACCGTAATACGCGACGGGAAAGAAACCGTTATACCTGCGGCGGATTTAAGGGTAGGCGATGTTTTCGTTGTCCGCCCCGGCGACAGCATACCGACCGACGGCGTAGTGCTTGAGGGCGTCAGCGCGGTGGACGAATCTGCATTGACGGGCGAAAGCATACCTGTTGATAAGGCGGTGGGCGACCGTGTTTCGGGTGCTACCGTAAACAGTTCGGGATTTTTAAAATGCCGCGCCGAAAAGGTAGGCGAGGACACCGCAATTTCGCAAATTATTAAAATGGTAAGCGACGCTTCCGCCTCAAAAGCGCCTATCGCAAAGGCGGCAGACAGGGTATCGGCGATATTTGTGCCGTCGGTTATGGCAATTGCCGCCGTTACCTTTATCGTGTGGATGTTGTGCGGCAGCGGTGTTGCCTACTCGCTCGGCAGGGCGATATCGGTATTGGTAATCAGCTGCCCCTGCGCGCTTGGTCTTGCAACCCCGGTTGCCATAATGGTGGGCAGCGGCGTTGGTGCAAAGAACGGAATCTTATTTAAAAACGCAACCGCGCTTGAAACGGCAGGGCGCGTTAAAACCGTTGTTTTTGATAAAACAGGAACTATAACCGAGGGCAAGCCGCGCATAACCGATATGTACCTTTCGGGCGCACGCGATGAGCGCGAACTGCTAGCCCTTGCCTGCTCGCTTGAAACGCTGAGCGAGCATCCGCTTGCCAAAGCGATAACCGAAAAATGCGCACAGGAAAAAATAGAGCCGCAAAGTGTTGAAAACTTTAAAATTCTGCCCGGCAACGGGCTTGAAGCCGAACTTGACGGCGAAAAAATATTCGGCGGCAACCTGAAATTCGCAAAGGGGCGCGTGGCCGTACCGGGGGATATTATAGAAAAAGCCGACTCCCTTGCGGCAGACGGCAAAACTCCGCTGATTTTTGTAAAGGGCGAAACCGTATGGGGACTTATAGCGGTAGCCGACACGGTAAAAGCGGACAGCAAACGCGCGGTAGCCGCACTTGCCGAAATGGGCATACGCACCGCAATGCTTACGGGCGATAACCGCAACACCGCCAACGCCATAGCGCGGCAGGTGGGTGTTGACGAGGTAATAGCCGATGTCCTGCCCGACGGAAAAGCGGCGGCAATACAGGAATTTTGCAAAAAGGGTAAAACCGCAATGGTCGGGGACGGAATTAACGACGCGCCTGCGCTTACGGGCGCCGACCTCGGCATAGCCATAGGCGCAGGTACGGATGTGGCGATTGACGCGGCTGATGTGGTGCTTATGAACAGCAGCCCGTCCGATGTTCCGTCGGCAATCAAACTCGGCCGCCGCACCCTAAGAAATATCCACGAAAACCTGTTTTGGGCGTTTTTTTACAACGCGCTCGGTATTCCGCTGGCGGCAGGCGTGTTCACAAATCTGTTCGGCTGGACCCTTAACCCGATGTTCGCCGCAGCGGCAATGAGCCTTTCAAGTTTCAGTGTAGTTACCAACGCATTAAGGCTGAATTTTGTAAAGATTAAGGACAAAAAATCAAAAAACGCGCCCGTGGCAGCACCCGAAAACAACACAAAGGAGCAAACGAATATGAAAAAGACAATAAAAATCGAAGGTATGATGTGCGGACATTGCGAAGCGCACGTGAAAGCCGCGCTTGAGGCGGTTGACGGCGTTGTTTCAGCCGAAGCAAACCATACAAGCGGCACCGCAACCGTAACCCTTTCGGCAGATGTGCCGGACAGCAAACTTGCCGCCGCCGTAAAAGAGGCAGGTTATAAGGTGGTTTAAAAACGGCTTGCATACAATTAACCCACTATTTAGAAACAGCGCAAATATTAAGTCGGGTCTGCCGAATTTCGGCAGACCCGAAGTTTTTAACATAGCCTAGGAACAATCGTTTTATATTTTAAAAGTTGTTTTAAATAAATCGCTTATGCATTTTATATGCATTTACGATTGTTATAATGTCTGCATTATCCGTTTATACTATGTAGTAAGATGTTAGTTTAAACGGGAGCGGGTGGTTGTGTGATAGATAAGCGGATAGGTAAAAAGATTAAAGAGTGCCGCGAACGGCTGGGGCTTACGCAAGAGCAATTTTCCGAAAAAACGGATCTTTCCGTCAATTACATTTCCACAGTGGAACGCGGCGCGTCATTTCCGAGGTGTGAAAAACTTATTACCATTATAAACGCATTAGAGGTATCTGCGGACGCTGTTTTTTGTGATGTTATAGACCACTCGACGGAATATAAGGCGAATGAAATCGGCAACCGCATTTCAAAATTGCCTACGGCTGAACAAAAACGAATTTTAGAAATGCTTGAATTGATGATTAAACAGGCTGAAAACAATATATAATTTTATCGGCTGTGCGGAAATGCGTAGCCGATTTTTTACCGACACGGAAACATTTACTATCGCCGTTTTGCGGTTTTGTTTTAATTTGTTCATAATTGTCGGATTTTATATATTATAATGTTCACAGGAGGAAAACACAGATGCGTTTTTAAAAGTCTGTCGGCTTTTTGGGGCTCAACAGCCGCCTGAAAATCTTACGGTTTTCCTTTTGCAGTGTAATAACAGCACAAAACTTTGAGAGGATGGTTTGTTTTATGAAAAGAAGAATCATTGAAATAGACGGCGAAAAATGCAACGGCTGCGGCGCTTGTGCCGCCGCCTGCCACGAGGGTGCGATTGAAATGGTAGACGGCAAGGCAAAACTTATGCGCGATGATTACTGCGACGGTTTGGGCGACTGCCTGCCTGCGTGCCCGACGGGCGCGATCACCTTTGTTGAGCGTGAAGCAGCGGCATACGATGAAGCCGCAGTGCTGCAAAACAAGCAGAAAAAGGTGCAGACGGGGGATAAACCGCTGCCCTGCGGATGTCCCGGGTCAAGGTCGAGAAAAATCGAACACCGCGCGGAAAGCACCGCGGCGACAGCCCCTGAAACAACGGCGGCAGCCGAAAGCCGATTGTCGCAATGGCCCGTTCAAATAAAACTTGTGCCGATAAACGCACCGTATTTTGACGGTGCCAAACTGTTAATCGCCGCCGACTGCACCGCCTACGCCTACGCTGCATTCCACGAGCGGTTTATAAAAGGACACATAACCCTTATCGGCTGCCCGAAACTGGACAACGCGGACTACGCGGAAAAACTGACCGAGATAATACGGAACAATAATATTAAAAGCGTAACGGTCGTGCGGATGGAAGTGCCGTGCTGCGGCGGATTGGAACACGCAGCAAAAACCGCGCTGCAGAACAGCGGCAAATTTATCCCTTGGCAGGTTGTTACCGTTTCAACCGACGGCAGAATACTTGACTGATTAAAATTGTTTTATATCGAACGGTTTAGGCAAAACAAACAGGGTACAACGGGGGCGCCTAATCGGCGTACTGAGCCGAACTCCATACGGTTTTTGCCCGCCGCATTTTCCCATCGGCTTAATAAGGCTTTGTTGTCCTCCGCTTACAATACGGCAGCTTTATTGCAATTAAAACCGCCCTGTACGGCTTTCATCAGTTTGCATTAAAAATATTACAAATGGATTTTGTCACCGCAGCCCCCTTTCGCCTTACGGCGGAACGGGGGTTTGTGAGTTTTACTACTTGCGACGCTGTTTTAGATTTTAGATGTTAGACTTTAGATATTAGACTTTAGACCGTGGTAACGGTGGGTTTAATAGCAGACGGTAAAAACTGCTTTACTTTGGTTTTTTCTCATTAAACATACTGCCGTGTGCGCTGAATATTGTCCGCCCCTAAAAAGCCCGTCCGCCGCCCCAAGCGGAACGCTTGGTGACGGTGCATTTGCAAATTGTGTACCGTTGTTGCGTTACTGCGTTATGCACCGTCTGAAAACGAATGTTTTCGGCGGCGGGCGGGCTTTTTAGGGGCGGACGGTCAGCTGCGCAACCCGATTTTACTATTCTTACGCTTTTTAGACTTGATAACAGACGACTGACTGAAACCGTAGCCGGCGTTTAGGCGAGCCGCTCGCACCGCGGAATTGCAAACAGACGGTAAATTTAGATTACCGTTAATTTTTGCATTCGCGGTTAGCGGTGTTTGCCGTCCGTCCTTAGGCTGCCGTTACTATCAATCTTCTTGGCTCCTCCTGACGGGGGTGCGGGTGTCCGGTGGACACCTGACGCGCAGCAGAAGCACCGACCGAGGCGGCAGCCGAGACGCAGTCAAAAATCTTTGATTTTTGCCTGAGGGAGAGAAGAAAGACAAACTGTAAGCAACATTTACTGTCTGTTATCAAAGTACCGTTACAATATTTTAGTTTAACAATAGACGGAAAACAGTTCATACCGCCGGCTTTTTCTCTCCCTCTGTCAAAACTTTGTTTTGACATCTCCCTCGTCAGAGGGAGACAAGAAATCGAGCTTACCGTCAACCCGCAAATTACCATCCGCCACATCTAATATCCAGTATCTAACATCTAAGGTCTATATTGTGGAGGCAAGGGTTTTCTGCACACCGTCAAATTGCAAACAAACGGTAATCTGTATTTTTCGTCTATCCTTTATCTTACTTTAATCACATCTAAAGTCTAATATCTAAAGTCTAACATCTAATAGGGCAAGGCAGGGAATAGCGGAAGCGCCGGCGGAAATCGGCACACAGAACACACGATTTAACCGTTTCCTTTATAAAATTTTTTCCGCGCGTATTTTAATTTGAAAAGTACTTTTTTTTTGGTGCTGAATATGTTACAATATGATATATGTTGTATTAAATGGGGTTTTATGCCCTTAAAATGTCAAATTTGGAAATCCGGAGTTGGTAACAAAATGCAAGACAACGGTTATGAAAATATAATTGTCGGAAGAAATGCGGTGCTTGAGGCAGTGCGCTCCGGCAGGGAAATAGATAAACTTATGGTTGCTTACGGCTCTGCGCCGCAACTCGGTCATATTATAGCAAAATGCAAAGATCGCGGCATATTGGTTAAGGAGGTTTCGCCGCAGAAACTCGATCATCTGTCGGGCGGCGCGTCACACCAAGGCGTTGCGGTATCGGTAGCGGCACAGGCTTATGTAAGCGTTGAAGAAATACTTAAAACCGCCGCCGAAAAAGGCGAAAAGCCGTTTGTTGTGATTTGTGACGGTATAGAGGACCCACACAATCTAGGTGCAATTATCAGAACCGCCGAGGCAACCGGCGTACACGGAATAATTATACCCGAACGCAGGAGTGCGTCGCTTAACGCAACGGTCGCCAAAGCCGCAAGCGGAGCCGCCGAATATATGAAGGTGGCAAGAGTTACAAACCTTGTAAATGCAATTGAAAAATTAAAAGAGAACGGCGTTTGGATATACGCTGCGGATATGGACGGCGGAAATTGGTGCGAAACCGATTTTTCGGGCGGCTGCGCAATAGTAATAGGGTCAGAGGGACGCGGTGTGGGCCAACTTGTTAAAAAGCACTGCGACGCGATAGTCGCAATGCCGATGACGGGCAAAATCAATTCGCTTAACGCTTCTGTTGCCGCAGGAATACTGATGTACGAAACGGCAAGGCAGCGCCTTAAAATAAAGGCGTTTAACAATTTTTAAGGAGGGTTTGAGTATGGGTGTTTTTAATAAAAACGATAAATCGGACCGTTCGTTTGACGAAATTTATGAAGATTTGTTTGCCGATAACGGCGGCGCTCCTGCCGAAATAACCCCGTGGGAAGAAAAAGCAAAGAATATTAAAGCGCCCCATGCGCTTACGGCGGAAGAGGTGCTTTCGGGCAAGAGGGACGGCGCGGACAGCACTGCGCAGGATATAGGCGGCTCACTTTTTAAAAAGGTTATGAACGAGTATGACAGCGGTAAGAAAGTGTTTAAACCGTCGGGTAACCGAAGCGGGTCGGCAGCTGCGGCAAAGACCGTTTACCGCCCGAAATCCGCCGCGACGGATTTGCCTGCCGCAACAGGTAATTCGACGGATACCGACATTTTGCCTAAAACTTCGGCGGCACAATCTCTGATTCAGCCTGTTCACAACAAGGCGGTATACGGCGGCGCACGCAGCGCGGATACAGAGCCTGCGGCAGCCTATGAACCGAGGCAACCGAAGCCCCTAAAACCGACGGAACAAATAAAAATGAAACCGCAGACCGCTGCGCCGGCGGAACAAAAAATCAGCCCCGAGGCCGGCGCCGCAATTGACAGTTTGCTTAAAAAATGCATAAGTTACATAAAGGATGACGGCGAGGATAAGAGCGCGCAAACCGACATAAGCACCGATGTAAACAGCGTTATATCAAGCGCCGAAACCGCCGCGCACAACAGGGTGAAAACCGTATACGGAAACACGGTGGAAAGTGACATCGCGCCTGCAACAATGCCGAGTGCGGAGGCACCTGCCGAAAAGCCCGCCGCACCGAAACAAGCGGCAAAACGCATACCCGTAAAACTTAAAATTATGAACCCCGAAAAGGGCGAGCCTATAATTAAGGGCAGTGAAACAAATCCGAAAACCGCCGTTATTGATAACAACATTTTCGGCGAGCCAAAGGAATCGGGCAATGAAAAACCTGTTGATTTAAATTCGGTTTTCGCACCGGAAGAACCTAAGCCGCAGGAAAAAACCACTGTGTTCGAGGCGGTTGGAAAATCTGCCGACGAAATACCTATGCAGCAGTTGAATTCGGTTGTTGACAGTAAAACCGACGATATGTTTTTAGGCAATGACGGCTATGAAGCCGATTATGAAGATTACGAAGATGTTTTCTCTGCTCCGGTAGAAGAGTACACGGGGCTTGATTCCGCCGCCGAAATCGGCAGCGATTTGCTTGCTTTGCGGCGCTCCTCGCGCATACGCGCGGCTGTTACCGCAGTTATTTCCGTATGTTCGGCTGTTTTCGCCGTTCCTGCGGTTTACGGAGCGTTTGGCCTCGGCGACGCCGTAATCAACTCGATAGGGCTTGTAATGCTTGCGGTTGCGGTGCTTGTTAACTTTAAAACTTTTGCCTCTGCGGCGCGCCTGTTTAAGGGTCAAAAAACGGTTGATATTATGCCGTCTGCCGCCGCGCTTATCTCCCTTATATACTCTGCCGCAACGGTGTCAAATTCTTCGCACTTATCGCTAACCCTTGTTCCTGCCGCAGCCTCTGTTCTTGCTTTTAACGAATTGGGACACAGCGCACGGTTTACCTCGGTAATTTCGGGATTCCGCAGGATTGTGGGTTCAAACAGAAAAAAAGCGGTAATTATGCACGATTGCGACGCACTTGCCAAAAATATTGCCGCCCGTGATATTGAGGGCGATGTACTGTTGGCATCAACCAAAAAAGCAACCACGGTTGATGGGTTTATAGGCAACTCGTTTGCCCCTTCGCCGTTTGACCGTAAACTGCCCGTTATTGCAATTGCGGCAGCGGCAGCTGTGGCGGCAGCCCTTATTTTCGGCTACCTTAAAACGGGAACATTTGCAAAGGCCTTAATTTTTCTGCCGTTTGCGCTTTGCGCCGCAAACATACCGTCCTTTGCGCTTACAGCGGCTTTGCCGATTAAAAAACTTGCCGACTCATTCTCGGAAGAATGCGGCGGCGCTTTCGGCGGATACCGTGCGATAGATACGCTTTCGGATTGCAACGCAGCCGCGCTTGACGCAATCGACTTATTCCCCAAAGGCACGGTAATTTTAAGTAAAATGCACATTCTGGGGCAGAATGAGATAGACAAAACCCTTATCCGCGCCGCTGCCCTTTCAACCACGGCGGAAAGCCCCATAGGCGCTATGCTTAAAAAACTTATCGGCGATGATGTTAAGGTGTTCCCCACGGTGGAAACCTATAAATACGAAAAGGAAATGGGCGTATCCGGCTGGGTTGACGGTATGAATATTTTGGTGGGCAACCGTGATTTAATGGTTGGCCATAACATTAAACTTCCGCCCGTATCGGTTGATAACAAGATTTTAAGCGCGGGATTTTTCCCCGTTTATATTGCGTGCGACCAAAATCCCTGCGCCCTGCTTATTGTAAAATATGTACCTAACGAGCGTGTGGCGTTTGATTTACAGAACGCCTGCCGACTGGGCGTTTCGATATTTGTACGCTCGACCGACCCGAACATAACTTCACAGATGATAGCCGACTATTTCGGCGTATATGACGATTGCGTCAGCGTTATGTCCAAACCTGCCGCCGAAATGTACGCCGAGTCTGCCGAGTATTCCGAGCGTTGCGCTTCGCCTGCGGTCTTCCGCGGTTCATCGCACGCATTGCTTAAACTTATTAATGCGTCCTGCGCGGTAAAATCAATGCTTAAAACCCTGTCGTTCCTATTTACGGTAATAGCGGCGGTCTGCCTGCTTGTTACGGTAAATTCGGCGGCGCTTTCGGCATTTTCGGCAATTGCCGCATTTTCGGTACCTGCGGCGCAGGCAGTTTGTGCCGTAATAACCAAACTTGCTTCGTCCGCATCTAAAAAACTGCGCTGAACAAGCGTATTATCACCCTATATTAAAACGGTCCGCTCTGCACATAGGCGGACCGTTATTTTTATATCGGAACTGTAAATGGCAGGTATCAGCGGCGGTTAAAAATTAAGAATGTGGAATTAGGAATTAGGATTTGAACGACAACGGCGGTTTTGATAACAGACGGTAAATTGAGATTAGCATCGCTTTTTCATTTTTCGGTTGTGCTGTTCTCGGGTCCGCCCCTGCCTTCCCCGACCGCGGCGGAAAACTGCGTTTTCAGGCGGCGCAAATTGCAGCAGAGCCGATAACAATAAGAAACCTGCCTTTGCGCCGCCCCCTAAGCGAACGCTCGGCGCCGCGGTCGAGCAGGCAAGGGACGGTCAGTGGGCGCTGCAACCGCTTTTACTATCATCACGCACTTTTAAACGGTGAACTGAAATTATGTTAACACTTTTGCTAACCGCGGAAGGGAGGCAATTTAGATGTTAGACTTTAGATTTTAGACATTAGACTGCGGTAACGGCGGTTTGATAACATACGGTAAAAGTCGTTTTGCTTTGGCTTTTTTTCCATTAAACAGGCTCCGTATGCGCTGGATACCGTCCGCCCATAAAACCCCGTCCGCCGCCCCAAGCGGAACGCTTGGTGGCGGTGCATTTGCAGATTGCGTGCCGTTATTGCGTTGCTGCGGTTTGCACCGTCTGAAAACGCAGTTTTCGGCGGCGGACGGGGTTTTAGGGGCGGACTTTTCTGTGCAACCCAATTTTACTGTTATTACGCTTTTTTATACTTGATGATAGACGGTAAATAGTTCTTACCTATAGTCTTTTCTCTCCCTCCGTCACGGCTGCGCCGCGCCACATACTAGATGTTAGACTTTAGATATTAGACTGTAGACCGTGGTAACGGTAGTTTGATAATATACGATTAATAGTTCTTACCGTCGGTTTTTTCTCTCCCTCCGGGTTTTGCCCTACGGGCAAAACCCACCTCCCTCATCAGATGGAGGCAAGAGATTGTGCGCACCGCAGAATTATAAACAGACGGTAAATTTAGATTGCCGTTAATTTTTGTATTCGCGTTTAGCGGTGTTCGCTGTCCATTCTTAGGCTACCGTTATCCGCAAACCGCTTGGCTCCTCCTGACATACTGTGTGTCTCTGCGGCGGCATCGCCGCCCTTGGCTCCCTCGTTCTAGATGTTAGACACTAGATTTTAGATGTTAGACTATGGTAACGGTAGTTTGATAATATACGATAGGCTGCCGTTGTTATCAATCTTCTTGGCTCCGGCAGGTTACAATATGAAGTGCAACACATAAAAAATAAGAGACAATACGCAAACC
>CAVALG010000087.1:0-4805 GCA_963589585.1 Roseburia sp. AF12-17LB
GTGCAGAAGTATATGTAAACGGTAAGTATGTAGGCTTTACACAGGGCAGCCATTTACAGGCGGAATTTGATATTAGCAAGTTCGCAGTTCAAGGTGTTAATACTTTAAGGATTGATGTCCGTAAATGGTGCTGCGGCTCATATCTTGAAGACCAGGATATGTTCCGCCACAACGGCATTTTCAGAGATGTTTACCTGCTTTCAAGGCCGAAAGGCCATATTAAAGATATCAAAATAACAACCGAAAATGATACAATTTGTTTTGATATTGAGGGCAAAGCTGACATTACCATATTAAATCGCGAGGGCGATGTTGTCGGCTCTGCCGTTACAAATGGCGGCAAAGCGGCAATTAAAATTGAAAACCCGGTTCTTTGGAATGCCGAAAAGCCATATCTTTATAAGGCTCAAATTTGCGCGGCGGGTGAAATTATAACTCAGAATGTCGGTTTCCGTACAATCAGCCGTTCTGATAAAGGCGAAATTCTTATAAACGGAACACCTGTGAAACTTCGCGGAGTAAACCATCATGATTCAACCAAATATAAAGGTTGGGTTATGAGCAATGATGATATTTTGAAAGACCTTAAACTTATGAAGTCACTTAATATCAATTGCATACGAACTTCGCACTATCCGCCGTCGCCGGTATTTCTTGATTACTGCGACGAAATGGGGTTTTATGTTATGCTTGAAAATGACATTGAAACCCATGGTATGGAACACATCGCCAATCCTATCGGCGCGGACTCAAACCGCGACGATCCGGATTGGATAGCCAACCGACCCGAATGGGAACCGCTTTATATGGAGCGAATGATTAGGTCGTATAACCGCGATAAAAACCATCCGTCAATTTTCGCATGGTCTACAGGTAACGAAAGCGGCTACGGAAATCACCATAAAACTATGCTTAAATGGCTTCGCAAAACCGATCCGTCAAGGCTTTTACACTGTGAGGATGCCTCGCGCGCATGCGAATGTGAACTTGTCGATTTCTTTTCACAGATGTATGTAAAATTCTATGACGCTGAAAAATGGTTAGAAGGCGACCGTGATGAAAGCATCAAACTTGGCAATTTACCGCTTTTCCTTTGTGAATACTGCCACGCTATGGGTAACGGCCCCGGTGACCCGTGGGATTATTGGAATGTTATTTTGAAATATCCTCAGTTTGTGGGCGGTTGTATATGGGAATGGTGCGACCATGTAGCAATGGACGGCGATGTTCAGAAATACGGCGGCGATTTTGATGGGGAGCAGGCTCAGTTCGGCAACTTCTGTTGTGACGGTATGGTTTTTGCCGACCGCAGTTTAAAAGCCGGTTCTTACGAAGTTAAAGCCGCCTATGCACCATATCGTTTCAATTATGAAAATGGTGCTATAAATATAACCAACTATTTTGCTTTTACAAACCTTTGTGAATACGATATCAGATATGTTCTTAAAGCGGACGGCGAAGTTATTGAGGATAATACCGTAACCCTGTCGGTTGAGCCGTATAAAACAGGCTCAATAATTCCGCAAAACAAATTCCCGAAAAAGTGCAAACTCGGATGCTTTGTTAATGTGTATCTTGTTTCCAAAAAAGACGGCGGTGAGTTGGGTAATCTGCAGGTGGAAGTCCCTGTCGAAAGAATTCCAACCGAATATTCGTCCGAAGCGGCGGTTACTGAAGAAACAGAATATAAAATAGTATTCCGCGGTGATAATTTCCACTACACTTTCTCGAAAACTCTCGGCAATTTCACCGATATGGTGGTTGACAGTAAACCTCGTATATCTGCGCCCGTTGAACTTACTATGTTGAGAGCAACTACGGATAACGAGAGGGGACTTGCGCCGTTTTGGACTCATGTAAATGACTGGGAAGGCGAAAACCTTGAATTCCTTTACAATCATATATATGAAACCGAATGTCGGGAGGGCAGCGTAACAGTTACAGGCAGTCTCGCAGGCGTTTCAAGAAAGCCTATTGTAAGGTACACTTTAAAGATTGATGTTGCAAGCAACGGCGAGGTTACTTATACTCTAAACGGTAAAATGCGCAAACTTGAAGATTGGTACTTTATGCCGCGCATAGGCTTCGAATTCAAACTGCCGTATTCTGATGATAAGTTTAAATATTTCGGCAGCGGACCGATAGAAAGTTACTGCGATATGCACCACAGTGCCCCTGTGGATTGGTACGAAAGCACCGCAGACGCGGAATATGTAAATTATGTGCGTCCGCAGGAACACGGTAATCACTACAACACAAGAGCACTCTGCATTGATAACTCTTTTAAATTTACCGCAGATAAGCAAATGGAAATCGCCGTACTCCATCACGAGGCTTATGATCTCTTAAAAGCCGAACATACCGATGAACTTAAAAAATCAAAATACACAAATGTGCGTATTGATTATAGAAGTGCAGGTATAGGTTCTGCTTCCTGTGCCAGCTGGCTCGGTGCCGAATACCGCTTTAATGAAAGTGAATTTTCATTTAAATTTAAAATGAAATAATCATCATAATAAATGCCTTGCGTCTGTTATTCCGGCGCAAGGCAATAAGTTATAAGGAGATTGCTTTGGATATTTGGGAATATTTAAAAACCGCATCAAGGCCTATATATTTATACGGTATGGGGAACGGTGCTGAAAAAATATATGAGCGCTTGCAAAAATTAAATGTAAATATTTGCGGCGTTTTTGCTTCTGATGGTTTTGTACGGCGCAAAAAATTTCTTGGTTTTGATTTGTTGTCATTTGACGAAGCGTATGAAACTGCTCCGGATATGATTGCTTTGCTGTCATTCGGCTCATCAATTAAAGAAGTTGTGGAGTATGTTAAGCAAATCAGTAAAAAAGTAGAATTATATGCCCCTGATGTTCCGGTGTACGGCGACGGTACTTTTAATACTGAATTTTATAATGCGCATTTTCAAGAGTTTTGCAGTGCACGGGATTTACTTGCCGATGATGCTTCAAGAAAAGTGTTTGATAATATAATCAGTTATAAACTAAGCGGTAAATTGCAATATTTATTCGATTGCGAAACTTCCGAGAAAGATGATTGGAAACAAATATTAAAATTAGGTGATAATGAAATATTTTTTGATATAGGTGCGTATAAAGGCGATACGGCGCTTGAATTTATAAACCGAACGGGCGGAAAATACAACAGTATAACTGCAGTTGAACCTAATCCGAAAAATTATAAAAAACTTGCTGAAAATTTAAAAGTGTACAAAAAAACAACCACAATAAATGCGGCTGTTTCAAATGTTTGCGGCAGTTCGGCAATATCCTTTGCAGGGCGCGGCTCGCATATAGCGTCCGGTGAGTGCCTTGTTGATACAGTTACTGTTGATAAACTGTCTGAAAAAATTATACCTACATATATAAAAGCGGATGTTGAGGGTGGGGAAGCCAACCTTATTGCAGGGGCTGCCAAAATTATATCGGTGCACAAGCCGAAACTGAAAATAGCAGCGTATCACCGCAATGAAGACTTATTTTCAATTCCAATAAAAATAAACGCTTTAAACAGCAATTATAAAATATATCTGCGGCATAACCCGTGCGTTCCGGCGTGGGATACCGATTATTATTTTATATAGACAAAGCAATCAGGGTACAGCGGTTCCTAAAACGGAGTATTTTCCCGTCTTGTTTGCCTCATCGCTTGAAATACGGTAGTATTCCTGCGTTCTTCGTCTTCCAAACCGAGAAAACCGTTCTACCCTGATTGTTTTGTCCGGTCTAATTTTCGTGCGGTCCCTCTATTTCTTCAATTATTCTCATATACAATTTTCGCTTGCCCGCTGCCGGGAGTTCGCAAATTTTTTTCCACAGTTCTTCTTCATTTTCACTTAATTTGTTGTTGTCGGGCTTATGCCTTTTAATCGGCGGGCGCGGCTTGGGTTTGTAACAATCTTCAAACCTTAAGATAAGCCCTTGGCTTTTTTTTTGCGTTGTAGTGTGCTGTACAGTGCGCACAAGCGTATCAAGTTTAATATCATAAATTTTTGCAATGTTTTCAAGTATACTTACAGGCGGCATAATATTATTTTCATACTTAGCGTATCTTGTGCGCGGTATATCTAATTTTTGCGCAACTTCGGTTTGGCTCATCTTTCTAAGTTTTCTGAAATATATTAAATTCTCAGAAAGTTTGTTCTTTTCCTTTATTGACATACATTTTCCCGTCCTTAATTTTTTGTGTCCGCAAAAAAACACTTGACTAAGCAGACAAGAATTGATATAATATACAGGTGTTCGCTGAAGTGGCTCAGTTGGTAGAGCAGTTGATTCGTAATCAACAGGTCGTGGGTTCGAGTCCCATCTTCAGCTCCATTTTTAAAGCTGCCTTACGGCAGCTTTTTTATTATTCAACACCGGTCATAAGATCCAACACACGCACAAAAATCTTTGTGGGGTCTTCCAAAAACATATTGTTTATCCTGCGCGCGCAATCCTCATCCGGGGTGTATAAGCGTATAGTCAGTTGTTCGCGCTCGCCTTCCATTACAGAGCAGCAAGCCATACAACCGCCACTCTCAAGATTTTCAACCCAAACCTTATTTTCTTTTTTGTTTCTTTCAAGCGTTATCATTCTCTCAACATACTTAACGGATACCTCTTTTATGGTGTTCGGTAAATCTCTTTCAAATTCCGAAAGCATATCAAGTCCTTTAGCGGTTATTGTGTACGGGCGACCGTTGGTTTCTTCGTCCATAACTATATACCCGTTTTCTTTAAGATTATAAACCGCTTCAACCATTTCAAAATAATTGGCAACGCCTTTGTAGTGCATAAGTT
>CAVALG010000088.1:0-15271 GCA_963589585.1 Roseburia sp. AF12-17LB
ATCTTGCCTCCTTCACATCAATTTTGTACCTAAAATACAATTTGATTATAACACTGATTTTGGTAAAGTCAACAGTTTTGATTTAATTTTGTTTAAAAACATTATACATTTTACAAACATTGTAAAATTCAATCTAACACAAACTCAAAAAACCGGAGAACTATATGAGTGGAAAGTTTAAAAATAAAATATCAGATTTAAGCGGTAAAACGGTAGCACTTACGGGTACTACAGGCGGTTTGGGCAGAGAAATATGTAAATTACTCGTTTTGCACGGTGCGGATCTTGTTCTGATTGACCGTGATGCCGAAAAATCAGCCGCTTTGCAAAAAGAACTTATAAAATTGCGCAGCGGCGTTGCCGTGAACCGTGTTCCTCTTGACCTTTCACAGCCTGATAGGGTACACACTGCGGCTTTGAAAATATCTGCTTACCACCCCGATTACCTTATTCTTAATGCGGGTGTTTATCATATACCGCGCAGCAGATGTTTGGGTGATGTTGATAATGTGTTTACAATAAATTTTTTGTCGCATTATTTGCTTGTCCGTGCTATGTTACCCGAACTTAGAAAAAATTGCGGCAAGGTTGTAGCCGTCGGCAGTATTGCTCATAATTATTCGCGTACCGATGAAAATGATGTTGATTTTTCGTCCAGAACATCATCGGCTTTGGTTTACGGTAACTCGAAAAGATATTTAATGTTTGCCATTTCGGAACTTTTGGAAAAAGAGCCGCGCGTTTCGTTTACAATAGCCCACCCCGGCATTACATTTACGGGGATAACCGACCATTACCCGCCTTTGATTTTTGCTGTTATTAAATACCCTATGAAGGTTATTTTTCCGCCGCCGCGTGTTGCCGCAAAAAATATTGTATGCGGAATACTTGAGTCTACGCTGAAAAACGAATGGATAGGTCCGCGATTTTTTAATATTTGGGGTTCACCCCAAAAACATAAATTAAATACCTGCTCGCCCAATGAAAGAAAACGAATTTTCGAAAATGCCGAGCAACTGGCAGCGCGGTTTGAGCAAATGATGCCAAGAGAGTAACAATAGAATAATTATCCGAACTTATTGTGAACGGTGCTTGTGGTACATTTTGTTGGAAAATATATAATTTTCATCCTGCAAAATTACCGCTTGTGCCGTTTTTTGACCGTTTGTGCCAAAAATGTTGATTTTTTCGGCGCTTTCAGATAATATGTATGTGGATAGTAGTGCCCTGTGGATTTTGTTGGGGCCTGCGGAATTGCGAAATAAAGCCTGCTCACCGCAAGTGCTTGAAAATTGCTTGAAAAGGAGTAACAAGATGAACACAAAAATGACACTGGAAAAGCGAATTCTTTCCGTGCTGCTGACGGTTATTATGGTATTTTCCGTAATGCCGCTGTCGGTATTTGCGGCAAACGGCGGCGTAGCAGAGGTGATAACGGCAAACGGCTCGACGATCAATTTTAACAGCTATGTCGACGCGGTCGGGTATGCAAACCGAAACGGCGGCACGCTGAAGTTGCTTGACGACATTACGGTGCCGTATTCTGAGGAGCTTGACGATATTCCGTTTATCACCGGCGAATTTACGCTGGATTTGAACGAAAAAAACATAAATGAGGTCGTAGTCGGCTCGGTTGCCCTTGACGAGGAAGGCGAAGTAATCGAAGGAACGCCCGGCACGCTGACCGTGACCGACAGCGTCGGTAACGGCAATATTAAGTATCTGTCAGTAAACGCCGGCGCGCTGACGGTTGCGGGCGGTGCAATCACCGATTTGGAGGCGGAAAGCTATGCTGCTACGGTGAACATCACCGGCGGTACGGTGGAACAGCTTTCTCTTTCCGATGTTGTGGACGAGGAGATTTCCGCCACCGTTTCGGGCGGTGCGGTCCGCTGGCTCTATATGAACGGCGGCACGCTGACTGTGAACGGCGGCGAATACCCGGAAAAGATAAATATGGACTTAGGCGGCGGCACAACGAACATTACAGGCGGCACCTTTGCAGATCTGGAACTGAGAATCAGTTATGGTGAGATTCGACTGACCGGCGGCACATTCGCGAAGATCTCCACCAAACTTGAAATGGGTTCCAGTGAATATAATGAGCCGACTCTCGCAAGCCTCTTGGGGGATGGCTGTGCATTTTACGGCACTGACGGCGGCGGTATTGTAAATGCTGATGTGCTGACTCTTGAAAACGTAAGGATTATTGCCGACCACCAGCACATCTATGGCAGCGGCGGCAAGTGCACTGGGTGCGGCGCGCCGTGTCCGCACGGCAATGTGGATAACGCCACGGGAATTTGCAAGGATTGCGACACCCAGCTTGAAGCGAAGGTGACCTATACGGGCAAGACACCGGTGTTCTTTACCTCATTCCGCGAGGCTATTGATTCTGTTCCCCACAACCAAAAGGAGCAGGTCACGGTTACCCTGCTCAATTACAAATACAATCTGGGAACTGAACCGCTTTACCTGAGTAATAACAATAATATTCTACTGGATCTGAACGGTCACACCATGTCTGGCAGCAACAGTATTATTGTTGCGAACAACTCTGCTTTTACCGTGGCAAACGGCGAGCTGGATTCTGGGCTTACCATAGAAGCGGCAGGCGGAGATGTAACGGTGGAAAAAGACTGCGAAGGCGTTGGCACCATTAAGGTGACTAATGCCAAATCGACCGTAACCGTTTGCGGCGGCAATATCGGCAGTTTGAGATTGCCTTATACCGATACCGATAGCCTTAAAAACATAAAGCTCTCCGGCGGTTATTTCAACTCTGTAAGCTTTCCGAACGCAGGCAACAGCGATACGGTAGTTATCAGCGATATGCTGGAGGTAGGCTATGCCTTTAAGGATAACAAGGGCATACTGAAAACAACCCCGGGCGGCTTGGTGCCCTACGGTCTTACGGTGTCTGCCAAGACATACTTTGCCGAGCTGGAGGTAGTAAAATGCGAGCACGGCGCCGTAAATGATGTCAAGGGCTATTGCAATTACTGCGGCAAGTTGTATGCGGCGAAGGTGACAGATACGGAAGGTAATGAAAAGTATCTTGAAGAGCTTGACGACGGGACGCTTATACTGGCGGAAAACTGTACCGTTAAGCTTTTGCAGGACGCGGACCGCTGCAATGTTTCGCGCAGTATGACTTTTGACCTCAACGGTCGCCATTTGAATACACTTAATTTGTCAGCCGACGGCACGGTAACCGTAAAGGGTTCTGGTTCTATTGACAATCTTATTCTTGGTGATAGCTCAAACGATACCACGCTTATAATCAAAAAGCCCACGGTAGGGACGGTCGATGTAGGCTTTTTGGCTGTCAAGAACAGCACAAAGACCAAGCTTGACAGCTGGTCTTTCGGGGAAATTAAGCGTCATGACAGTCTTACGCTCAGTGACCTTTTGGCAGACGGATATGCTTTCTTTGACAAAAGCAGCGGAAAACCGGTCTATCTTTCCGGAAAGAATACCGATCCAAACGCCGATTATTACATAGATAGGCATAACCACACCTTTACCGCCAACGCCGAAGGCAAAGACGAGTGCGAGTGCGGAATTGTCTGCGATCATACGGATATCGGAGAAAACGGCAAGTGTAAAAACTGCAAAACGCAGATATATACCGCAACACTTATAATGGCGGACGGTACAAAAAAGAATTACAAGACCTTTTCTGACGCATGGTCGGCAGTTGCCGAAAATAACGGCTCAACCTTAAAACTTTTGTGCGATGCTATTTTAAATGAAGGTATTATCGCAAGGTCGGGCAAATTCACTCTTGATTTGAACAGCTTTGATATAATCGGTAACCAAGTTCTTACAGTCAGCGGTGCTGCGGATGCCACCGTTAAAAACGGCAGGCTTATAAACACTACTTACGATATCGATGCCTCCTTCATCGAAGGATGCGCTTTGAAAATTGACGGCGGAGCAGTTACCTTTGACAATGCAGAGGCTATCGGCGGTTACGGAGAAGACGAAATGCGTTTGTGTTCCGTTTGCGTGTATGACGGCAGCTTTACTGTAAAAAGCGGTATCTTCACCGGCGAGATTGGTGTAATGTCTAAAACAGCAACGGCACATCCTAAGCTTAAAATCACGAAGGCAACGCTGTATGACGGAATTGAGTATTTACATTCTTATGACGATACCGGCGATTACGATTTTGCGGGACTCAAAGCGTTTTTTGCCGATGGAAGTGTGATGTTTGATGAAAACGGCAAATATATTGACATAACAGATGAAAAATATTGGTATAAAGAAGAAGGGGAATCCTTTGCATTGTTTAGCTTTACCAACGAATGCTCAGTCAAGCCGCATACCCATACATATTCGGACGGCGTTTGTTCCGAGTGTGATTATATCTGTCAACACGACAGCGGCAAAAACGAGCGCGATGCAAGCTATTTTGAAAAGGCAATATGCTCTGTTTGTCACGCCGAGTACGGTGATTATGCAAAGGATACCACCGCGCCTACGGGTGAAATCAAGATCAAGGAACGCACATGGTGGCAGTCGCTGCTGAATACCATTTCTTTCGGCATATTCTATAAAGAAGAGGTTACGGTGAAAATTACCGCAGACGACGACTCCTATACGCAGTCGGGCTATGACGCGGCAAGGCACGCGGTAAAGATTGAATACCTTATCAGCAATACCGCGATGAGCGAAGAAACTGTCAAGGCTTCAACCTTTACGGAATACAGCGGAGCGATTGATCTTTCTGATGAGGATCAGTATGTGATCTATGCAAAACTGACCGACCACGCAGGCAATATTGCCTATGCCGGCTCCGATGGCTTTGAGATAGACAAGACCGCGCCGCTGATCGACGGTATGAAAAACGGCGGAGTCTATTTCTTCTGCGGCGAAAAAACGATAACGATCACCGATAAAAACATAGATAAAGCCACTATTGACAGTAAGGAAATTACTCTCGATGAAAACGGACAGCACACTCTTCCAGGAGATTCCGAGAAGCATAAGATTGTTGTGGCGGATAAAGCGGGGAACGAAACGACCGTTTATATTACGGTTTACCCGTCCCACAATTTTGACCCTGAGACCGACACCTGCAAAAACTGCGGCACTCCCGCGGTGGCAAAGGTGGAAAAAGGCGACATATCCGACCTATTTGCAACCGGTGACGAGCTGTTCAAAGCACTTGCGGACGAAAAGTATAGCGGCGCCACCGTGACCCTGCTGAAAGATGCGGAGTATACGGAGCGGGTATCTTTGAAACACGATCTGACAATCGAGATGAACGGCAAGTCGCTGCGAACTTCCGGACGGAGCGGCTTTGGTATCAGTTCCGGCAAGGTAACTATTCGCTCCTCGAACGGCACTGCCGACATCGGTGCAACGCTTGGGGTGAACTCGAGTGCTCATCTTGTGATGGGTGAGGGCATCGGCAAGGTTGAAACAATCGTTGTGATGGGAAAGCTTACGGTCTATTCCGGCAGCTACGACTACGTTTACACCATAATCCCGAAGACAAAATCGGATGATATTACCTTGTACGGCGGCACTTACGGAAAGCTTGAACTGACTGTGCTTGGCGCAAGGGATGTTTTGGCAAATGGCTATCGTTTCCGCGATCTGCTTTATGCGGATGCCGGCGATAAAATTCTAAATAATGTTACCGTTATCCCCTGCGATCACGCGGATCTGAACGATTTTGTCTGCGTCGGATGCGGTATGGAGGTATTCCTGTCTGTCAAAAAGGACGGAGAAACCAAGCTGTTCGGCACCTTTGAGGACGCCATCCACTATGCCGAGGCAAACACGGGCAGCACCGTCAAGCTCTTGCGGGATCTCCTGCTTGACACCGCGACCGTGGGCGACCTGCGCGAAAATACCTACGGCTATGTCGAGTTTACGAAGGGCACCTACACCCTGGATCTTGCGGGCAAAACGCTAACCGCAGGAGACTGGAATAACTACTACGCTGCTATCAAGATATGCGATGGCTGTGACCTGACCATTACCGATAGCGTCGGCGGCGGTAAGGTCGTGTCCGAGATCAATGCCGTACTGGATATCCGCAGTGGCAGCCATCTGACCATAGAGGGCGGCGACTACAGCGCGTTTGGCGGAGTTAAGGCCGAGGGACCTGACAGCCTTACGCTCAAGGGCGGCCAGTTCAAGCAGGTTACCAGTGGAGAAGCCAGGAACTCGGTATCTCCGCTGAGATATCTTGCCGACGGCTGTGCGTTTATGCTGAACAGCGGCATATATGCAAACGAGAGCAATGTGAACAGTCAGTACATCTCCGGAAAGGGCACAGCGTATTGGATCGATAAAGTCACCGTCGTGTCCGCACCGCTGATCTTCCATAGTCAGCCTCGCGACAAGGTCTACTATCTCACTATGCCGGACTACGAAAAGTGGGCTGCTTTTGCGGTTGAATACAGCGGCGGTTATCCGTCAAAAGGTGACATCACCGTTACGGGTGAAAGGACAGACGGAACGGTCGTGTATACAAACACGGTCAAGCCTACGAGAATTTTCGAGGATGCCATTAACCTATGGGAGTTCACTACGGCGGATTCGGGACAGTTCCGTATCAAGCTGGAATACAACGGCTATGTGCTCTATTCAAATACCTTTACAATCACTATGGCAGTGTGCGAGCACCCGGGCTATTACGAAGATTATGGCTACAAGTGTTCCCAGTGCCGTTGCGACCTTGCGGCGGCGATCGTTAAGGGCGGCAAAACGACAGGTTATGTAAACTTCGCGGACGCCCTTGCGGCGGCGCAGACCGAAGAAAACAGGCACTGTGAGCTTCGGTTGCTGACCGATGTGAGCGACGAGATCACCGTCAGCACAGGTGACTTCTACCTCCATATGAACGGGCACACCGTCGGTGCGATCAACGTCACCGAGACCGGCATGCTGGATATCAGAGGCGGCGGCACGGTCGCGGGGGCGGTCACCGTTGCCAAGAATTACTTTGCCTTGCTGAGTGCGACCAACGTCACCTTTAAGGGGGATGTGGATGCCGATGGAAGTAACGGCATATTTGCCGGTTGTACCTTTGCCGGGACGCTGAATATCGGAGGTAACGATATCGAAGTCAATCGCTGCACGCTGAACGGTGATCTGAATGTTTCCGGTCGCGGCGTGATGGCGAGAGACGGCTCGATCGTCGGCAAGATCACTGTGAACAACGGCGGAGTGCTGCACTTCTTCGGCGACGACGGAAAATACGGCGCGGCATTGGTGAAAGCCGGCGGTACGATGAGGGTCTATGCAAACAGCACGTTCTCCGATGAAGTGGCGGTGGAAAATGACGGCACGCTGGTGCTGTTTGACGGTACCTATAAAAAGATTACCGCCGCGGGGTGTCTTATCGATTGCCTTGGATATGAAAGGGCTTTTGAGGATGTGAATAACGGCAAAATTATTGACGGGCGAAACCCCGGTGCGGGGGATGTCAGGGTCGTCAGCCATACCCATACCTGCGCGTGGAACACCCAAACGCACGAAAAGCTCTGCGTATGCGGCTATGTTGAGGCGACCGACACCAAAGCACCGGTCATTTCCGGCATTGAAAACTACGCAGAATACTACGGTCCCACCGAATTCACCGTAACCGATGAAAACGACTTTACCGTGTGGATGGACAGCGAGATAATCACACTCGTAAACGGAAAATACACCGTAGAGCCGGACAATCAGGAGCATACGATCACGGCGACCGACGTCGCAGGAAACACGGTGACTTACCGGGTTAATTTCTATAAAATTTACAATGTCACGCTTCCCACAGGCGCGGGATATACCATTGTCCGTGACACTGTTGAAACAACGGTCAGACACGGCTACACTTATGACTTTATTGTTCAAATCAACGACGGCTATTCCAAGACCGAGGACTTTAAGGTGCTTGTGAACGGCAATAAACTCGACGAGCTGATGTCTGATGCGGACAGTGCTTCCTTCGTTGTCCGCGATGTAAGCGAAGACTTAGTAATTACCGTTGAGGGCGTTGCGGATATTACCGCACCCGAGGTAGAGGTCAACATTCGCGGCAATAGCTTCAAAGAATTCCTGAACAGGATTACCTTCGGGCTGTTCTTCAAGCAGACGCAGGCGGTGGAAGTGAAGGCTAGGGACGATGGCAGCGGTATTGCCAAGGTCGAATACCTCCTGTCTGAAACCCCGTTTGCGAATAAGGATGCCATTATCGGCGACTGGACAGAGCTGACGCTTAATGAAAGTCGTAAGGCATATTTCAGCATTGAACCGAGCAGAAAGGCGTTCATCTATGTCCGTGTGACCGATCAGAGCGGAAATATCACTGTCGTCAACTCCGAGGGCGTGGTGGTTTACACCGATTCCGAGGCAGTTACCGACGCGCAGACCTTCACAATGGATTCCGGCAGTAATGTGCTCTACGGACTCAAGCTGAACGGCAACGCTCTTCTTGCGGTTTATAACGGTACGGAGGAAATTAGCGCTACCGGTTACTCTTTGATCGAGAATGGCGCGAACTGTGTGCTTATGCTGAAAAACAAGTATCTTCGCACACTTGCGGCAGGCGAATATGCCATCACCCTGATGTTCAAGCCGATGGGTGAAAGTTATGTTAATAATAACGGCAATGACTCCCCGTCAGAAGTCTTTTTGAAGCTGACTGTGGAGAAGAAAACGCCTGTTTATGACCATAAGCCGAGCGACGGAAAGGTATATAACGGACAATCGATAGGTGTACCGGCCTTTAATACCGATTCCGACGGAGCCCGGACATTTGAGTACAAGAGAGCGGATGAGGACGATACGGCATATACCACCGAAGCACCGAAGAATGTCGGAAAGTATGTTATCCGTATCACCACAGCCGAGACGGATACCTTCAAGGCGGCTTCCTCGACAATGGAATTTGAAATCCAACCGAAGGAGATTACGATCTCTGATGTTAAGGTTGCCGACAAGACCTATGACGGTACAACCGAAGCAAAGATCACAAACGCAGGAACTCTGTCCGATAACTACGACGGTAAAAACCTTACAATTGTTTCAGGCAAGGCGGCTTTTGCCGATAAGAATGTAGGCACGGATAAAAATGTGACCTTTACCGGATTTGAGCTTTCCGGCTCGGCGGCAGCAAACTACAAGCTGATCGCACAGCCGGCAAGCACGACCGCTGACATCACCGTCAAGGAGATCACAATCAACGGCACAACCGTTGAAAGCACAAAGATCTACGACGGCACGATCGATGCAAAGATCACAAATTCAGGAACGCTGTCCGACAACTACGATGGGGATAACCTCACAATCGTAACCGGATCAGCAGCCTACAACAACAAGAATGTCGGCACGGGCAAAACAGTAGTCTTTAGCGGATTTGCCCTTGCAGGCGATGCGGCGGGAAACTATGTTCTGACTTCTCAGCCCGCGAACACCACAGCTGATATCACTGTTAAGGAAATCACCATTAGCGGAGCGGCGGTTGAGGCAAGCAGAACCTACAATGGCACAACAAGTGCGAAAATCACAAACACAGGTAAACCATCCGTCAACTGCGACGGCGATGCTCTCACAGTTGTAGCAGGTAAGGCAGCCTATGACAACAAAAATGTCGGCACGGGCAAGGCGGTAACATTCACCGGCTTTACACTGGCAGGCGATGCTGCGGCAAACTACAAACTAATTGCTCAGCCTGAAAATGTCACAGCGGATATCACGGTCAAGGAAATTAAAATCGTTGATACGGCTGTTGAAGCCTCCAAAGTCTACGACGGCACAACCGATGCGAAAGTAACAGATAAAGGCGTGCTCGACGGGCTTATTAAAGGTGATGATGTTACAATCGCAACCGGCAAAGCGGCGTATGATAACAAGAATGTAGGCAATAACAAGACAGTTGTGTTCTACGACTTTGCTATTTCGGGAGACGATGCTGCAAACTATGAATTAACGGCTCAGCCTGCAAATACCGCTGCGGAAATTACTGCTAAGGAATTAAGGATTGCTAACCTTAAGATTAAAAACAAGCAGTATGACGGTACAAACACCGCCGAAATTGAGGGCATACCGGCATTGATAGGCTTGGCAGGCGGCGACAAACTTCAATTGCTCAACGGTATACCTACTTTCAGTAAGGTCGACATCGGTGAAGATATACCGATAAACTTCACAATGTTCAGCTTGTTTGGTGACAGTACAACACTTGCGAATTACAGCCTTACCCAACCTACAGGCATTACTGCAAATATTGTTGAATATATTGCCGACGGCAGCGAATACAAGGTTGATTCAAAAGGTTGGATAAATACCGACTTCACCGTAACAGCAAAAAACGGATATAAACTGAGTCTTACAAATACGGCTGACGGCGAGTGGACAGATAAACTTACCTCCACGGACGAAACCGCAAGCGGTAAACTTACATTCTATGTTAAAAGTATCGCAAACGGAGTCATTTCTGCGGCTGTAACCGTGGATTATAAGATTGATAAAACCAATCCGACAGGCGAAATCAAACTTAATAAACGCTCTGCATTTAAGGATTTTATCAATACAATTACCTTTGGATTATTCTTCAATAATGATATAGAGGTTGAACTGACGGCAAATGACACCGCTTCGGGTGTTAAGTCGGTTAAATACTTTAAATCCGATAAAGCGTTGACCTTGGATGAAGTCCGCAGCTTAACCGATTGGACAGCCGGCGACAACTTTGGCATTAAGGCAAAGGATAAAGATAAGTTTATTATCTACGCCCGTATAGAGGATAACGCAGGTAATGTTAATTATATAAGTTCTGACGGCGCTTCATTTGATACCACGGCTCCGATAATTGAGGGTGTGGAAAACGGCAAAACCTACTATACAACCAAACGGGTTACAGTAAAAGATATAAATCTTGATACCGTAACTCTTAACGGTGAAAAGGCGGGAATCGACTTGTCGCTTAACGGCGATACAAACGCTAAGTATGTCATTCACGCTGTGGATAAGGCGGGCAATGTTACTGAATATACCGTTAATATGCTGCCTATTTCGTCCGTAACAGATGCAATTTCGGCAATAACCGCAGATAATGTTAAATCAAGTGATAAGGAAACAATTACAGGCGTTGAAAACCGACTTGCTGCAATAGAAAAGGACGGCGCAACCGAATCTGAGAATGATAAGCTGCAGGCAGCTGCCGAAAACTGTAAATCCCTTAAAGACCGCATAGAAGCAGTAGCGGCGGAAATCCTGAGA
The DNA here is from genome assembly GCA_963589585.1 of Roseburia sp. AF12-17LB. Classification (GTDB taxonomy): domain Bacteria; phylum Bacillota; class Clostridia; order Oscillospirales; family Acutalibacteraceae; genus CAVALG01. The sequence goes on from CAVALG010000088.1 coordinate 11,230, forward strand.
ATTACCGACAGCGTGAATTCCTACGATATATCTACTGTAACAAGCACCGATAAATCTGATATTGAAAAACTTGTTGCGGATATTGATACCTTGCTTAACGGAAACAACTTAACCGAAACGGAAAGGATATCACTTGAAACGGTAAAGGCAACCGCAGCCGCGCTGCTTGAAAGAATAAATGCAGCAAAATCAGCCGCAGAAAGCGACGAAATTACCGCAGTAGACAATATTAACAAGGATAATGTTAAACTTGGGGATAAGGGGATCCTTAAAAATGCGGAAACCGCGCTGGAAGAAACCTTGATCGACTTTAGCGGAAATTATACCGAAGAAGAGCAAAGACAACTCGAATCAAAGCTTGAAACAGTTAAAGAGGCGCTTAAGGCGATAGATAATGTCGAAAAGGCTGCCGAAAAAATTGCCGAATTGCCAAACAGTGACAAGGCAAAACTCAGTGACAAGAACGAGGTTGAAACCGTTAAAAAGATAATTGACGGCTTAACCGAGAACGAAAAAACAATGCTTGGCGCAGACAAAATCGAAAAGGTCAACAACCTTTCCGAAAAAATTGCGGAACTTGAAAAAATTTCATTTGCTCCGTCAATTATTGAGGGAGCAGGGCAGAACTGGAATATCAAATCAAGTGAAAACGCCCGTTTCCGCAGTAACGCAGAGTTTGACGAGTTCCGAAAAGTTCTTGTTGACGGTAACGAAATTGCCGACAGCAACTATATCGTCAGCGAAGGCAGTACGGTTGTTGAACTTAAAGCCGATTATCTTAAAACTCTGTCGGCAGGCGAACATACTCTCAGTGTTGTGTCGCAGAACGGCACGGCAACCACAACCTTTACCATTGTAAAGGATGCAGACAAAAAATCGCCGCGTACAGAGGATACCTCCAATTTTGCGTTGTGGCTGGCATTGTTGTTTATAAGCGGCGGCGTATCGGGCGGTATACTGTCATTAAAAAAGAAAAAAGCTGCAAAATATAATTGAATTTACACCTAAACAGTGTTAAACTTATAATAACGATAAACCGTGCCGGCGCGTCAAATCGGATTTAACCCGTATCGATGCGCCGGCACGGCAGATAAATGTAATATTTTTAAAAATCGGGAAAAGGGGAACTGTCAGATAAGCGAACCCCGCTTCGCAATACCGACCGAACGGATAATATGGAACTTATATCTCAAAAAGAATGGATATTCAAAATTGCGGCACTCGTTGTGCTTGCAGTGTTTTACAGCATTTATTTTACTAAAATGTTACTTCAGAAACGCCGCGGTATACGCACCCACCAAATCGGGCGCAGAAAAGAAAAAGGTATCCACACGGTGGAAACCATTATGAGTATCGCAACTTATACCGTTGTTGCGGCTCAGCTGCTGTCAATCGTTTTCGGCTATAGTTATTTGCCGCCAAGCGCACGCTTTACGGGATTTTGCATCGGTATGCTGGGTGACTTAATTTTCCTTATATCGGTTATCAAAATGAGGGACAGTTGGCGTGCAGGAATTCCGGATGAAGATAAAACCGAACTTGTTACAAACGGAATTTATAAATACAGCCGCAACCCTGCGTTTCTGGCGTTTGATTTTATGTATATAGGCGTGCTGCTTTTATATTTTAATCCGTTTTCGGCGGCGTTTACGCTCTTTGCAATAATTGCATTGCATTTACAGATTTTGCAGGAAGAAAAATATCTTGCTGCGACTTTCGGTGCCCCTTATCTTGAATATAAAAAACACACATTCCGTTACCTTGGCAGAAAGTAACGGAATATGCGCTTTAAGTGTTTCAGTTGTAATATTCTATTTCGGCATCGCTTATCAATTGTTGTACATAATTTGAATACTGTTTTTCATAAGAAAGTTTTGACTGTGAATCATACAAATTTTCTTTAAAATAATCTTTCAACTTATTTATCCGCGCGTTGTCATAATATTCGTTTGCCAAAAATTTTATATAGTCATCATCAGATAAATTGTTTTCAGCCATATAATTTTTAGTTTCCAAAAGCGTCAGGTAATTCGGGGTGTCGTCTACTGTAGTTTGGTTTAGGTTTGTAAAAACCTCCGTTGCCTCTTTTTTGCAGCTTTCAAAATCCACGTCGAAGCCCTTTTTCCCGGCTTCGTGTAAAAGAACAATATGTTCCGTTTTTTCATTTAAAATCTCATCATATGTTTTGGGTTTGCCGAGTTCATTAATCAGTTTTGTTTTTTCTTCGGCGCTGATATCCAAATTATTTATTTGCTTAACATTTTTTTCGTAAATCGTTTTAGAACTTTTAACCGCGTTTTTTATTTCTGAAACCGATATATCATTGCCGTATACCGTGCATGCAATGCCTTCTTTTTCAGTGTGCGAGCAGGCAGTTAAAATCACAATCAAAAACACGATAACGCCCAATAGTATTTTGTTCTTCATAAATCATTCTCCTAAATCGTAAGTTTAAAACAGATGCTTCCGGTAAAACAAATTGAACTTGCGGTTTATCTATAATAACCTTACCATATTTACCACATTTTTTCAAGAATAATTTATTATCTCTATAGGCGGCCTTGCGCAGTCTGCCAAGCCGTGCTGCATTGAAATACTCGGCTGATTATGATGCAATTGCAAAGCCATAAAAATTTCGGGACGAGGTGTTACCGTGGGCAGAGTATTGGACGACGACTTAATATATGAAGTTTTATCAGCCGTAAGCGAAATACCGTCCGGCAAGGTCGCAACATACGGTCAAATTGCGCGGCTTATCGGCAGGGATAATTATTCGCGCCTTGTGGGCAGTGTGCTTAGTATGGCGCAGTATTACGGCGATTATCCGTGTCACAGGGTGGTAAATCATCAAGGCAGATTGGCGCCCGGTTGGGCAGAGCAGAAGCAACTTTTGTCAGCAGAGGGTGTTACATTTAAATCAAACGGCTTTGTAAATTTAAATCTTCATAAATGGGATTGCTGAATTTTTTATTTTGAAAAATTGATGGTGCAAAATATTGATATATTGTGCGCAAAGGCGTATAATAACGGCAGGGAGTTGATGATATGTATAAAAACATTAACAAAGAAGAAAAACTGTGCCTTAAAGATTTGGTGGAGTACAGCGAGGGTCAGGTTGTAAGCAAAACGCTTGTACAGAATGACGCCGTGAGTATGACGCTGTTTTCTTTCGACAAGGGTGAGGAGATTTCATCACATGCGGCAGGCGGCGACGCAATGGTAACAGTGCTTGACGGTAAAGGAAAATTTACCGTAGGCGGAACGGAATACATTTTGGAAAAAGGCGAAACACTGATAATGCCCAAAGGCATACCGCACGCGGTGTTCGGCCTTGAAAGATTTAAAATGCAGCTTACCGTATCGTTTTAACGCAAAATAAATATTTATGTAAATGCATCGGAGTGCTTGGGCACTCCGGCTTTTTAATATAAAATCCTAATTAAAATGCCTTGCGGTTTGGAGTATTGCACAGCATATTTATAAAGGGAATAAGAGAAAATTGAAATAACCCGCCATTCAATTTCCTCAAAGATACAATAATGGTATAAAATGAAAAAGCAGCAAATAATTTTAGTGAAAAACATATAAAACGCTTTAAATTTTTATAAAATATCTATTTACTTTTTCAAAACGCTGTTGTATAATATGATCATAGTATATGTGATAGTGCAGTGGAGTTTGTTATCATTTAACATATTTTACTTGGGCGCATATACCGAAAAAAATCTTGGAGGAAAGATATGAAAAGGAATGTTAAAAGAGTATTGTCGGTTTTCTTAGCCGCGGTTCTCTTGGTCACACTGTTTGCCGCACCGGCAACAACTGCAAGCGCAGTTATGACCACGGGATCGAATTGGGTTACAAAACTTGACAATCCGGATGTCAACGGAGACGGAATTATAAAAATTCTCGCTATAAGCCACAGTTTCGGTATTGATGCGCGTGAATTTATCACAATGGCATATGACCAAATTGGGGATAAACCCTTTATGTTTGCGTCAACCTATTTCGGAAACTGCAGCGAAAAACAGTATATTGATTT
>CAVALG010000089.1:0-5305 GCA_963589585.1 Roseburia sp. AF12-17LB
GAGCAACGCAAACCATTTAAAATTATAAACGGCAATAAAAAAATTCATTCCCTTAAAATGCGCATATCATACGCTGTTTGCGCGGCGATAATAATTATTGCGGCATCTTTTCATTTTGCCCTGCCTACAGGCATAAGCGAAACTATACAAAACGCCTATTCGGCAATAGGCAGTGGCGAGTTACCCGCTGAATTGCAAAGCAGCGCGGTAAGCACTATTAAATGCGTAGGTAATGTTTCTTATGTATTATCAGATTCGTTTCTGCAGGTGTTCAATACAAACGGTAAGGAAATGCTTTACTGTCAGCACGGGTTTTCAAACCCCAATATGAAAAATTCGGAAGCACGCACACTTATTTATGATGTAGGGGGATACGGTGTTAAAATTCTTAATGATTATGAACTGCGTACCGAAACTTCACTATCCAATACAGTTTTTACAGGTTGTATAACGCGCAGTGGATACACCGCGTTTGCAACCAAGGCAACAGGATATTCGGCGGCTGTAACGGTATACGATAAGGACTTTAAAAAGTTATATGTCCGCTATTATGCTGATAATCTTGTTTCAGCTGTTGCGCTGAATAACAGAGGCAATATGCTCGCAACCTCGGAAGTTTATACGCAAAACGGTGTTGCATATTCCAAAATTTCAATTTTTGAGTATGACAGTTCCAAACCGGTTGCCACTGAAGTAATAAACGGCGCAATTGTTACCGAACTTACAGATCTCGGCGGGTATTTTGTTGCCGTGTATAACGGCGGTTACACATTTTTTGATTGGGACGGCTGCAAGCGCGTAAGTGGCACCTCGGATAACGGCCTGCTGTATTACGATACAACGCTTGATGGCGAATCGGTGTTTGTAAGCAGCAAGGGCGGAGATTATTCAGAAAATAATGTTGTAATATATAATGACAATTGCGATAAAGTAAAGTCATTTTCCGTCAAAGGTGCTGTAAAAGGCGTTACCCTAAACGGCGACAGCGCCGCGTTTCTGCTTAATGACAGTATTGACATCTATTCGTATGACGGCAAGCGTACCAAAAGTATAGATTGCGGTTATAACACATATTATATAGCATTGTTGAATTCGGGTAATATAGCTGCTGTATCAAAATCAAAATTTGTTATTTTCGGGGTTTAATATGAGTATAATAATTGATATTGTTTTGGCGGCTTCAGGAATTTTAACAATTTATTTTGCATATAAAAGGGGATTTGTTTCAACCGTTATAAGCCTTATAGGTCTGCTTTTGGCACTGGTTCTTGCTTCATATTTGGGGCTTGCCGCTGCTGATTATATATATGAAGATGTTGTGGGGGATAAGATAGCGCAGAATGTTATTGATGATTTTAGGTCGGATAGCAGCCGTGATGTTAACGATATTTTGCCTAAATACATTTCAAATTACTTTAAAAATTCGGGCGAAAAGACAAACGATGTTTTAAGCGGCAATTTTGCACTATCGGCAATTAAAAAAGCGATTAAAACGCCCGTTACCGCCTTAATTACCGTTGTTATATTCTTGATTCTGTTTATAGTGTTTTTACTGCTGTTCCGCTGGATTGCAAAACTTGCGGGACTTATAAACAAAATCCCCGTAATAGGCAAATTAAATTCTCTGCTCGGCGGTATGCTGGGTATTGTTAAGGCGCTTCTGATTGTTTATTTATTGTGCTTTATTTTATCTAAAAGCATTATGCTTACGCAAAACGGTATTATCACAGCAGATGATTTAAAAAGCAGTTATATATTTGAATTTTTTCGCTCAAAGATTACTTCCTTAAATTTTTAACTTATCGTTCATAATTTAAGGCGGCAAGAGTTATATAATTAAGTAATAATTAATAAATACCGAGCGTATATCGGAGGAAAATGTTATATATGAAAATGTGTTATAAGTGCGGCAAAAGACCTGCCGTTGTCTTTTTTCAAGAAATGAAGGGTGACCAGTTAAGCGAACAAAAGGGGCTTTGCCTTGTTTGCGCTAAAGAGTCGGGGATAAAACCCATAACAGATATGGTTGAAAAAATGGGAATTACCGATGATGATATTGAGGCTATGAGCGAGCAACTGATGGACATTATGGGCGATACCGCCGATGATGACGATGATGAAAACGCTTTCACAACAGGCGGAGCGGCTACCTTCCCGTTCGTAAACAGTTTACTCGGCAATCTCGGAGCAGCTGTTCCAAATGGCGATGCGGAAAAGTCCGCCGAAACCGCCGAAGATAAAAAAAGCGGCGAGAGCGACAAAAAAGAAAAGAAAAAACAGAAACGCCGCAAATATATTGAGCAGTTCTGTACTAATCTTACCGATAAAGCGCGCCGCGGCGAACTTGACCGCATAATCGGAAGGGAACGCGAACTTTACCGCACCATACAGATATTGTCGCGCCGTTCCAAAAGCAACCCCTGCCTTATAGGAGAACCGGGAGTCGGTAAAACCGCAATTGCCGAAGGACTTGCAATTAAAATCGCCAACGGGGATATTCCTGCCCGACTTGCTGACAAAGAAATTTGCCTGCTTGACCTTACGGGTTTGGTTGCAGGTACGCAGTTCAGAGGACAGTTTGAAAGCCGTATAAAGGGACTTATCGATGAAGTTAAACAAGCGGGGAATATCATTCTGTTTATTGACGAAATTCATAACCTTGTCGGTGCCGGTGATTCGGAAGGTTCTATGAACGCAGGAAACATATTAAAGCCTGCTCTCTCACGCGGCGAAATTCAGGTTATAGGTGCCACAACATTTAATGAATATCGTAAGTATATAGAAAAAGATGTTGCTCTTGAAAGAAGATTTCAACCTGTTGTAATCGAAGAACCCTCGGTTTCGGAAACCATTGAGGTTTTAAAAGGCATTAAAGGCTACTATGAGGGCTACCACGGCGTTACCGTTTCGGACGATATTATTATCGATGCGGTCCGTCTTTCGGAAAGGTATATTAATGACCGCTTTTTGCCCGACAAAGCAATAGATTTGTTGGATGAATCATGCTCCTGTGCTTCACTGCGCAACAAGTATGTTGATGAATTATACAAGGTGAATAAAAAAATTGCCGAACTTTCGGAAAAAGAAGAAAAGTTAGAGTCGGATGTTAATAACACCGATTATGAACAGTTGGCTTTGGTAAAATCCGACCTTGCAAAATTCAAAAGCAGGGCTGACGAACTTTATGTTCCGGCTTCGGATAACAAGGTTACAGTAGATGACTTGGCAAAGGTTATTGAATTATGGACCGGTATACCTGCCGTAAAAATTAAAGAAAGCAGCCTTCAAAAATTAGCAACGCTTGAAGAGCGATTGAAAGAAAAAATAATCGGTCAGGATGATGCGATTAAGGCAGTAGCAAACGGTGTAAGGCGTTCAAATGTTCAAATAACTTCACACCGCAGACCAGCTTCGTTTATATTTGTGGGTCCAACAGGTGTGGGTAAGACCCAACTTGTTAAGGAACTTGCAAGCGAACTGTTTGACACACCCGAAACGCTTATAAGACTTGATATGTCGGAATATATGGAAAAGCACTCGGTTGCCAAACTTATCGGGGCACCTCCCGGATATGTAGGGTATGACGAGGCAGGGCAGCTTACCGAAAAAGTAAGAAGAAAGCCGTACAGCGTTATATTGTTTGACGAAATCGAAAAAGCGCACCCCGATGTTTTGAATATACTTTTGCAGATTTTAGACGACGGACGCGTTACCGATTCTCAGGGCAGACACATAAATTTTGAAAACTGCGTTATTGTTATGACCTCTAATGCGGGCAGCACCGGGGGAGAGGCGGCACTCGGTTTCGGCAAAACGCAAAAAAGCGCAAACAAAGAAAAATACTATGAAGCGTTAAAAGAGTTTTTACGCCCTGAATTTTTGGGGCGTGTTGATGAAATCGTTGTATTCAACAGGCTTGAAAAAGGCGATATTAAACGCATCGCTGCATTGGTTTTGGATGAACTCAGCAAATCATTGGCAGATAAAGAAATCAATCTTTCATATGATGACACCGTAACGGAATATGTTGCCGATAAATGCGATTCCGCCGCCACGGGTGCGCGCGATGTACGCAAAATAATCCGCCGCGAGGTTGAGGACAAAATTGTTGATTTGATTATCGACGGCAAGGTTTCGGATAAAACAAATATTTCTTTAACGGCAGACGACGGTATAAAAATCACATGTAAATAAAATATCAACTTAATATTAAAGCGCGCGTGGCAATTTTAAGCAATTCGCGCGCTTGATTTTTATAGTTTTATAATAAATATGTAATTAACGGTTGACATTTTGCGCCTGTATGTTTATAATATTATTAGTTTTGCCGCTGTGGTGGAATAGGCAGACACAAGGGACTTAAAATCCCTCGGTAGCGATACCGTACCGGTTCAAGTCCGGTCAGCGGCACCATTAAAAGCACTTGGTTTATTCAAGTGCTTTTAAATTTTATTAAGATCTTCACAAGTGCAGTTAATCTCGATGCCTTTAAGGGGGTATTAAATTGAATATTGCTATTGTTGACGATGATATAAATATGTACAATCGGCTACGGGAGTACTTAAATGATTTATCGGAGTTTGTGTTTGAAATAACATATTTTCCAAGCGGTGAGGCTTTTTTGTCAGCCTGGAAACCTAAAATGTTTGACCTTGTAATTTTAGATATATTTATGTGTGAATTAAACGGTGTTGATGTTGCGCGTACGATACGGAAAACCGACAGCGATGTTCGCATTGTTTTCAGCACAACAAGCAATGAATTTGCAAGCGAAAGTTATGAGGTGAACGCCTGCTATTATTTACGCAAACCTTTCGGAAAAGACAAAGTAAAATCGATGCTTGACCGAATTGATGTTAAAAAGCTCGAAGAAATGCGCACAATAACACTGCCCGACGGCAATAATATTCTGCTTAAAAATATTATATATGCTGATTTCGATTCACACCGTGTAACGCTGCATTGCAAAGACGGCACCAATAACATTGTTAGAGTTCCATTTTCTGCAATTGAGTCGTTGTTATGTTCATATGATCGCTTTTTCAGCCCTACTAAAGGCGTTGTTGTTAATTTTGACGAGGTAGATATGCAAACCGACGATACATTTGTTATGAGCAACGGCAAGAGTTTGCCTATAAGCCGACGCCGCTCAAAAGAAGTAAAAGACGCATATTCATCATACCGATTTGACAGATTAAGAAAGGGTGATAAAAGATAGTGATTTCGCCTTACAGATTTATTGAAATTATAATATATTCATTGCTTAACTTTCTCCCTTTCCTTGCTTTGGCACTTTATCCTTTTA
>CAVALG010000090.1:0-7135 GCA_963589585.1 Roseburia sp. AF12-17LB
TCAGTACGCGTTAAAGCGGGCGCTTAGCGTCAATTTGGGTGGTACCGCAGGATTAATTTCAGTCTTGTCCCTTAAAACAATAGGGGACAGGGCTTTTTTTATTACTATTTTGCAGACGGAGGAGATTATTATGAAACTGTATACTAAACGATGGCGTAACTGTAACAGACACGCAAAAAGCAATATAAAATCGCCGTCGGCGGAAATAAATCAAATTAAAATTTAACTTAAGTTTATGTAAATTGAAATGAGGTAATTAAAATGAAAAAAACAATATCACTTGTACTTATGTTGGTCATCACACTCAGCGTCGGGCTTTGCTTTGCAGGCTGTAATGACAGTAAAGAAACCATAGGAATTATCCAGTTCGGCTCTCACGAATCACTTAATAACTGCTATGAGGGCATTATGAAAGGTCTTAAAGAAAAAATTGATGTAAGCAAATATAATATCGAGTATGTAAACAGCAACTTCACCGCAGAAACCTCTTTGGCACAGGCAAAGAAGCTTGTAAACAGTAAGGCTAAGGTAATAATCGCAATTGCCACTCCCTCGGCTATTCAAGCCGCAACCGCAGCAACAGGCAGCAGCACACCGGTTGTATATTGCGCCGTTACAGATGCTAAACAGGTAGCAAATTTCGATAATATGACAGGTACAAGCGATGTTCCCGATTTCAAAGCGCAGCTTAAATTGGTTTCGTCGTTTATGGGTAAAAAAGACCTTAAAATCGGGGTTTTGATGTCAACCGAGGAATCAAGTGATGCCGCCCAGATTTCGGCACTTAAAAAAGAAGCTGAGGCTTATGACGGTATGACAATCGAAACCGAAACCGTTGCCGATATTACAACAATTGACGCCAAGGTTGATTCTTTGATTTCAAAAGATATAGATTGCATTGTTAATCTGCTTGATAATACTATAGTCGGCAAACTTCAAAACATACTTGCCAAAACCAACGCCGCAGGTATCCCTGTATTCGGCAGTGAAATCGAACAGGTTAAATCGGGTTGCCTCGCATCCGCTTCAATAGATTATATAACCGTCGGCCGTCTGGCTGGCGAACAAGCAGCCGAAATACTCGGCGGAAAAGCCGTTAAAGATGTTAAAGCAAAAACTATGGAAAACGAAACCTATCCTTACTATAATTCCGATGTTTTGAAAAACTTCAAAAATCTTACCCTTCCTACCGATATTGAAGGACTTGAAGATGTAAATAAATAATCCGATTTATTGCCGGCGGAATAAAAACTCTGCCGGCTTAACTTATAAGACCGATTACGACTTAAAGGAAACGGAGCGAATTTGATGCTTTTTTTAAACACTACCATTGCAGGTGTGCAACTTGGATTGTGCTATGCGCTTATAGCGTTTGGTATGTACATTGCATATTCGATTTTGGATTTTCCCGACTTAACTACCGACGGTTCTTTTCCGCTCGGCGGTGTGGTAGGTACAATATTGCTGTATAAATTGGGTATGCCGCCCGTAGTTGCTCTTATAGGGGCTTTTGCGGCAGGCTTTTTGTCGGGTGCCGTAACAGGTGCGCTGCATGTAAAATTCGGGATATCAAAATTACTTTCCGGCATTATTGTTATGACAGCCCTCTTATCCGTTACGCTTGCTCTTACAAAGGTATTAACAGGTACAGGTTTTACCGTAACTAATTTTTCATATCAAGCCAACGGTTTTCACGGTATGTTCCATACGGGCAGCGGTAAACTCGGTGATATATATGTAATTCTTATAATGCTCGGTATTGTGATTGTAATAAAAGTTTTGCTTGATTTGTTTTTTAAAACAAAAGCAGGCTTTATGCTTTTTGCAACAGGCAACAATGAAACACTTGTAACCTCGCTCGGTAAAGATGTTGGATTTTATAAAATTCTCGGTCTTGCTTTGGCAAATGGGCTTGTAGGTTTAGGCGGCGCGGAGTACGCACAGTATAATATGAACTATGATAATACCTGCGGCAGCGGTAAAGTTGTGTTGGCGCTTGCTTCCGTTATAATAGGTCTGGCACTTTTCTCAAAGGCTAAGCATATTAAACCTACTACCGCCGTTGCGGTCGGCGCGGTTATATATTCGCTCTGCTTGAACTATTTTACAATAATAGATTCGGACGGAACATATCTAAAACTGATGAACGCAGTCTGCTTTGCCGCAATTTTAATAATTAACAATCAGTTCAAGCGCAAAAAGGTCAAAACCGTTCACGGTCCTAAGTGGGAGGTTGCCGAAAAATGATATCATTAAATAATATCTATAAAAGTTTTAATGTCGGAACGATTAACGAAACATCGCTTTTTACCGATTTTAATGTGCACATCGAAAAAGGTGAGTTTGTCTCGGTTGTAGGCAGCAACGGCAGCGGTAAAACCACAATGCTCAACCTTATTGCGGGAACTATTTACCCCGATTCGGGCAAAATTATAATCGACAATGCGGACATAACAAAGCAAAAAGAGTATGTCCGTTCTAAAAGAATTGGGCGTGTTTTTCAAAACCCCTCGTCGGGCGTTGCCGAGAATATGACAATTGCCGAAAATATGAGTCTTGCCGATAATAAAGGCAAGCGTTACGGGCTTACAATGGGGCTTTCCAAAACGCGGCTCGGCTATTACCGTGAACTTGTTTCCGAACTCGGGCTTGGAATTGAAGATAAAATGTTTGTCAAAATGGGCGCGCTTTCGGGTGGACAAAGACAGGCGGTATCTTTAATAATGGCTACAATGACGCCTGTTGATGTTTTAATACTTGATGAACATACAGCGGCGCTTGACCCCAAAACCGCCGATATAATTATGGAATTGACCGATAGAGTGGTAAAACAAAAGGAACTTACCGCCCTTATGGTAACACATAATTTACGCTACGCTGTTAATTACGGTAACCGCCTTATTATGATGGATAAGGGCAATATAGTCCTCGATAAAAATGGTAAAGAAAAATCTTCTGCATCAACCGATGACCTGCTTAAAATATTTAATGAAATCAGTATAGAATGCGGCAACTGATTAAATGCTGCATAAAACACTGCGGCGGAACACATATCGTGTTCCGCCGCAACGCTTATTTAACTACACTATCTTCTGTTGCTCCGATGAATTAACTGCAAGAATTCCGCTTATAGCCGCCGCGAGCGCACATATTGCAAGCCGTATAAAAAATACTGTTCCTATGCCTCCGCCCGTTACAACGAGTGATATTAAGGCGATTATAAAAAACACTATAACTCCTGTAGCCAGCCCGGTAATCAGCCCTGCTTCACTGCGCTTTTTTGCCGAAACATATCCGCCAAGCATACTGCCAAGCCCCATAAGCGTTGTTGAAATATATGTAACATAATTGATTCCTGCGCCGAGTTTCGCAATAATAAACGCCGCAATCATAACTATTGCCGCAATAAATATCAGCGCGGCAATAACACCCTTTAGTACAGCCTTTGCGATTTTTGCAAAATCGTTATTTGTGGTTTGGCTTCTATTCATAAAAACACCCCTGTTTCATAATACCATTGTACTGTGAAACAGGGGATAATATTCTTTGTGCAACTTATTTTTTCTCTTTTGCGGCTTTTTTCTGTTTTGCTTTTTCCTCTTTGGCTGCTTTAAGCTGCGCTTCTTTTTCTGCCTTTGCTGCTTGCTGTTCTTCGTGAACCGTAAGATTGGTCTGTACGGCGTTTTTAAGTATACGCATCTTTGTACGATCAACTGTTGATTCAATTATATAACTGTCGTCCTTTACGGCAACTATTTTTCCGTAAAATCCACCTATAGTGATAATTTCATCACCGACCGAAATATTGTCGCGCATTTTCTGCTCTTCTTTTTTGCGTTTGCTCTGCGGACGAATAAGAAGAAAATACATCGCACCGATTATTACAGCATAAATTACAATTATCTGCCATCCCATAAAATTTTAACCTCCAATTTTTATTTTTTAATTGTATACGCAAACCTTGATAAAATCAAGAACTATTTTTAAATTATAGCCGTTTTTGCAAAAATTTATATTCTTTTTGAGTAAATCTCCTGCTTTTCCTGCTTGAATTTTGCAAATTCGCCGTTGTCCAAAGCATTCCTTATATCTTCCATAAGTTTGTTGTAAAAATATAAGTTGTGCTCAACAGCAAGGCGATATCCCAACATCTCGCCTGCTTTCAACAGGTGGCGAATATAACCTTTTGAATGATTTCGGCAGGCAGGGCAGCCGCAGTTTTCATCAATCGGCGTGTCATCTGTCATATATTTTGCGTTATCAAGATTTATAATACCTTTGCTTGTAAACAGGTGCCCGTGGCGCGCGTTTCGGCTTGGCATAACGCAGTCGAAAAGGTCAACCCCCAAAGAAACGGCTTCCAAAATATTTGCAGGTGTCCCTACACCCATAAGGTAGCGGATTTTGTCTTTTGGCATATACGGTTCAACTTCGGAAATAATGTCATACATTACCTCGGCAGGTTCGCCTACCGCAAGTCCTCCAATTGCGTACCCGTCCAAATCAAGTTCCGCGATTTGTTTCATATTTTCAATTCTTAAGTCCTTGAATGTCGCGCCCTGGTTTATACCGAACAACAGTTGGTGCGGATTAACGGCATTGCCCGAAGCGTTTAGTTCAGCCATTTTCTTTTTGCAGCGTTTAAGCCATCTTACCGTCCGCTCGCAGGATTGCTTTGCATATCCGTATTCCGCAGGGTTTTCAACACATTCATCAAAAGCCATTGCGATGGTGGAACCGAGGTTTGACTGTATGGTCATACTTTCTTCAGGCCCCATAAATATCTTTTTTCCGTCAATGTGAGAATTGAATGTTACGCCTTCTTCTTCAATCTGCCTTAACTTGGCAAGCGAAAAGACCTGAAAACCGCCGCTGTCGGTCAATATAGGCCCGTCCCACCTCGTAAACGAGTGCAGACCGCCGAACTGTTTTACAACCTCGTCGCCGGGGCGTATATGTAGGTGATAGGTGTTGCACAACATCACCTGGCAGTTAAGTTCTTTAAGATCAAGAGCAGATACACCGCCCTTGATTGCTGCTGCGGTGGCAACATTCATAAAAGCAGGCGTTTGCACCGTCCCGTGTACCGTGCTGAATTCCGCGCGCCGCGCGCGCCCTTCTGTTTTTATAAGTTTGTACATACTTTAATCTCCTATAAACATTGCATCCCCGAAACTGAAAAAACGGTATTTTTCTTTAACGGCGATTTCGTATGCGTGCATAACATTTTCATACCCGGCAAAAGCGGATACAAGCATAATCAGAGTGCTCTCGGGCAGGTGGAAGTTGGTTACAAGAGCATCCATACAGCGGAATTTGTATCCGGGATAGATGAAAATATCGGTCGAGTCGCTGCATTCTTTAAATTTTCCCTCGCATTTCTGCGCCGCGCTCTCAAGCGTGCGGCAGGATGTAGTTCCTACGCAGATTATGCGACCGCCGTTTTTCTTAGTACGGTTAATAAGTTCAGCCGTTCCGGCGGATATATGGTAACTTTCACGGTGCATCTTGTGTTCTTCAATATTTTGCGCTTTTACGGGTCTGAATGTTCCAAGCCCGACATGCAGGGTAACATAGCCTATGTTAACGCCGGCGTTGCTTAAATCGGCAAGCATTTCTTTTGTGAAGTGCAAACCTGCGGTGGGCGCGGCGGCAGAACCGAGTTCGTGCGAATAAACCGTCTGGTAACGCTCTTTATCTTTTAATTTTTCGGTTATGTAGGGCGGCAGCGGCATTTGTCCTATACGGTCGATTATCTCATAAAAATTGCCTTCATATTCAAAATCCACTATCCTGTTTCCGTCCTCGGTAACATCTTCAACAGTGGCTGCAAGTTCATTGCTGAATTTAAAGTGATCTCCCGGGCGCGCTTTTTTGCCGGGACCTGCCAGGCACTCCCAGCGGTTTGCATTTATGCACTTTAAAAGCACAAACTCAACAGTTGCGCCTGTGGAACGCACGCCGTACATTCTTGCGGGAAGCACGCGCGTATCGTTAAGTATCAGGGCGTCGCCGGGGCGTAAAAATTCCTTTAAATCAAAAAAATGGCGGTGTTTGACTTCACCTGTCGTTTTGTTTAAAACCATAAGTCTTGACGCATTTCGCGGTTCTACCGGTGTTTGCGCTATTAATTCCTTTGGTAAATCATAATAAAAGTCACTTTTTTTCATACAAAACTCCAAAAATACATAATATATATTAAAACTATTTGACAATCAGCCTGTATAATGGTATCATTTTTAAAGATATATTTCAATGCTTTTTGCAATTTTTCTTTTAAAAGGGGTCATAAACATAATGAAAAAATATAATGTAGGTATAATCGGCGCAACCGGAATGGTCGGCCAACGCTTTGCAACTTTGCTTGATGCGCATCCGTGGTTTAATGTAAAAGTACTTGCGGCAAGTCCTCGCAGTGCCGGTAAAACCTACGAACAAGCCGTTGGTTCGCATTGGCTTATGAAAACTCCGATGCCCCAAAGTATGAAAGATATGATAATTCTTGACGCTGCTGCGGATGTTGAAAAAATTGCTGCAGAGGTTGATTTTGTGTTCTGTGCCGTTAATATGAAAAAAGATGAGATACGCGCGCTTGAGGAAAAGTATGCTAAGGCCGAATGCCCCGTTATTTCAAACAACAGCGCACATCGCCATACACCCGATGTGCCTATGGTTATACCCGAACTTAACGCCGACCATATAAATATTATCCCGTCGCAAAGAAAAAGACTCGGTACAAAGCGCGGCTTTATTGCGGTTAAGTCAAACTGTTCATTGCAAAGTTATGTGCCTGCACTGTTCTCACTTTCCGATTTCGGCGTGGAAAAGGCGCTTGTATGCACCTATCAGGCAATATCGGGTGCAGGTAAAACCTTTGAAACTTTCCCTGAAATTGTTGATAATGTTATACCCTACATCGGCGGCGAAGAAGAAAAATCCGAGCAGGAGCCGCTTAAAATTTGGGGTAAAATAGAAGGCGACCGTATAGTTGACGCTCAAAAGCCCGAATTTACTGCGCAGTGCCTGCGCGTGCCGGTATCGGACGGTCATATGGCTGCCGTATTTGTAAAGTTCGATAAAAAACCGTCAAAGGACGAAATTCTTAAAATATGGTCCGAATTTAAGGGCAGGGCGC
>CAVALG010000091.1:0-2985 GCA_963589585.1 Roseburia sp. AF12-17LB
ATGTTATGCTTTTTGACGAGCCTACAAGCGCGCTCGACCCCGAAATGGTAGGCGAGGTTTTGGAGGTTATGCGCGAACTTGCCGAAAGCGGAATGACAATGGTTGTGGTAACCCACGAGATGGGCTTTGCCCGTGAGGTTGCTTCACGCGTTGTATTTATTGACGACGGCGTAATTATGGAAGAGGGCAAACCCGATGAATTTTTTGGTGCGCCCAAATCACACCGTCTTAAAGATTTTCTTTCTAAGGTATTATAAAAAATCACCGTTTGCACTTGAAATAAGGGCAAACGGTGTTATAATTATGTAGATGAATATATTCAGTGGGAGGTCATTTTAAATGGCAAAAGAAGTTTTGGTAGAGATATCGGCGCGCCATATCCATGTAACAAAAGAGGATCTGGCTACACTTTTCGGTGAGGGATACAAACTCACACCTAAAAAAGATTTGTCACAGCCCGGGCAGTTTGCCTGTGAAGAACGCGTAACCGTTGTAGGTCCTAAAAAGGAGCTTGCGGGCGTTTCTATCCTCGGCCCCGAAAGAAAGGCAACCCAGGTTGAACTTTCCGCAACCGATGCGCGCAGCATCGGCATCAAGGCTCCTATCCGTGAATCGGGCGACCTTGCAGGCAGCGGCGCATGTAAAATCGTAGGCCCCAAAGGCGAAATTGAAATAAGCGAAGGCGTTATTGTAGCAAAACGCCATATACATATGACACCGGAGGACGCTGCGGAGTTCGGCGTTTCAAACGGTCAGATAGTTAAGGTTGAAATCCCGACAGCCGAGCGTTCGCTCACTTTCGGCGATGTTGTAGTACGCGTTTCACCCAACTATAAACTCGCTATGCATATTGATACCGATGAGTCTAATGCTGCGGCTATCCCCGGCAGCTGTATGGGTAAAGTAATTGCTGACTGATTCGGGCGTATATATACATATACCGTTTTGCGAGCAAAAATGTTCATATTGTGATTTCTACTCCTTTAAGGCATCACCTGCCTTAAAGGAGCGGTATGCTCACGCTCTCTGTAACCGTATTATAGGCTTCGGGGAGCGTTTTCCTATGTCCGCGAATACTATTTATGTCGGCGGCGGAACGCCCACCGTGCTTGACGGTGAAACGCTTGCCCGAATTATTTTAACCGCAAAAAGCGCTTTTAATTTTTCTGGCGGCGAAATAACTGTAGAGGCCAACCCTGCCGATGATTTGGCTAAAACTTTTTCTTGCCTCGCCGCGGCAGGGGTCAACCGTATATCGCTCGGCGTTCAGTCGGCTGTTCAAAACGAATTGACTGCTCTCGGCAGGCGGCACACAAATCGCGATGTTGAAAGGACAGTTGCCGCCGCAAGGGATGCCGGGATAAATAATATTTCGCTTGATTTAATGTTGGGTATTCCGTACAGTACCGAAAAAAGCCTTAAATATTCACTCGACTTTTTAATGTCATTTGAGCCGCAGCATATATCGGCATATATTTTAAAAATTGAGCAGGGAACACCTTTCGGCAGAGCAGGCGCGTCTGCACTTTGTTTGCCGAATGATGACGAAACGGCAAAAATGTACCTGAAAACCTGCGATTATCTCGGTAATAAGGGATATGAGCATTACGAAATATCAAACTTTGCCAAAAGCGGTTATAGGTCGCGCCATAACACAAAATATTGGCTCGGCAATCCGTATTTGGGGCTGGGCCCTGCCGCACATTCCTTTTTAAACGGCAACCGCTACCGTTTTGGCAGAAATATTGGGGACTTTATAAACGGCGGCGATTTTATTTATGACGGTACGGGCGGTGACGCCGAAGAATATATTATGCTGCGTTTGCGTCTGTCCGATGGTTTGAAATTTGACGGTTTTCGCAAAAAATTCGGTTATGAATTTCGGTACAACCGAAAAAAAGCCGCCGCACTTGAAGCTGCGGGGCTTGTAGTGATTGATAATAATTCTTTGCGATTAACCGAGCAGGGCTTCCTGCTCTCTAACAGTATAATTACCGAATTTATTTGAAGTAAAACGGGTGCAAGACGGCGTTGTTTTGTTCCCGTTTTATTTTAGACAAAACAATCAGGGTACAATGATTTTTTCGGCTAATCGGCGTACTAAGCGGCTTTGTTGCCCTCCGCTCACAATACGACAGTATTCCTCGGTCGGGTCGCCGCGCCGCTAAAGCACGCCGCTTGCCGAAAATCTTCGACCTAAAACGAGAAGATTTTTCTGTTTTGGAAGCCGAAGAACGCAGGAATACTACCGTATTTCAAGCGATGAGGCAAACAAGACGGGAAAATACTCCGTTTTAGGAACCGTTGTACCCTGATTGCTTTGTCTATACATAAATAATACACTTTTCCTTTCAAAATAAATCCATATATATTGGCAAAATGACAAAAATATATATAAAATTTATTAAATTTAGAAGCATATATACAATTTTTCCAAAAAAAGTAGGGTTTGTTGAAATTGGGCATAATATATGTTATAATAATACAAATGAGTTAATTATATCCGATAAGTTACATTCTCGCCTGTAAATACAGGCGCGATTTTGTTGCTTAGAAAGTTATAACGGGGTATGGTTAAATGTGCTGCCCCATACCGAATGGCATAAAAGCGTTCAAAAAGTGTAGAGCGATAAAACAAATCGAGAGCAACGAAAATGTGCGCTCGCTGCGCCGATTTGGCGGTGATACCCTCTTTCTCCAAGTTGTGTACGGATAAGTCCTTCTTTACTCATACCGCTCGCTCTATACTTTTGGGACGCTTTTAAAAGTTTACTGCAAAATTCGGCCGGCTCGGATACAGTCCATTTTATGCGGTAATTAGGCATTCGGTAATTTTGTCATCCCAAGTCACAGGTTTGGGGTGGCAATTTTTTATGTGTAATTTGCGTTTTTGCGTGATTTTTTGCTTTACAGGTCAGAAAAACACGAAAATTGTATATTTAGCACAAAAAACTTAACAAGAAATTTACATTTTATTTTGAAAAT
>CAVALG010000092.1:0-41436 GCA_963589585.1 Roseburia sp. AF12-17LB
ATTCAGGGCTGCGCTCATGGCTGCAAATATCCTTGCTACGCTTTCATGATGAAGAAACGTTTCGGGCAAATAAAATCTTACGAGGAATGGTTGGAACCATATTTAGTGTCAAATACGCTTGAATTGCTGAATAAGGAAATCCCTCGGTTGAAGGAAAAAATTAAATCTGTACAGTTATGCTTTTCAACGGACCCATTTATGTACCAGTACCCTGAAATACAGAGGATGAGTTTGGCATCAATCAAGCGGCTCAATGACTCTGGAATAAAGTGTTCTGTTCTTACAAAGGGCATTTTGCCAATTGAACTGGCAGATTTTTCAAAGAAAAACGAGTATGGTATCACACTGATTACCACAAACGAAGAGTTTAGAAGGCATATAGAACCGGGGGCTGCACCCTTAAAAGAACGACTTGATTCATTGAGAGCACTACATGATGCAGGATGTATCACATGGGTAAGTATTGAGCCGTTCCCGACACCAAATATCGTCAGACAAGACTTACAGGTTTTGCTAGAAGAAGTGAGTTTCGTTGACCGAATTATATTTGGCCGAATGAACTACAACACCGAAGTTACTGCTTATACGCAACACAAGCAATTCTTCAACGACAGGGCTACAGAGGTAATGGAGTTTTGTAATGAGCGGGGCATCAGTTACCACATTAAGGACGGAACGATTACAGAATAAGAGAGCACCGGACTTTACCTTACCCCAACTCTTTCTATTCACCCACATGTGGCGGGTGATAAAACGGCATCCTTGGTTTTGCGTTATGGCTATTAACGCGTGGGAGATTCTCGAGCGGAATGGCATAGAACCGTTCTTTGATAAAATTTCCGTTCATGTTGTCGATGATTTTTGCAGCCTGTTCCGCATAAGCGCCGGTCACATCAAATTCCGCAAGGCGGACGATCTGAAAGCAATATTTCCCGGCAGCGGTATACAAAATCTCTCCGGCTTTTCCGTCGCCATAAGGCGTATAGGCGTAGGCGGCTGACTGCACTACTTTCTTGTCTTTTTCTTTTATAACCGTTATATCCGTTTGCTTTAAGGAAACGCCGTCGCAAAAGCCCATGTCGCACAGTTCCTTTGCAAATTTTTCGATTGCCGCCTTACGTTTTTTCTCAATGCTTTTTTCGCCCGATGCGCCTTGTTTCAATGCAATTTCCGCATAAGTGCTGGGCTTGAAAACGCCGAAACAGTCAAAACATACGCCGAGGGAAAGAGATAAAATTTGCTTATCCTTAGGTGTGATTTTATCGGCGGCGATGCGAAAATGGGTGCGATAAATACCGCGCAGCACTTCATCGAACAGGGATACGGATGGGTCTTCAATCAGCTCGTCCGAAACGGTGCCGTCCGCTGCGTTTTCGTTTTCCTCTGTCGGGACAATGCCGACGGGATATTCGCAAGCCTTGCCGACAGCAACAAGTTCGGTGACTTTTTTCTCGGCAAAACCGGATTCCTTTACGGCAAGCGCAATGCGCACATCGGCAGAAAGCTCCGGAGTGCTGTTATAAATGCGCATAACTTTACGCAACTCGGCATACCCGTTTTGCGTCGGCACGGTGCAGGCGTTTTTTGTTGAGCGGATATAATCCAGCTGTCTGACTATCGCTGCCTTTTTCACATACTGCAAAAGCGGAATGGGGTCGGCGGCATCGTAGCCGAGGAAAGCAAACCAAAGAGTCTCCAAAAAGATTTGCTTAATATCTTCGGTATCGTCCGCAGACAGATTATAATGCGAAACGAACCGCTCGGCGCGGCTTTGCAGCACCGGCTCATAGGCGTTGATAAATGCCTCAAAATATCCTTTATCCCGGCTCTTGATTGCTTCAACAAAATATGCGTTCAAATCATCGAACCGCACGCCGCTTTTATCACCTTCGGTAAAGGCAGATGCGCGTTCGATTTTTTCTTTGCAGAAATATTTGATACACAGAATTTCATCGTTGATTTCCCAAAGCCGCAGATTACCCGAACGGACAGAAGAAAGAATATCGTTCCATACCGTCGGCTCGTGCAGCCGCTTATCCGTAATGCCGCAAAGCAGTTTTTCGGCTGCCTTTTTGTATTCAGCGTCCATACGCGCACCTCCTTCCCAAAGAAAAAACAGAATTATTTTTTGCCCAGTGCCGCTTTTGCCTCGGCAATCAGATTCAGCAGAACCATATCCTGCTCATACCGATTTTGCGCATACTCAAAATCAATCTGCGCCTCCTCATAATGCCGTTTGGCAAGTTCGATAGCCTTATCACACACATCTATATCGTATTTGGCGGACGGCAGGTTTTTATTGGTTTTGTGCTTTTCGTTGCGCAGAGAATCGTATCTCTTTTTCCAAATTGCATAGCCGAAACCGTCCTTTTTCTTCTGCTTTGGCATATTCAGCTTGTTTTTGGCAACATAGGCGCAGGGGACGCCGTACTCCGGATTGACGGTGCTGCAATACAGCTGCTTATGCGCTGTTTGCATAAAGAAGAATCGGTGGCAGATTCCGCATTGCCAAGAGTAATGTCCGGCGGCAAGCCCCTCGAACATATCGGTAACATAAAAATTGAGCATACGGTCGAAATGAATTCGGCGGCCGAGCACAGCCGAGCCGTCCTTGTTTTCAAGGGCAACCGGTGCCATCCAAACTCCCGGCTCAAGTGTAAAATTGTGCGTAATTTCCGTGGCGTTCAGTTCTTCGATCCATTCCGCCACGTCTTCACTTCCGAAAAATTCTTTTGTAAAACCGGCAAGGAGTACTTTATCCCGAAATCCGTTCTCTGTGAGATTTACAAAATACATCATCGCAACCTTATAAAAATTGAAGGTGTCGGCACAAAGATAAATGTAAGATTTTATGAATTCGGTAAGAACGATAATGTGGTCATGCATAGCCGTGCCTTCGGGAACAAAATTGATGTTCGGTATCGGCAGGGAAGAAAAGCTGCGCCGCCACTCTTTGATTTTATCATCACCGAGAAGCAAATCAATATGTTCGTGTTCTCCGCGGATATTAAAATAAGAAAACGGTTTTGTTTTCTCGATAAGATTGAGTATTTTTTCTACGGTCTCCCGAATGCTTGTAAACAGTTCGTCGCTGTAATTTTCCGCATTCAATCGGTTATACAAATCATTGAGTTTATCGCCCGTCTTAAAAACGTAGAGCAGCTTGTCGGCGGGGATGTTTAATATATCGTGGGTTATGATTCCGAGCGGCAAGGCTTTGCTGCCTAAAATAAAATCGTCACCTGTAAAGTCAACAGAGAACTTATAAAAATTCGCATCGCCCACAGGTTTTGTTTCAATCAGATTCATGCGCGCCACCTCGTTTCTGTAATCAGTATATCATAAAACCGTTTCACTGTCATTAGAAATTACAAAAATTTTAGAAACGAATTTTTGCGCTCACAGCATTTTATGTGATTTTTCTGTTTTCAGCCATTAGAGAAATAGGAGAGCGAAAGCATCGGTTCCGCCGCCGCTGCTTTTGCTCTTACTTTTTTACAAGGAGATTTCAGTATGGCTGACGAAAAAACAAAACTCGCCGTTATCGACGGCGAAACCTTGATGGACATGAAACTTCCGCCGACAAAGTTTTGTGTCGACACGCTGCTGCCGCAGGGATTATGCATCCTCGGCGGCGCATCAAAGATCGGCAAATCGTGGTGGGTGCTGGATCTGTGTGTGCGTATTGCAAAGGGCGAACCGATGTGGGAGTTAAAAACGACCGGAGGAACAACGCTGTATCTTTGCTTAGAGGACACTCTGCGCCGTGTGCAGAACCGCCTGCTTTGCATCACCGATGAAGTGCCGCCCAATGCGTTTTTTGCTACCTCTGCCGGAACGCTGTCCGACGGTCTGTGCGAGCAGATACGGGATTTTGTGAAAGAGCATCCCGACACGGTTTTTGTTGCGGTGGATACCTTTCAGATTGTGCGCAACAACAGCATCGACACCTCTTACGCAAATGACTATGAGGAAATACGGATATTAAAACAGCTGGCGGATGAACTTGGTATCTGTCTTTTGCTGGTGCATCACCTGCGCAAACAGGGCGACAGCGATCCGTTCAATAAGCTCACCGGCACCACCGGAATCGTAGGTGCAGTGGATACCGCCTTTGTACTGGACAAGAGCCGCCGCAATGCAGACAGCGCCACCCTCTACTGCACAGGTCGCGATGTGGAGGATCGCCAGCTTGAATTGCGGTTTTCCAAAGAGGATTTTGTTTGGAAAATGCTCGGCGACAGTATGGAGAACCGGGAAATGTTGCTGCCGAAGGAGATGGAGCTGCTGGTCGAGTTTATGAAGGTGCAGAAAAAATACAGCGGCAGCAACACGGAGTTTTGCGAACGGTATAACGAATACGCAGGACAGACAGTATCGGCAAGAGGACTGAAACGGCTGATGAATCTTTGGGAATACCGCCTTGCCGATTTCGGTGTGCGCTTTCGCAGCCACCGCAGCAACGGCGCCCGACTGCTGGAAATTGAGTATTCCTTTTCTGCCGGTGACGAAAGTGCCGTTGGTGACGGTTAAATCGGCGTACCCCCAATCGGTTCGTCCCAAGCGTTCCTTTCGTCCCTGTCGGCGGTTTACAGGCGGTTTGTGCCGCTTTCGGCGGGGAGTAGGGGTAAACCGACGATGCGCCGAAAATAAAGCAAATTCGGGGCGTTTGCGGGAGCGTCGGTTTTACCGATTTCCCGGACTTCGTCCGGGGCAAGCAGAGCGTTCGGCTGTCCGCGTCGCAACTCGCCCTTTCGGCTCGTTTTGCCGCAGGCGGCAAAAGCTTCGCTTTTCGGGCGGTTGCTCCTTTCCCCAAAAAGTCTTGCGACTTTTCGGGGACCCCATAATTTCGGGCGGCAGCCCGAACCCACTGAATTTAGAAACGGAGAGTGATAATTATGAGTAAACAAAGACGGCGTGACACCACGCTGACGATTCGGCTGACCAAAGCCGAAAAAGAACGCATCGAAAGCAACGCCAAACGCGCCGAGCGCAGCATCACCGACTATCTCGTTTTGCTGTCGCTGGAAACGCCGATTCATGTTGCGGAAGATGTAAAGCCCTTGCTGATTGAGCTCAAACGCATCGGCAACAACTTAAATCAAATCACGGCAAAGATCAACGCCGGTGCGTTTCGGTCATACAATTTTGAAGATATGATCGACGGGCAGAAGAAAATCTACGAGCTGCTGCTGGAGATTGCGAGGAAAGGATAATGGCAACGGTAAGTTATATTCCCGAATCCCATCAAAGCATCAGCGCAATGAAAGCGGTAATTGACTACTGTTTGCAGCAGAAAAAGGTTGCGGACGCGGACAGCGGACGCCGATTGGTGAGCGGAGTAAACTGCAACGGCGAAAATGCTTTCACGGAATTTATGGCGACCAAGACTGCGCATCACAAAAAAGGCGGAATGAATTTTTATCATTATGTGCAGTCTTTTTCGCCGAGCGAAAGCGTGACCGCCGAGCAGGTACACGAAATCGGTTTGGCGTTTGCGAAAAAAGCGTGGCCGGGGCATGAGGTGCTGGTGACTACTCATACCGATGTTGCGCACCTGCACAACCATTTTGTCATCAACTCCGTGCATTACGAAAACGGAAGTAAACTCCGCCAAAACCCCGGCACGCTGACAAAGCTGCGCTCGCTCAGCGACGGTATCTGTTTAGAGCACGGGTTGAGCGTTCTGGAACCGTATAAAAAGGACGGCGCAAACATTTCCAGCCGCGAGTACCGCGCCGCGGCAAAGGGCGACAGCTGGAAGTTCAAGCTGATGTCCGATATTGATTTTGTGATGAACCGCAGCGGCAGCCGCGCGGATTTTATACGGGAGATGCAGCGGCTCGGTTACGGGGTCACATGGACGGATGAGCGAAAATATATTACTTTCACTTGTCCGAACGGAATGAAGTGCAGGGACATCCGCCTGCACGACGAAAAATATTTGAAAGAGGGTTTGGAATATGAATTCACAATCAGAAAACAGCACACAGCAGAACTCGGCAATGGATATGCTGAGGAAGAAAAACACGCGGACGCTGTCCGAACTGGAACAGATTCCGTATCAGCCGCAGGTGTATGCGATCCCGATAGAACAGCGCAAGCGGGAGAGCAAACTGCTGGCGGATGCGGTGGAGTTTCAGCCGAAGCTGTATCAGATGATCGAACGGCTGGCGACGGCGGAGGAACTGAGCGACCACTGCATCAATATACAGAATATCGAGGCGGAGTATATGGAGAAGACGGTGCGGGAAGTGATAACGGAGAACCGCAAGACGGCGGCGCAGATGAAGAATCTCATCGAACAGGCTGGGAAGAATCAAGAACAGTTTATTTTGAATTGCTCCGAAACCCTTTCAAAGAGTACCAAGGCACTGGACAGCACGATAGAGAAACTGCACCGAAAAATTTTGAAAATTATGATAGCCGCGGCGGTGTCGGCAGTGGCGCTGTCGCTGCTGGTCTGCGCGGTATTTTGGAAGCTGGCAGTATAATTGACGGCACTGCCGAGGACCCGGAGGAACGCCGAAAGCGCATTGAGGCGCAGGAAAACGCCTCCAACCTCGGTGCCGTTATCGGGCTTGCGGTCGGTATCCTCTCCGTCGCAGCCGACAGCGAGGAGGATATGACCGCCGAGGAAAACGATGGACCTACCATAAGGATGTAGGAGAAAGGATTTGCCTATGACGAAAAAAGAACATGAAAAAGAGTTGCGCTGCTATCCCGCGGCGCTGACCGCCGCCGAGGTGGCGGAGATCCTGCGGGTCAGCACCAAGACCGTGTACAAGCTGATAAAAGAAAAATCCCTTCCGGCGGTGAAGGTCGGCAGAGAAAACCGCATTGCCAAATCGCAGCTCATTGACTATCTGCGGCAAAGAGAGCGACCGGGTTCGAACCCAAAGGTCTGTTTTCTTGAGAAAACTCCCGAAAAAGTCTGGACTTGTGCGGTGAGTTGTGATATTGTTCGTATCGGAAAAAACAAAAAAGGAGTGAACGCAAATGAATGCCACGACTACACTTGCAGCCAGCGTACAGGCTAAGAAAGGCCGTCTCTATGCCGTGATACAGGTCAGAGAGAACGGCAAGACAAAGCCTGTATGGCGTGCGCTGGGGCTGCCCGAGAGCGCCAATAAATCAAAGGTGAACAAAGCCTACCGAGAGGTGGTGCAGGCCTTTGAACAAACCTACGCCGAGCAGATCGCGCAAAACAAAAAGCCCGCCTCGGATATTCCGATCTACGATTATATGTGCGCCTACTTTAAAAAGATCGAGAAAAACATTCAAAAAAGTACCGCCGAAAGCTACCGCGGAATGATAAACGGTAGAATTCGGCGGTATTTTACTGCCCGCAAGGAATTGACGGTCGGCAATATCACCGCAAAGGACATTGAGGATTTTTATGATTTGATGTTCGAATCACACGTTGTCGCAAACACCGTTATCCACTACCACACCGTCCTGCACAGCGCTTTCAAACGGGCTTTCAAGGACGGGCTGATTGACTCAAATCCCTTTGACCGCATCGACCGCCCGAAGAAAAATAAGTTCACGGGCGAAAATTATTCCGAGGAAGAACTGATTACCTTGCTCGGGCTTATCCGCGGGGATATTATCTATCCGGCGGTTATGCTGGCAGGCGGCCTGGGGCTGCGCCGCAGCGAGGCGTTGGGCGCACGGTGGTCGAGAGTAGATTGGGAAAAGAAAACCATACTGCTTGATACCAAGATCATTGAGTACAAGGAAAACGGCAAGGTCATCGTCGAACCCGTGGAGGAAATGAAAAACAAATCCAGCCGCCGCACACTGCCGCTGCCGGACCCGGTGTATGAAATGCTGTGCGAGGAGCGGGAAAAGCAGGACCTGTACCGCCGAATGTTCAAGGGCAGCTACAACCGCAAATACGACGATTATATCTGCGTCGATCAGCTCGGCGGGCTGATACGCCCGAATCGGGTCACGCAGCGGTTCGCCGACCTTATCAGGCAATACGGTCTGCGCAAGATACGGTTTCACGACCTGCGCCACACCTTCGCCAGCATCCTTATCAATCAGGATGTGCCGCTGCTGAATGTATCGACCTTCCTCGGGCACTCCGACCTGTCCACAACGGCAAATATCTATGCCCATCTGGACAAGTCCAAGAAACAGGAAAGTGCCGATGTAATCAGCAGTATCTTTAATAAAGCAAAAGAATAATGCGCCCACGACGGGCGCATTTTTGCTGACGGAAAGGATGATTTTATATATGACTGAAAAACAATTTATGAGCGGGAGCGAACTTCGCCAATACCTGCACATCTCCACGCGGAAAATGAAATATCTGATGGATAACAACTATATCCCGCACGAAAACACGGGACACACGACCCATAAATATCGGGTGCGGACAGAGGATGCGGTGCGGTTCAAAGCCCGTATGGATACCGAGCCGGGATTTTTATCGGAACTGAGCGGGATGTTTTCCAACCGTACCGAATGGCATCCGCTCCCGATGTTTGAAGCCACCCCGGAAAACTGCGAAGCCTTTCGGCGGTGGCTGGACTCGCAGTGGGCAGAGCTGCCGGAGGCTCTGCCCACCCAGACAGCGGCGGAACTTGTCGGTCACAGTCCGCAGCGCATTCACGAATGGATACGGGAAGAAGTGCTGGTCGGCATCAAGCTCGGCACTGTACAGTACTGCGCCAAAGCAGAATTTGTAAGTTTTATGGCTTCACCGCAAAGGCTGGCGCACCCGCGCACGGAAAAATATAAAGAACTGATTCGGGAATTCAAATATATACAGCGCCGTGAGCGTGAGAACGAACAGCGGCGGCAGAAAAGAAAAATGATGAAAGAGCGTACATAATTTATGCCTCACCGGAAACGGTGAGGCAGCATTTTTTGGTTTCTGACGAAGCAAACCGAGCGAATAGCAGAATACTATTCCCTTATTTCTGATATAATAATAAGGGAAAATTCGCACAACCTATTGACCATTCCCTTATTTTGTGCTATTATTTAAGGGAAACAGAACGGAGGTAAAGGAATGAGAGCCTTTAACTATTCCGCAATCAAGGAGCAGAAGTGGGATTCGGATATCTTAGGATTGATTGCGGCCATATACAAGGAAGCCGGCAAGCAGGAACTGTATTTGAAACAGCGCCCGCAGGAACTCGAAAAGCTCGTTGAAATTGCCAAGATACAAAGCACCGAGGCATCAAACGCCATTGAGGGCATCGTTACTACAAACACACGAATACGGCAGCTTGTTGAGGAAAAGACCGCACCGAAAAATCGTGACGAGCAGGAAATCGCCGGATACCGTGATGTGCTGAACATCATCCACAATGATTTTGACGCGATTCCTATTACGCAAAACTATATTTTGCAGTTTCACAAAATCTTGTACAGTCACATGAACAATCCCGTCGCAGGCCGCACCAAAACCGTGCAGAACTATATCAGCGCCACCTATCCGGACGGGCATACGGAAATTTTATTTACACCGCTTTCTCCCTTTGAAACGCCGGAGGCACTTGATAAAATCTGCGAAGAATACAACCGTGTCATCGGAAATATGGAACTGGAACCGCTGATTGCGATTCCGATTTTCATTCATGATTTTCTGTGTATTCACCCGTTCAATGACGGCAACGGCAGAATGAGCCGATTGCTTACCACGCTGCTTTTATATCAAAACGGTTTTTCCATGGGCAAGTATATTTCGCTTGAAGCCAAAATCGCCAAAAATAAAAATTTATATTACGATGCGCTGGCGCAGTCTCAAAGCGGCTGGCATGAGGGGACAGAAAATGTTCTGCCCTTTATCAAGTATCTGCTCGGAACGATTCTGGCGGCATATAAGGACTTGGATGAGCGTGTGGCGCTTGTGGAAACCAAACTGCCCGCACTTGAAATGGTGCACAGAGCCAGCGAAAATAAAATCGGACGGTTCAACAAGCAGGATATCCGTGAGTTATGTCCGACCCTCAGCGACAGTTCTATCGAGGGCGCTTTGCGCAAAATGGTATCAGACGGCGAACTGAAAAAAGAGGGCAAAGGAAAAAACACCCGCTATTTTCGGTTAAAATAGTTTTTACAGTACAACACCGCAGCCCCGCACCTTTTGATTGAGGTACGGGGCTGCGGTGTTCATTTATAACGATATTTTAATCGTCCTCATCTTCATCTTCCCATGACGAGATGAAGTGAATATCTCCACTGTCCATATCCATAGCCATATTGTCGCCCATGCGCATCATCATATTACCGTCGGAGTCAATTGCCATATTATCGGAAACGGTATACGCGAAATCGCCGTCGTCATAATCGAAGAAATGCTTACTCATAGATTTGCCTCCTCAATCTTCAATAATCTCGTATTCCACACGGGAGCCTTTGACTCTGCAGGCGTGGTAGTGTGCACCATTCGCTTTCCAGTGCGGGAAGTGATCTGCTTTTTCCTCGTTGGTATCACGATGGCAAATAATAATGTTTTCGAGGACATCGCAGCCGCCGGCGGAAAGCGGGCGGATGTGGTCGAGCGTCGGGTGATAGGCGCTGTTCGGATTCCCGCAGGCGGATTTTTTCATCAGCCGTCCGGTATAATCGTACGCCTCCTGCTTCGCACCGAAAACCCGGTTCCACACATCAATGGTCTTATACTTTGACATTTTGAGTACCTCCTTTTCAGTTGTTACCCATATTCTATAGTAGAAACCGATAACTGTCGATGAACCGCATGGTTCAAAAAAATAAAAGATACCCCTCAGAAAGGGATATCTTTCGCTTGGATGTTCATCGTCCGCACAAAACGGAGCAATGTTTTTTGACCGGGTTTTCTTTCTCCGCTGCAATAGTAACCAACCGCCCGAACGCTTATGTTAAGCTGCTCGGCAACCTTTTCATAGGTCAACCCGGATTTTTGGATACTGCTGCGGAGAAAATCGGCCAATTCGGGATCTTTCTTTCGATTAGATTCCATATCAGCAACCTCCTGGCTTCCGCCGTTGCTTGGCCGAAAGTTGCTGCGGATATGATACCACAAGAATTCTATAAAGTCAATCTGAAGGAATTATCTCGCAAAAATAAGGCGGAAGCAGTACCCTGTTTCTTATAAAGTCCTCGATAAAGGCAAGCTGATCTGTCATTACTCTGAGGTTTATCCAAAGAAGAAATAACCGCAGGGCGTCTTTTTCCGATACATCAATGGCATCGCTGTAATAATCCCCGTGAATGATTGAATTGCGGTTTAATGTTATATCAGAGTTTTTTGGTTTGCTGTAAGTTTTTTTATAGTAGGAATCAATCTTGTTCCATGCCTCTGTATCCCATTCGCCCATCATGGCGTTAACAATCATATAAATTTTTTCAGAGCGCTGACCACCGTTTTTATATTCTTTCTTTACTTCCCAATATCCTTCCAAAATGTCTGCACAGCGCTTGTGCTCATGCTCGATAAGTGCAAACCAGTTTCTTGCGGCACTGCGATAGCAACCGTTGTACATCATCTCAAGCGCCGCATGGGCATCTTCTAATTTCCTTTGCAGCGGGATCCCGGGATTCGGCACTTGATAAAATGTTGATAGCAACTCTCTTGCACCCAGATAATCTGCGAAAGAAAATGATTCCAAGATATAATCCGAAGTGCATTCTTCTTCCGACAGGGGCAGATCCGGTGTTTCAAGGAAATACAGCAAAACACCGTCGTCAGCCAATTGGCGCATTCTTTCCCGATACGGCGGCGTAAATAGAATACTTCTGTCGCTGTCGATCCGTCTATTTAATGCATCATTTGCGCAAAAGAATTCAAAATACGCTTTGCCCACTTCTACATTCAGCTTTTCGCACTCCGAAAATTCAGGAATGGTTTTCATTGCAGCCGGTATATCGTGAATTGGTGCGGTGCTGTCTTGTGTGCAATCAATCAACGCTTTCAACATATCCGCATCTGTATCGCAATCAGGGAGTAATTCAAGCACGTTTGAGGTTGTCGAAAGTTTTTCAAAGCCCTTAACAAATAATTCACGGTAGCGTTCTTCCAGACGATCTCTGATTTGCATTTTCTCATAAGCAATTGCATGAAGTCTTGTTTGCTCCTGTATTGCACTTATTTGCTGTTGCGTCATTAGTCTGCGCTGCTTTTTCAATAAATCTAAGTAAGATGTAATTTCCATCAAAACACCTCTTTGCGTTCAAGTGACGTAATTATTATATCATAAAATCCTTGTTTTCCAAAGGCGCAATTACATTACGGCAAGAAAATAAGGAAGTTTTGCCTTTGCGCTATCCGCTTCCTGGCGCTCTTTCTTTTTCTGCCAATTCAAAAATGCGGATATACCATTGGGGAACAAAATGCGTGATTCACATCAAAATTTGTTCCCCAATATAGATGTGTTTACTTTTTGCAATATGAGTATGGAAAAACCGCATAAACACTCGGTTTATGCGGTTTCCGTTGGCGGAGAGGATGGGATTCGAACCCATGTGCGATTGCTCGCAAACTGATTTCGAGTCAGCCCCGTTATGACCACTTCGATACCTCTCCATGTATGTTAACTCGGAAAACCGAGATTAACGCAAATATTCAGTTGTATTAGAATTCCTGTTAGAACTCACGGTGTACCTGCGGCGGGCAAATGCCCGAAACCCGCACGGTGAAAGGCTTTTCGGAAGTTTTACTTCCGTTAGCCGAGGGAGATTTCGAGTGCGCCCCGTTATGACCACTTCGATACGTCTCCGTAAATACATTGCTTTTTTCAACTATTACATTATATAAGAAACGAGGGCGTTAGTCAAGTTCTTTTTTTAAGAGTTGTGAATTTTATTGTTAATGCCTCACACTTTCTGCCTTGCTGCAGACAGTGACTATACAGGCAAATCCACTTTACGCGTGAAATATACAAAATAATTTTTAAAATGCTATTGACTAATAGAGCGGCAGTTTATAAAATGTTATATAAGACTTTACACAGAATGGGTGTTATTTTGGAACTGTTGAAACGAACCTGGGCTGAAATAAATCTTGACGCCCTTGAAAATAACTATAAAAACATTGAACAATTGGCGAACGGGCGCGAAATAATGTGCGTGGTTAAAGCCGACGCATATGGTCACGGCGCTATGGAGGCGGCTCCGCTTTTTGATAAGTTGGGTTGCTCCTCGTTTGCTGTTTCAAACATACGGGAAGCGATATTGCTGCGCGAATACGGAATTAAAAAAGATATTTTAATATTGGGACACACACCGTGCGAGTATGCCTGCCGCCTTGCCGAATACGGTATCACTCAAAGCGTGTTTTCTAAAGGATACGCCGAAGAGTTGAGCCGCAGCGCAAGCCGCGACGGTGTAAGCGTTAATATTCATTTTAAGGTTGACACCGGTATGGGCCGAATAGGGTTTAACTGCCGCGACGAAGGCAGTATACCGAGCGCCGCAGATGAAATTGAAGTCTGCTATGCCTTGCCGTCCCTTAAAACCCACGGTATTTTTATGCATTTTTCGGTGGCTGACAGTTACGCGCCCGATGATAAAGAATACTGCCGTGCGCAATACGCAAGGTTCGGTAAAATTGTTGCCGAACTTAAATCACGCGGTGTTACATTTGAAAAGATTCACTGCTGCAATTCCGCGGCGATATGTTTACAGGATAAAAACGAGGGCAATGTAATAAGGCCCGGCAACATTCTTTACGGACTTACCCCAAGCACAGATATATCGGTTGGGTTCACACTATCACCTGCGCTTTCGCTTAAATCTACCGTTTCTATGGTTAAAACCGTTCGAAAGGGTGATTACATAAGTTACGGCAGAACATTCAGAGCAGATGACGATATGAAAATAGCGACCGCTACAATAGGCTACGCAGACGGATATCCGCGTGCGCTTTCGGGTAATGGCCGCGTTCTGATTCGTGGGCAGTTTGCGCCGATAACAGGGCGCATATGTATGGACCAGTTGATGGTTGATGTAAGCGGTATTGACGGCGTAAGCGAGGGTGACACCGTTACTCTTATAGGCAAAGACGGCGGCAATGAAATAACTGCCGAAGAGGTAGCCGCACTTTCGGGTACAATAAATTACGAGATAGTTTGCGGAATATCTCAGCGCGTGCCTAGACTTTATATGAAAAACGGAAAGGCCGCTGCCTTGCATGAATACCGCTCTTATTAAACCCACAGACGCCTATCCCGGACAAAAATTTAAATCGTAACAAAAAATAATAAAAAAGCCCTTGCAAAATGTGTGATTTAGTGATATTATATATTGGCTATGATCATACACCGTGAAATGGTATGCTTCAAAAGGGTGTGTACTTTATGAAGAAATTTATACTTTTCGCGGTCTGCCTTTTTGCGGTTGTGTCCGTGTCAGCAGCCTGCGAAAAGAAGGATGATAAAAGCATCACTTCGTCGAACGGCGGTGCATCTTCGTCACAGGCGTCAAGCATTGACGATTTAGAGCCGCGCGCCGAGTTTAAGGCTTACGCCGATATAATTGCTCATCTCACCGAGCAGTATGGAAGCGGCAGGCTTATACTTTCCGGCGAAGAGGGACGTGAAGATGTCTGCACCGGTATATGCGGCCTGTCCGTAGTTAGGGTATATGACTTTGACGGGGATGGGGTGTATGAACTTTACACCGTTGCGGCAGAACAACCCGAAGCAGGGCAAAATCCCGTTCAGGTTCAGCATTTTTACGGTTATAAAGACGGTGCTGCTTACGAAATAAGCGGCGCACCGCAAATGTCAAACGGGGAGTTTGAATATTCACCGTTTGCGAAATTTTATATTTGTGACGGAAAGGTTTATTACCATTACGAAAACGCCTCGTCCGGCACAATATATACGGTAGAGGGCGGCGCAATGCAGCCCGTTATCACTTATGACAAAGACCCGTGGGAACAGACGGCGTCCGGTCCGACTTTAAACGGCGAACCCAAAACGATAGAGGAAATTAACTCTGCCGTTTCGCAGTACGCCGATAAAGGTCAGTCGGTTACGATATTTTTATATGTTAAAGACGGGGCGAATACACAGCAATATTTTGATAATATTCTGTCTGAAACTGCGG
The DNA here is from genome assembly GCA_963589585.1 of Roseburia sp. AF12-17LB. Taxonomy (GTDB): domain Bacteria; phylum Bacillota; class Clostridia; order Oscillospirales; family Acutalibacteraceae; genus CAVALG01. Next base: position 15,052 of record CAVALG010000092.1, read on the forward strand.
ATTGCATTTTGGTAGTGGACGGTGAATGATAATTATTTACCGCCGCACCGTTTAGCAAATTATATAACACCGCTATTTGCATTTGAGGAGGTGGAAACAGATGGCTAACATTAAATCTGCTAAAAAGCGCGTACTTATAAGCGAGGCTAATTACAAACGCAACAAAAGCTACCGCACGGCACTTAAAACCGCTGTTAAGAAAGCTGACGCTGCAATTGAAAGCGGCGCTGCCGACAAGGCTGATTGCGTTAAAGCAGCTGTTAAGAAGATTGACCAGCTCACCGCTAAAGGCATACTTCACAAAAACACTGCTGCAAGGAAGAAATCCAAACTCGTTATGAGATTGAATGCTTCAAAATAATTTCATATAATTATATATGTATGAACGGACGGTTCGGGGCTTTTATAAAAAAGTCCCGAACCGTCCGTTTTTTGTAACATATCATCTACAAACATAAATAATTCAAATTAGTGCGGATGTTTTTAATAAACCTACACTTAATATGCAGCGAATTATAAACAAATGAGAAAAAACATCTTGACAAACGGATAACTATGTAGTAAAATCATATCGTTGCATACGGCTGTTATGCTTTTGTGCTGATATGGCTCAGGTGGCAGAGCACTTCCTTGGTAAGGAAGAGGTCACCGGTTCGAATCCGGTTATCAGCTCCAAAAATCCCGAATACACCGGTGTTCGGGATTTTTTATTTAAATTCAATATTTTTGCAGGCATAGTTCATCGGTAGAATGTCAGCTTCCCAAGCTGAACAGGCGGGTTCGACTCCCGTTGCCTGCTCCAAAAAATGCGCCCACTATACAGGCGCATTTTTTATAAATATTAAAATTCAAATTCCATACCGTCATATGAGGTTACAAAACCGTTTTCGGTGGCTATGTTGACAAAATCGGTATAACAGGAATTTTTTCCGTTATGCGAAAAGTGGTTTAATATAAATACCGTATTGTCGGTAACTATTTTTTCCTTAAGCATTTTTTCGCGAAGCTTTATGCACCTCTCAAACGAAAGGTGACCTATATATGTTGTATTGTTGCATGCCTCTGTGCAGTCAAGCGAAACGACATCAATCGGTGATTTAAGGTTTTTAAGACATTCAAATGTTTCATCGCAATACTCGCTGCTGTCATGTGAATAAAACAGGCTTTTGCCGCCCTTTTCTATTACAAAAAGCAGGGGGGAGGTTGATGGGTTGTGACTTGCCTTTACGGGCAATACCGTGTATCCCTCGGCTGCAAATGATTCAAAAGCGGTTATTTCCTTTGTAACTGCGTCGGTTTCGGGAATACCGTATTTTTCAATAACATTTTTTATCATTTTATATCCGCTTTCGCTTGCGTAGAAGGTCAGCGGTGTTTTGCCGGCTATATGTGAAAAGCCGTTTTTTCGATTCACTATCTCGTCTGCATATAAATGGTCTTCGTGCGAGTGGGTAATTATGCAGGTCTTTATTTCGTTAAGCGGTATATCATATTTTAAATAATGCATATATGTTTCTGGCGGAAAGTCTATCAGTATTTTATTGTCAATAATCGCCTGGCTTCTTGTTCGTATATTTTTGCCACCTAAAAGTTTTGCTCTTTTGCAATTTTCACATTCGCAAAATACTGCAGGAATACCCTCGGCTGCTGCGGTTCCCAAATATTTAATTTTCATAATAAACGCCTGCTTTCCGTGGCTTGTGTTGTTTTCAAATAATTATAATTTGCGGAACTGTCGTATGTCAATACCGCGTTTTTGCGTATATATTGAAAAATGTGACAAGAAATTTAAAAAACGGTATTGACAATTGCGCAAAGCCGTGATATACTTTACAAAAATTAATAAAGGCTGTGACGAAGACGGTCTTGAATTTTTAATTTTCAGAGAGTCGGTGTTTGGTGCGAACCGATAATTAAAGTTCTGTTTTGGCCCATCGCTTCCGAGCCGAAGTGCTGAATGATTGCTGCCGTGTAATCTATTAGGTTTCTTCCGTGATTGCTGCGTTAATGCATAGGAATTGCTTGATTCCGAAGAGCGGCGAACTTTATGTTCGCAATTTGAGTGGTACCGCGAGTGAAATTCACCCGTCTCAAAGTTAATTACTTTGGGGCGGTTTTCTGTTTTTACGGCTGCCCCGCAACTTTAAAGGAGGACTACAATGGCTACCGTATCAACCGAAAAATTAACAGATGTAGGCAGAAGAATAAGGGAAATGCGCGAAATTTACAATATTGATGTTAAAACTATGGCGCAAAAAACCGAGGTCACGCCCGACGAGTATGAAATGTACGAAAACGGCGAAGCGGATTTTCCTTACTCTTTTTTGTACAAATGCTCCCTTGTTTTCGGCATAGGCATTACCGACCTGCTTGAAGGTCAAAGCGCGCATCTTTCTTCCTACACGGTAACAAGAAAAGGCGGCGGTCAGCAGACTGCAAAAGAAAACGGCATAGAGATAAAAAGTCTTGCGCCTATGTTCCGCAAAAAAATTGCAGAGCCGTATTTTGTTCGTTATGAATATGACGAAAAATTGCAGAACGAACCCATTAACCTTTCAACCCATTCGGGTCAGGAATTTGACTATGTAATGAGCGGGCGGCTTAAAGTTCAGGTAGGCGACCACACCGAATATTTAAGCGAGGGCGACAGTATTTATTACAATTCTTCAACCCCACACGGAATGATAGCAGTTGACGGGCGCGAGTGCCTGTTTGTTGCGGTAGTATTACCGGGTGAAAATGTTTCCGAGCCCGTGGTTCGCGAAACGCTTGTAAGAAAAGCAGAGAAAAAACCGCTTGTATGCAGCAAGTTTATTGAGGCTGTCGAGGATGAAAACGGCACGCCCACGGCTGTAAAATATAAAAACGAGGACACATTTAATTTTGCGTTTGACATTGTTGACGAGATTGCACGCAAAACTCCCGATAAGTTGGCAATGCTGCATATCGACAAGCACAAGACCGAGCGCCGATTTACATTTAACGATATGAAACGCGCATCGGCTCAATGTGCAAACTACTTTAAATCGTTGGGCATTAAAAAAGGCGACCGCGTTATGCTGGTACTTAAACGCCATTACCAATTCTGGTTTGCGATTTTAGGTCTGCATAAACTGGGTGCTATAGTAATACCGGCTACAAACTTATTGCAGGAACACGATTTTGACTATAGATTCAACGCCGCCGGCGTCAGTGCAATTGTATGTACGGCGGACGATGGGCTGCCCGAAAGGGTCGAACTTGCCGAAAAGAACAGCCCGACATTAAAAACAAAGATTCTCGTCGGCGGCGCGCGCGACGGCTGGCACGATTTTGACAGTGAGTACGGGCTTTACAGCACTCACTTTTATCGTAACGAAGATACCGCCTGCGGCGACGATACAATGCTGATGTTCTTCACCTCCGGCACTACGGGTTACCCCAAAATAGCAGCGCACAGCTATAAATACCCGTTGGGTCACTACATAACTGCCAAGTATTGGCATTGTGTGTATGAAGACGGTCTGCATTTCACAATATCGGATACCGGTTGGGGTAAAGCGCTTTGGGGCAAACTTTACGGCCAATGGTTGTGCGAAGGCGCTGTGTTTACATATGACTTTGACCGTTTCAGCGCCGCCGACATTTTGCCTATGTTTGCTAAATACAATATCACAACTTTCTGTGCGCCGCCCACGATGCTCAGAATGATGATAAAAGAGGATATAAGCAAGTATGACCTTTCGTCAATCAAGCATATGACAACGGCAGGCGAGGCGCTTAACCCCGAAGTCTACCGCCAGTTTGAAAAGGCAACGGGGCTTCAGATAATGGAAGGTTTCGGGCAGACTGAATTGACCCTTACAATTGCGAACCTTGTGGGGGCAGGGCATAAATTGGGCTCAATGGGCAAGGCTGTTCCGATATATGATGTTGACATATTGACGCCCGACGGAAAGAGTGCGGCAACGGGCGAAAGCGGCGAGATAGTTATAAAAACTTCCGATGGTGTTCCGTGCGGCTTGTTTAAAGGTTATTACCGTGACGAAGCCAAGACTGCCGAAGTTTGGCACGACGGATATTACCATACGGGTGATGTTGCGTGGCGTGACGAGGATGGATTCTATTGGTATGTCAGCCGTGTTGACGATGTAATTAAATCATCGGGCTACAGGATAGGGCCGTTTGAGATAGAAAGCGTAATAATGGAACTGCCGTATGTGCTGGAATGCGGCGTGTCGGCGGCTCCTGATGAAGTAAGAGGTCAGGTTGTTAAGGCAAGCATAGTTCTTGTTAAAGGCACCGAACCGACCGAGGAACTTAAAAAGGAAATACAGGCGTATGTTAAATCGCGCACCGCGCCTTATAAGTATCCGAGAATTGTTGAATTCCGCGACGAACTTCCCAAGACCATAAGCGGTAAAATACAGAGAAATCTGCTTTAATGCCAAATTTTAAATTAAATATTGACAAAATCCCCAAGTTATGATAAGATACTGTTATCAAATTATAAAGGCGTTGACGAAGAGGGCGCAGGCTATTTGTTCTTAAGAGAGGCAGCGGTTGGTGTAAGCTGTCGGGCAAGGGTTTGTGTTTGTAGCTTCTGAGCCGGGAGGAAGAAAGCGTTTTGCGAGTAGAACTTCCCCGTGATTGCTGCGTAAATGCATAGGAATTGTTGGATTCCAAGAGGGGCGGCTGAAAGTGCCGCAATTTGAGTGGTACCGCGGGTAACCGAATAATTATTAAATTCGGCGCTCGTCTCAAAGTAATAACTTTGGGACGGGCGCTTTTTCCGTCCCTGAAAGGGAGCGAGAAAATGGAACAGATAACAGGTCTTGATTACAAACTAGGCGAAATTGCAGGAAGAATAAAAGAACTGCGCGAGATTGAGGGACTGACCGCGGGCGAGATGGCAAAGAAAACTGCGGTAAGCGAGGAAGAATACCTTGCTTGTGAAAACGGCAAAAGTGATTTGAACTTTGCGTTTATCTACCGCTGCGCGCTTGCTTTCGGCGTTGATGTTACGGATATTATCGAGGGGCAAAGCCCGAATCTTAAATCGTACACCGTAACGCGCAAAGGCGAGGGGCAGAGAATAGAAAAAGCGCACGGTATGACCTATTACAACCTTGCGGCGTCCTTTAAAAACAGAATAGCCGAACCGCTTTATGTTAAAAGCGTATTCAGCGAGGAAGCGCAGCACCGCGATATTGAACTTACCACCCATACAGGTCAGGAATGCGACCTTGTTATAGAGGGTAAATTGAAGGTTCAGGTAGGCGAGCATAAAGAGGTTTTAGAACCCGGCGACAGTATTTATTATGACAGTTCGACCCCTCACGGGATGATAGCGGTTGACGGTAAAGACTGTATTTTCTACGCTATCGTTCTAAACCCGACGGGCGAACCGATACCCGAACTTGCAGGCGTTACGGAAAGTGAGGACTCCCCGAAAATATTGCGTGACGATAACAAGGACAGAATTTACAGGAAGTTTATCGACACCGAGGAGAACGAGGACGGTACCCCGATTTCGGTTAAATTTAAGAACACCGAGCATTTTAACTTTGCTTTTGATTTAGTGGACGCGCTTGCCGATAAAAATCCGAAAAAACTTGCAATGCTGCACATTTCGCGCGATAAGACCGAGCGCAGGTTTACTTTTAAAGATTTAAAAAAGGCATCCAATCAATGTGCCAATTATTTTAAATCACTCGGTATTAAAAAAGGCGACCGTGTTATGCTGGTGCTTAAACGCCATTATCAATTTTGGTTTGCGATGTTGGGGCTTAACAAACTCGGCGCAATTGCAATTCCGGCTACAAATCAGTTGCAGGAACACGATTTCAGTTACCGATTTGAGGCGGCAGGCGTTAAAGCGATAATCTGCACGGCGGACGGTGACACGGCGCATCAGGTTGATATTGCCGAAAAAGATTACGGCAAACCGATTATAAAGATGATAGTAAACGGCGAGCGTTCGGGTTGGCGCAGTTTTGACGAGGAATATAAACTTTACAGTACCCATTATGAAAGAACGGCAGACGCGCCCGGCGGCGAAGATCTTATGCTTATGTTCTTTACTTCCGGTACAAGCGGATATCCCAAAATCGCGGCGCATAATTACAAATACGCGCTAGGCCATTTCCACACCGCAAAGTATTGGCATAATGTTGACCCGAACGGCTTACACTTTACCATTTCCGATACGGGTTGGGCAAAGGCTATGTGGGGTAAACTTTACGGTCAGTGGTTGTGTGAAGCGGCAACTTTTGTTTATGACTTTGACCGTTTTGACGCTGCCGATATATTGCCGATGTTTGCAAAATATCATATAACCACCTTCTGCGCACCGCCTACGATGCTCAGAATGATGATAAAACAGGATATTTCAAAATACGATTTTTCGTCGGTAAAACATATGACTACGGCAGGCGAGGCGCTTAATCCCGAAGTTTACCGCCAATTTGAAAAGGCAACAGGATTGCAGATTTTAGAGGGCTTCGGTCAGAGCGAAAGCACAATGATTATAGGAAATATGATAGGTGCGCCGCATAAAATCGGCTCTATGGGAAAACCTGCGCCGATATATGATGTTGACCTTTTGGACGCCGACGGTAAACCCGTACCGACAGGTGAAACGGGCGAAATCGTTGTTAATATAAAAAACGGTATGCCGTGCGGACTTGCCGTATGTTATTACGGTGATGAAGAAAAAACGGCTGAAACCTGGTATGATGGATATTACCATACGGGCGATGTTGCGTGGCGTGATGAGGACGGCTTCTATTGGTATGTAAGCCGTGTTGACGATGTAATTAAATCGTCGGGCTACAGGATAGGGCCGTTTGAGATAGAAAGCGTAATAATGGAACTGCCGTATGTGCTGGAATGCGGCGTGTCGGCGGCTCCTGATGAAGTCAGGGGACAGGTTGTTAAGGCAAGCATAGTTCTTGTTAAAGGCACCGAACCTACCGAGGAACTTAAAAAGGAAATACAGGCTTATGTTAAATCGCATACAGCGCCTTATAAGTATCCGAGAATTGTTGAATTCCGCGACGAACTGCCCAAAACAACAAGCGGAAAAATTCAGCGAAACAAACTGTAAAAACGGTGATGCAAGTGGATAAAAGAATTGTTATTATATGCGGCCACTACGGCAGCGGAAAAACAAATATCGCTGTAAATCTTGCGTTGGACGCAGCAAAAAGCGGAAAAGCGGTAACCCTTGCCGACCTGGATATAGTAAACCCGTATTTCAGGGCAAAGGACAGCGAAGCGGAGCTGAAAGCGGCAGGCGTACGGTTTATATGCTCAAAATACGCCAATTCCAACCTTGATATACCTGCTCTGCCGCCCGAAATATACGATATAATTTACAGCAAAGACCGTATGTTTATACTTGACATAGGGGGCGACGATATGGGCGCTACCGTGCTTGGCAGACTCTCGTCCGATATAGTTAAAGAAAACAACTACGAAATGGTTTTTGTTATAAATAAATACCGTCCGCTTACGGCTGACGCGGCTGCTTCGGCACAAATAATGCGTGAAATCGAGGCTGCCTGCAACATACCGTTTACGGCGATTATAAACAATTCAAACCTTGGGGCGGAAACAACCCCCGAAACCGTTGCCGATTCGGCAGAATACGCAAACGAAGTGTCAAAAGCGACGGGCTTGCCGCTTTTAATGACCTCGGTTGATAAAAAACTGTTTGAAGATGTCAGGGAAAGGATTATAAATCCTTATCCGCTTGCACTTCAAAAAAAGATATGACAGGAGAGATGAATATGGCTGTACTTACATTCAACACCGACCGCTGTAAAGGCTGCGGATTATGTGTTGACGCATGTCCAAAAGGTGTTTTAAATCTTGCCAAAGACAAGATAAACATAAAAGGGCATCATCCGGTTGAGGCAAAGGATATGTCGCAGTGTATCGGCTGCGCCTTCTGTGCTACAATGTGTCCCGATTGCGTTATAAAGGTAGAAAGGTGAGTGTTAATATGCCCGAAAAGGTTTTAATGAAAGGCAACGAGGCTATTGCAGAGGCTGCTATTGCGGCAGGGTGCAGATTTTATTTCGGTTACCCGATAACTCCGCAAACCGAAATTGCGGCTTATATGGCAAAAAGAATGCCCAAAATCGGCGGAACTTTTTTGCAGGCCGAAAGTGAAATTGCGGCAATAAATATGGTTTACGGCGTTTCGTCGGCAGGTAAAAGAGTTATGACATCGTCGTCAAGCCCCGGCATATCGCTTAAAGGCGAGGGGCTTTCTTACCTTGCAGGCGCGGATTTGCCGGCGCTGGTAGTAAATGTTCAGCGCGGCGGCCCCGGACTCGGCGGAATACAGCCCTCACAGTCCGATTATTTTCAGGCCACAAAAGGCGCTGCGCACGGCGATTTCAGAATGATAGTTCTTGCACCGTCAAGCGTGCAGGAAATGGCTGATTTAACCGTTAAGGGTTTTGACCTTGCCGATAAATACCGTATGACATCTATGATACTTGCCGACGGTACTATGGGACAGATGATGGAGCCTGTTGAACTTGCCGAAATAACCGATTCGGAGCCCGAAAAGCCCTGGGCGGTAACAGGCACGGGAATGAAGCGCGAGCATAATATTGTAAATTCTCTTTACCTTAAACCCGATGAACTTGAGCGAGTAAACTTTGAAAGATATGAAAAGTATGCGGAAATTGAGCGCAGCGAAACTATGTATGAAGAATACTTAACCGATGACGCGGAAATTATCATAGCCGCATTCGGAATAGCGGCGCGTGTTTCCAAAAATGCGGTAAACGAGGCGCGTAAATTGGGGATAAAGGCAGGACTTATAAGGCCCATAACGCTGTGGCCGTTCCCGAAAGAGCCGTTTAAAAAAGCGGCGCAGACCGCTAAAGAATTTATCTCGGTTGAACTTTCTATGGGTCAGATGATAGAAGATGTTAAACTTGCAATAGAGTGCAGAAGACCCGTGCGCCTGTGCAACCGTGCCGGCGGAATGATACCGTCGCCCGAACAGGTGCTTGACGCTATTAAAAAATCTTATGAAAACGGGGGTAAAGAATAATGGCAGTAGTATTTCAAAAACCTCATTCGCTTGCCGATGTGCCAATGCATTATTGCCCCGGCTGTACGCACGGTATTGTCCACCGCTTGGTAGCCGAAGCCATTGACGAACTTGGGATTGAGGGCAGAACCATAGGCATAGCCCCCGTAGGATGTTCGGTTATGGCGTATGATTATTTCACCTGCGATATGATAGAGGCGGCTCACGGCCGCGCACCTGCCGTTGCAACGGGCGTTAAACGCGCAAGACCCGAAGATATTGTTTTTACATATCAGGGCGATGGCGATTTGGCGTCTATCGGTATGGCAGAAACTGTTCATTCCGCCGCACGAAACGAAAATATAACCGTTATTTTTATCAATAACGCTATTTACGGTATGACGGGCGGACAAATGGCGCCTACATCTTTACCGGGGCAGGTAACGCAGACCTCCCCCTACGGCAGGGATGTAAAACTTTGCGGATACCCGATAAAGGTATGTGAAATGCTTTCACAGCTTGACGGCCCCGAATATCTTGAAAGGGTCGCGGTAAATAATGTTAAAAATGTTAAAGCGGCAGGCAAGGCTATTAAAAAGGCGTTTGCAAACCAGGTAGAGGGCAAAGGCTTTTCGCTTATAGAAGTTCTTTCGGGCTGCCCCACAAACTGGGGGCTTACACCGCAAAAAGCCTTGCAGTGGGTTGATGAAAAAATGATTCCTTATTATCCTTTGGGGGTATATAAGGATAGGTCAGCCGGTAAATAAGGGGGTATTAGCAATGGATACAACTAAATATTTGTTTGCCGGTTTCGGCGGACAGGGTATATTGTTCGCAGGTAAATTTTTGGCTTATAAAGGTCTTACGGACGGTAAGAATGTAAGTTGGCTCCCGTCTTACGGACCCGAAATGAGGGGCGGTACAGCAAGCTGCGGCGTTATAATAAGCGATTCTCCTGTAGGTTCGCCGATAGTTTCATCCCCCGATGTGCTTATCGCTATGAATCTGCCATCGCTTGACAGGTACGAGGACAGCGTTGTTCCGGGCGGCGCGATATTTGTTGACAGTACGCTTATAAGCCGCCGCGTTAAAAGGGATGATGTAAGGGTTTATTACCTGCCTGCTACGGGAATTGCGGACGAGCGCGGAATACCCAAACTTGCCAATATGATTATTATGGGCAAGGTGCTTTCCGTAATGGGCGGCTTTAATAAGAACGAGGCGGAATCGGCACTTAAAAAGGTTATCGCCGCTAAGCACGCCGATATGCTGGCGGTTAATCTGTCGGCGCTTGAAATCGGTGCGGAAACAGAATTTTAAAAAGGAGACAGTTGTTATGAATATCAAAATTACCGAAAATACCAATCCGTCGGTCAAACCTGCCGACAATGCGCTCGGGTTCGGAAAAATATTTACCGACCATATGTTTATTATGGATTATGACCGTGATAACGGCTGGTATGACGCAAGGATAGTGCCGTTCGGGCCTATCAGCCTGCATCCGGCTTCAACCGTACTCCATTACGGCAGCGAAATTTTTGAGGGATTGAAGGCATACCGCCGTGCAGACGGCGAGGTTCAGCTTTTCCGCCCTACCGAAAATATAAAACGCCTTAACAACTCGGCGGAGCGTTTGTGTCTGCCGCAGATACCCGAAGATACGGCGCTTGAAGTGCTTACAACCTTTGTAAGACACGAAGCGGACTGGACGCCCCATTCGGAAGGGACTTCGCTTTATATCCGCCCGTTTATGTTCGGCAATGACGAAAATCTGGGAGTTCACGCAGTTCACGCCGCTAAGTTTGTTATAATCTGTTCGCCTGTAGGCAGTTATTATAAAGAGGGCATTAACCCTGTTAAAATTATGATAGAAGATACCGATGTTCGCGCTGTAAGGGGCGGCACGGGTTACGCAAAGTGCGGCGGAAACTACGCCGCAAGCAACCGCGCAGGCGAAAAAGCGGAAGAACAGGGCTATTCACAGGTTTTGTGGCTTGACGGTGTTGAGCGTAAATATATCGAAGAAGTCGGCGCTATGAATGTTATGTTTAAAATTGACGGTGAAGTAGTCACCCCTGCGCTTACAGGTTCTATTTTGCCCGGTATTACAAGAAAATCCTGTATTGAAGTTCTTAAAAATGCAGGTTACAAGGTTTCGGAAAGACTTTTAAGCGTTGAAGAGCTCGGCGAAGCGCTTGAGAACGGAAAACTTGAAGAAGCCTGGGGCTGCGGTACCGCGGCTGTGGTTTCGCCTATCGGCGAACTTTGCTACAAGGGCAAAAAATTCACCGTCAACGGCGGTAAAATAGGAACAGTTACAAAAATGCTTTACGATACCCTTACAGGTATACAGTGGGGCAAACTTGAAGATACTTTCGGTTGGACCTATAAACTGTAATAATTACAAACACAAAAAATCGGTCGGTTGGGTTTTCTCCCAACCGACCGAAAAATTTTGCTCTAATTATTTAATCTTACTTTTTATATAGTCTACCTGTGCACCGAATGAGGCAACCGATGTGCCGCCCTCGGATATCCGTTTTTCAACGCAGGTTTTAAGGTCAATAAAACCGTAAACATCCTGTTCAAAAAGTGGGTCAAGTTCTTTGTATTTTTGCAGCGGCATATCTTCAAGCACAGTGTTTTCTTTAATACATTCGGCAACAGCCTTGCCTGCTGTCTTATAGGCACTGCGGAACGGACGGCCCTTTTTAACCAAATAATCAGCAAGGTCGGTGGCGTTAATAAAGCCCTTTTGCGCCGCTTTCTTCATATTATCCGCAAGTACCGTCATAGTTGCTACCATAGGTGCAAATACTTTAAGGCACATTTTAACGGTATCAACGGCGTCAAAAACCGCTTCCTTGTCCTCCTGCATATCCTTGTTATATGCAAGCGGCAATCCTTTAAGGGTGGTAAGCAAGCCCAATAAATCGCCGTATACACGCCCCGTTTTGCCGCGCACAAGTTCCGCCATATCGGGGTTTTTCTTTTGCGGCATAATTGAAGAACCTGTAGTGTAAGAGTCGGAAAGTTCTATAAATTTAAATTCCCAGCTTGACCAAAGTATTATTTCCTCCGAAAAACGGGAAAGATGCATCATAACAACCGAAATTGCCGACATAAGTTCAATGCAGAAATCCCTGTCCGATACGCCGTCAAGACTGTTAAGGGCAATACCGTCAAACCCTAATTTTTCGGCTTCAAAACGGCGGTCGGTGTTATAGGTGGTACCTGCAAGCGCGCAGCAGCCGATAGGGGATATGTTCATTCTTTTTTTGCAGTCGCAAATGCGGTCAAGGTCACGGTCAAACATCATAGCATACGCCATTAGGTGATGCCCGAATGTAATGGGCTGCGCACGCTGCAAATGGGTGTAGCCCGGCATAATCGTTTCCTTGTTTTCTTCCGCTTTGTCGATTATTGCGGCAAGCAGGTCTGTGATGAGGGAACTGATAATGTCACATTCTTCACGCAGATAAAGCCTTAAATCAAGCGCAACCTGGTCGTTACGGCTGCGTGCGGTGTGCAGTTTTTTGCCTACTTCACCTATTCGCTCGGTCAATATCTGTTCAACAAACATATGTATATCTTCAGCCGACGGGTCAATTTGAATATCGCCGTTTGTTATACCGTCAAGGATTTCGCCCAGTCCCGATATCAGTTTTTGCGCCTCGTCCGCGGTTATTATCTTCTGCGCGCCGAGCATCGCCGCGTGCGCCATACTTCCTTCAATATCCTGCTTGTACATCCGTTTATCAAATTTTATTGACGAATTGAAATCGTCTGCAATGCTGTCGATTTTGCCCTCGGTGCGCCCTGCCCACATCTTTTGCATAAGTTTATCCCCTTACTGCGGTGCCCGTCGAGTAGGTTGAGCGCACTCAGCCTGCAACCGACGGGCATCCTAATTTGTTTTTAGTTGTTCTTTTCGTCAACCATTGCCTGAACCTTTATCGGCAAGCCGTAGAGGTTTATAAATCCGTTGGCGTCAAACTGGTCATAATCGCTTTCGCCGAATGTTGCAATTTCCTCACTGTAAAGCGAGTACTTGCTCCATACGCCAGCGTTTATCATATTGCCTTTATAGAGTTTAAGTTTAACCTTGCCTGTAACTTTTTCCTGCGTTTTGTCAACAAACGCGCTAAGCGCTTCACGCAGCGGTGTGAACCACTGGCCGTTATAAACAAGTTCACCGAATGTTATGGCAATCTTCTGCTTTTCGTGCAAAGTGAGTTTATCAAGGCAGAGCGATTCAAGCACGCTGTGCGCTTTGTAAAGAATAGTTCCTCCGGGGGTTTCATAAACACCACGGCATTTCATACCTACCAAACGGTTTTCAACGATATCAATTATGCCTATGCCGTTCTTTCCGCCGAGTTCGTTAAGTTTAAGTATGATTTGTTTTGAGGTCATCTTTTCACCGTCCAGCGCAACCGGTACGCCTTTTTCAAAATCAAGGGTTACATAGGTCGGTTCGTCGGGTGCGTCAATGGGGGAAACGCCCATCTCAAGAAAACCTTTTTTCTCATATTGCGGCTCATTTCCGGTATCTTCAAGGTCAAGCCCCTCGTGTGAAAGGTGCCAGAGGTTTTTATCCTTTGAATAATTGGTTTCGCGATTTATTTTAAGCGGAATTTTATGCGCTTCGGCATAATCTATTTCCTCATCACGCGATTTTATATCCCATTCACGCCACGGCGCGATTATAGGCATATTGGGTGCAAAATGTTTAATTGCAAGTTCAAACCTTACCTGGTCATTGCCCTTACCCGTGCAGCCGTGTGCGATTGCGTCTGCGTTTTCTTTCTTTGCAATCTCAACCAATCCTTTGGCTATGCAGGGGCGTGCATGGCTTGTACCAAGCAGGTATTCTTCATACACTGCGCCTGCTTTCATTGTAGGTATAATATAATCGTCTACATATTCATCGGTAAGGTCAAGCGCATAGTATTTGGAAGCACCTGTAGCGATTGCCTTTTCTTCCAATCCTTCAAGTTCGTCCGCCTGACCGACATTGCCCGAAACCGCTATAACCTCGCAGTTGTTATAGTTTTCTTTAAGCCAGGGGATTATGATTGAAGTATCCAATCCGCCCGAATATGCCAATACCACTTTTTTAATGTTTTCTTTATTCATAACAATTCCTCCGTGTATAAATATTCATCTGTAATCGGTTTATGCATAAATTATACTATATATTTTACAAATGTCAAGGGGTAAAATAATATTTATGCAAATATTTTTAAAAATTGTGGGATTTATGAATAAATATACTGCATATTGCGCAAAAATATACATTTTGCTATATTATAAACAGGTGTATCGCGGAACTGCTTGAATTTTTACAAAAAGGTGTTAAAATGTTTATATACAAATTTTAAAGAGGTGTAGTCAATGGCTAAAGGGTTACCCGTGCTTTATCTGATAGTACCCTGCTATAACGAGCAGGAAGTATTGCCGATAACGGCGCCTGAATTTTTGGGCGAAATCAAACGCCTTTCAGGGCGCGGACTTATATCCGAAAACAGCAGAATCTTATTTGTTGACGACGGCAGCCGTGACGGCACATGGCAGATAATTAAGCAGCTTTGCAGGCAAGAACCTATATTTACAGGTATAAGGCAGAGCCGCAACAGGGGACACCAAAGCAGTCTGCTTGCAGGACTTACCGAAGCCAAAGACAAATGCGATATAACCGTTTCCATTGATTGTGACGGGCAGGATGATATATCCGCGCTTGAAAGTATGGTTAAGGCGTACCTTGACGGTAACGATGTGGTTTACGGGGTGAGGGATGAACGGGATGTTGACTCTGCTTTCAAAAGGACTACAGCTCGCGGATTTTATAAATTTTTGAATCTTATGGGTGCGGAAGTGGTATATGATCACGCAGATTATCGACTTATATCGTCACGCGCGCTTAACGAACTTGTAAAGTTTGGGGAAGTGAATTTGTTCTTGCGTGGGATGGTGCCGCTTGTGGGTTTCAGCAGCACATCGGTTTTTTACACGCGCAAAAAAAGGGAAGCGGGTAAAACCCATTACACTGTAGGAAAGATGGCGGCGCTTGCGCTGGACGGAATAACAAGTTTGAGTATACGGCCTTTGCGCCTTATTTCTTTTGTCGGCGCTGCGGTTTCGATTATAAGTTTTATAGGCATATTATGGGCTCTTATATCGTGGCTGTGCGGTAATACCGTTACCGGTTGGGTAAGCACGGTTTGCATAATATGTTTTATAGGCGGCATACAGTTGCTGTCTTTGGGTGTAATAGGTGAATATATAGGTAAAATATATCTTGAAGTAAAACACCGTCCGCGCTATATTATAAGCGAGCGAACCGAGGAAGATAATAAATAAATGTAATTTACAGCAGCACCGAACGGTTTTTGCGGCGGCTTGACCACGGCCGAAAACTGCGTTTTCAAATGAGCCGCAAATCGATGGGCTGTATACTTTTCAAGCTGTTGTAATGCGGCTCATTTCCCAAGCGAATGCTTGGGCGCCGTGGGCGCGCCGGCGCAAAAATCCGTCGGGCGGTGAATGCGGCTTTTATACATCTTTTAAATAACTTAAATAAACAGCAATTTGCCCACCTCTATTATAAAAGAAGTGGGCAATGTGGTTTTTATAAGGATTTATATCTGCATTTTTACCATTTTTAAATACCTAAGCGCCGCGTCAACATCGTTTTCGCTGTTAAACGCCGAGAAACATACTCTAACCGTTCCCGAATCAAGCGTTCCTATGCGTTTATGCGCAAACGGTGCGCAGTGCAGCCCTGCACGCACGGCAACACCGTATTTACCGAGTTCTGCCGCCGCCTTTTCAGACGGCATACCCCTTAAGTTGAATGAAACCGTAGGTACATGCTTGCCGTTTTTCGGGTAGGCGGAATATGTTGATGTTCCGCCCATATCAATAAGGCCTTTGTAAAAACGCCGCGCTAGCTGCATTTCGTGGTTGTATATTTTGCTCATACCGCGCGAATTTATAAAGTCTATCCCTGCCGATATTCCCACTATCCCGGGGACATTTACTGTTCCGCTTTCAAACCGCTCCGGTGGGTCGGACGGCTGGCGTTGGTCGGCAGACGCGCTGCCTGTACCGCCCTCGATAATTGTAAAAGGTATGGGGCGCAGCGCTATCAGTATGCCTGTTCCCATAGGCGCATAAAGCCCCTTGTGTGGGGCAATGCACAGGTAATCAATGTTGTCATACGCCATATTAATCGGCAGAATTCCTGCGGTTTGCGCAGCGTCCACGGCAAAAAGAATACCGTTTTCGCGGCACATATCGCCTATTTCCTTAATCGGTAAAACATCACCCGTTACATTTGAAGCATGGGTGCATACTATAAGTTTTGTGTTATATTTTATAAGGCGGCGAAACGCCCTTACCGCAGCTCCGTCATCTCCCGGTACGATTTCTGCCACATCAAAAGATACGCCCCTCTCGGCAAGTGCCGCCGTAGGCCGTGTTACAGCGTTGTGTTCAAACGATGATATTATAATGTGGTCGCCCGGCTGCAAAACGCCCTTTAAAACAAAATTAAGCGCTTGGGTACAGTTTGCCGTAAATACTACGGCGCTCGGATCGCTTGCTCCGAAAAAATCCGATACTTTTTTACGGCAGTTATACACCGCTTCGGCGCATTTGCGCGAAGTTTCATATCCGCCCCTTCCTGGGTTGGCGGAAAGTTCTTTAAGCGCGGCGGCAACGGCGGCACGAACCGATTGCGGCTTGGTGCCGGTGGTTGCTGCGTTGTCAAGATATATCAACGATCTGTCAGCTCCTCCGTACGCCGAATTTTAACCCCGGCGTCCAGGAGCAGTTTTTTTATCTTTGAAATATCACCGCTGACAACCAGACCGTAACCGCAGCCGTCTGTACCGCCGGAAACGGTTCGTTCTACAGCAGCGCTTATTCCGCGTTGGCGCAGGTAATCGCGGCCCCTCATAGCATATGTGACGGTGCCGGTCACTATAAGATATTTCATAAGAGTTACCCCTTTGGATTTTAATTTTGATAGTCCCCATTATCATAATATGCCGAATTTTATTTTCGCTTACAGCTGTTGCGGAATATATTTTCGTATGAACTGTAAAAAATTATTTTTAGTTCACAGAAAAGTGTTGAATTGACAGGAATATATGTTAAAATAGTAATGTGTATGATAATAAACAGAAGATAACCGATATTTACCGCCATCATATATTACCGCGAACGGAGTGTGAATTATGGCAGCCTTTTTTTCAAACGTATATGCGTTTTTTTATACATTGTTTAATCAGATAATAGCGGCGTTTGGCAGTATGCGCATTGCGGATTATCTTGATATTGTAATTATGACATTTATTATATATAAAGCCATTGAACTTTTCAGGGATACAAGGGCAAAGCAGTTGTTTAAGGGTATATTTTTGCTTTTTGCCGTTTACCTCATTTCGGTATGGTTTGACCTTGTAACGCTTAAATGGCTTATGATAAAGGTTGTGGACTACGGCATAATCGCACTTGCAATAGTCTTTCAGCCGGAACTTCGCCGTATGCTTGAAAAAATGGGCAGAAGCGGATTGGGTATTTTCCGTTTCGGTTCGGGCCCTAAAATAAGTAACGATGAAATGCTTAAATGCATAGATGCCGTTTGCCGCGCCTCTTTAAAAATGCAAGAGCAGAAGTGCGGAGCGCTTATGGTGCTTGAACGCGCAACGCTGCTTGGCGAAATCGCCGGTACCGGCGTGGAAATAGACGCCGAAACATCAAGCGATTTAATATGCAATATCTTTTATCCCAAGTCCCCGCTGCATGACGGAGGAATGATATTGCGTGACGGAAGGATTTATGCTGCAGGCTGTATTTTGCCGCTTGCGCAGAATAATAATATTATTGCAAAAGAACTTGGCACAAGACACCGCGCCGCAATAGGTATGTCGGAAAATTCGGATGCGGTTGTGGTAGTTGTATCGGAAGAAACGGGAGCAATATCCGTGGCGGTGAACGGAACCATAAAACGCGATTATACATCAATAAGTTTAAGGGAAGAACTTATTAACCTTATGGTACATTCCGACGCCGAAGAAAAACACGGACCAATTGGGGCTGTTAAAAGATTTTTTAAGGTTAATAAAAAAGATAAGTAAACCGATTTACATTCGGGGTGAGAATATATATGAAAAACCAAAAACTTAAAATAAACGAATTGCTTCATAATCATAAATTGATAGGCGTCGTTTCATTTATCACCGCCGTTATTATCTGGCTTGTTATAAGCATTACGCAAAACCCGACGCGTGAGCAAATCATAAGCGGTGTGCCGATAACCATTAATACCGAGAATACCGCCGTTCAACAATTGGGACTTGATGTGGTGGACGATTTAAGCCTTACTTCGGTAAATGTAAGGGTAAGCGGACCGAGTTATATAGTAACTTCGCTTACCGCGTCGGATGTTTTGGTAGGCGCTTCACTGTCTGATGTTAATGCTTCGGGAACATATGATTTACAGTTGTCTGCCGTTCGTAACAGTAATAAAATAGGTTATGATATACTGGAAGTTTCACCGTCAACCATAACCGTGACTTTTGATAACATAGATACCAAAACATTTGACATTGTTGCGGTTGCCAACGGCGTAAAGGCTGAAAACGGCCTTATTGCCGACCAGCCTGCCGTTACCGAGGGCACCGACAGTAAAATTGAAATAACAGGTCCCAGAAAGCAGATGGAAAAAGTAGCGCAGGTCTGCGCGGTGTCGGACGCGGTTAAAACCATCGGCTCAACCGAAAGTTTTGACGCTAAAATAGTACTGCTTGACGAAAAGGGCGGGGAAATAGACAAAACCAACTTTAAAATAGGTAAAGACAGCGTTAAAATTGCCGTGCCTATATATAAAAAGGCTGAATTTAATATCAAACCGGTGTTTGTAAACGCGCCTGCGGTTTACGGTAATGATGTTCCCTGTACATTAAGCGAAACCACTGTTACTGTTGTAGGTCCGCCTGATGTTATAAGCGATATGACCGAGGTAAAACTTAAACCTATTGATTTTGCAACCATCAATTCGCAAAACCTTGAATTTGATGTTGAACTTGATTTGCCAACCTCGGTAAAAACCGCAGATAATGCAGATACGGTTCATATCAAACTTAATATACCGCGCGTGTCCGAAAAGAATTTTGCGGTAAGCGATATACGGTTTACGGGTCTTTCAAACGGGCTTACGGCAAAAGCGGGGAATGTAATTAAAAGTGTTAAAATATGCGGCCCTGCTGCAGATGTCTTTAAACTCTCAAGCAAAGACTTGTTTGCAACGGTTGACCTTACGGGTAAAGCGGCAGGCGAATATACCGTCAACGCCGTTATCGGTTCAAGTTCCGCCGATACTGTTTGGGCATACGGCAATTATACTATTATAGTAACCGTAAGCAAATAGCCAAAACCGAGGGTGACACATTTTGCCGCTCCGTCATAAAATGATAGCAGAGAAAGCGCAGGCGGCAGTGCTGCCGCGCATTCCCTACATATTATCATTACTTAACGGAGTGAGAAAAATGGGCGTTGTTATTTTGCGTGTCATCATCGGCTTGCTTACCGTTATCGGCGTTGCCGGAATTATACGATTTGTTTCGCTTGCTATTGTATCGTCGGGCGCACCGAATGCATCATATGTTGTAAGACTCGGCGGAAAAAACGCCGATCTGCAGCTGATTTCCGCAATTGAAACGGCAAGATTCGGCTGGTTTGAACGCAGATGTCCCGTTGTCGCGCTTATGGATGATGTGGGCGAGGCGGAAAAAGAAAAATGCAAAATAGTTGCAGAGGGCGCGAATGTGGTTTTTTGCAACAGTTCCGAAATATCGGAATTAATGTAACAATTAAAGATAATTAAATCACCTTATTTAAGGGGAAACTTAATGGAAACGGATAACTGCTTGGAAACTTACAGGGGAACGGTAAAAAGAATAATATACAGAAATCAGAGCAACGGGTACACGGTTGCTCTGATTTTGTGCGATTCCGGCGATGAAATAACGGTTGTGGGAACTATGCCGGATGCGGAAAGCGGAGATGAACTTGAATTCAGCGGATCGTTCACACGGCATAAAAACTATGGCGAGCAACTCAGCGTAAAAAACTACAAAAAAACATTGCCTACGGGCGCTGCCGCAATTTTAAGGTATCTTTCCGCAGGTGCGGTAAGCGGTGTGGGCCCCGCAACCGCCAAAAGAATTGTTGCAAAATTCGGCGATAAATCGCTTGAAGTAATGGAAAACGACCCGTTGAAATTATCCGATGTAAGGGGCATTTCGCTTGAAAAGGCAGAGAAAATATCGCTTGAAATGAGCGAGATGAAATCTTTTCGCGAGGCAAATGTGGAACTCTGTTCCCTTGGGTTTACTCAAAACGAAGCCCTTAAAATTATAGGTAAATTGGGGACCGACCTTTCGGCGGAACTGCGCGAAAATCCGTATGTGCTGTGCCGTGAAGATGTGGGAGCAGCGTTTGAAAGGGTGGACGAAATCGCCCTTAATATGGATATACCGTCTGATTTTCCTCAACGCCTCGGCTACGGGATAGCACACATTTTAAAACATAACCTCATAAACGGGCATACCTGCCTGCCGCGCGAAAAACTTTTGCCGCTTGCGGCAAAAATGCTCGATACGGATACGGCACATATATCCGACGCTTGCGACGAGTTTATTTACAACGGCACACTTTGCCAAACACAGGCGGACGGTACGCAGTTTGTATCGCTAAAAAAATATTGCAATGCAGAAAGGCGCATTGCAGGCAGACTGTTGCTTATAGACCGTGCCGCAACTGCGGTAAAGGCTGTAACTTCGGCGGAAATATCGGCAATAGAAAAATCGGTAGGTGTTAAACTTGATGAACTGCAGAGTGCGGCGGTCACCAAGAGTGCCGAGCAGGGTATGCTTGTATTAACCGGCGGCCCCGGTACAGGTAAAACAACCACGCTTAAGGCCATTATCGACATAATGCAGAAAAGGAACTTGAAAATTGCGCTTGCTGCGCCTACAGGCCGTGCCGCCAAGCGGATGACCGAACTTACAGGTATAGAGGCAAAAACCATTCACAGGTTGCTTGAGGTGGAATGGTCTGAAGATGAGGACGAGCATATCTTTTCAAAAAATGACCGTTCTCCGCTTGAATGTGACCTGCTTATAATAGATGAATTTTCAATGGTGGATACGTTGCTGTTTCAAGCGGTGCTTGACGCGGTTCCGCTCGGATGCCGCCTGATTCTTGTAGGCGATCCTGACCAGTTGCCGAGCGTTGGGGCAGGCGACCTGCTTGCCGATATAATATCCTCCGAAGCGTTTCGGTGCGTCCGTCTTGATAAGGTGTTCCGTCAGGGGGCGCAAAGCCTTATAGTTACTAATGCTCACCGCATAGTTAAGGGCGAACAACCCGAACTTGATAAAAAGGACGCCGATTTCTTTATGCTTGACGGAACTTCACCCGACGGTGCGCTGCGCCTTGTTCGCTCGCTGTATTCCGAACGCCTGCCTGCGGCTTATGGCTTTGACCCGATGAGCGATATCCAGGTTATTTGCCCATCAAAAATAATGCAGCTCGGCACCGTATCGGTAAACAATGTGCTGCAAGAAGCGATAAATCCGCACAGCGCAAATCGGGCGGAAATAACTATGCGTGGGTTTTGTCTGCGCGTGGGCGATAAGGTTATGCAGACCAAAAACAACTATGACATAGGCTGGACAGATAACCGCGGCAAAGATGGAATGGGTGTTTATAACGGCGATATAGGCGAGCTTACCGACATAGATTTTCAAAAAAGCAGCCTAACCGTTAAATTCGACGATCACACAGCAATTTACGGAATGGAGGAAGCAGAACAGCTTGAACTTGCCTACGCCGTAACCGTACATAAAAGTCAGGGCAGCGAGTTTGAGTGCGTTATTCTGCCGCTGCTTGATGTTCCGCAAAAATTGCTTTATAGAAATTTGTTGTACACCGCCGTTACACGCGCTAAAAAACTTATAATAATCGTCGGGCTGCGCCGCCTTGTTACGGCTATGATAAATAATAACCGCAAGACCCAAAGATATACATTGCTGGGCAGGTTTTTAACGGAGATGAAATGAGTTTTAAGTTGAAAATCGTACACGCATACGGCAAAATGTGCGATTTGATATTTACAAAACGCTGCCCGTGTTGCGGCAGGGTGATATTGCCGGAAGCTGATGTGTGCGGATACTGTAAAGGGTATTTAAGGTGTGCCGATGATATATGTGCTGCCTGCGGTGAACCGAAAAGAGACTGCCTGTGTTCAAAACGCAGATTTTTATATAAGGGCTTTGCCGCGCCGTTTTATAACGAGGGCCCTGCAAAGCAGGCAATCTACGCCTTAAAATTCCGCAGGCGCAAATATGCCGTTAATATGTTTGCGTCTGAAATGGCAAATAAGTTTTACAAACTGTTTCCCAATGTAACGCCCGACCTTGTTGTAAGTGTTCCGTCAAACGGTAAATATAAAGACAGACAGAGGTATGACCACGCTGCGCTTATCGCGCGCCGCCTGGCTTACGAAATGGACCTGCCGTTTAAGAAAAATGTTTTAACCAAAACCGCTGCCAATAAAACGCAGCACGAAGTTTTAGGCTACGAGCAAAGGGTACGGAATGTTGAGGGCGTATATTTAGCGAAACAGAGAATAGATGGGGCAACAGTCCTGCTGGTTGACGATATAAAAACAACCGGCGCAACATTTAACGAGTGCGCCAAGCAGCTTTTGCTTGCAGGTGCTGACAGGGTTTATTGCGCCGCGGCGGTGATAACCGATGTAAAGCAACGCGCTAAAGTAAAGAAATAATAACAATGCGTTAATAATTTATAATCCGCCTTGTAAAACAATCGGCGTTGTGATACACTTGTCTTGTGTGAATTAAATCAATAACTGTAATTTTAAGGAGTGATGAACTGTGGCTGCGGAAATCGCCATTGATTTCGGTACAAGTAAAACAATTCTGCTGTCAGGTTCTAAAATATTGCTTGAAGAACCAACCGTCGCTTCGGTTGATACCGAAACCTGGGAGCCTGTCTGTTTCGGCAGGCGCGCCTATGATATGATAGGCAGAACCCCCGAAAGTATCACAACCGTTTTCCCTATCGAAAGGGGCGTTATATCGGATTATAAAATAGCCGAGGCAATGCTTAAATCATATATGAAAAAGGCCCTTGGCAGAAGAATATTAAAACCAAAACTTATAGTGTCCGTACCCATTGCGGTAACAACATTGCAGCATCGCTCGGTCGCCAATGCGGCGCACGCCGCAGGCGGCAGGAAAGTTTGCACGGTTGAAGCCCCCGTGGCGGCGGCTATCGGGCTGGGTGTTGATTTTGAAAAACCCGACGGCGCAATGGTAGTGGATATCGGCGCAGGAACTACGGATGTTGCCGTTATATCAATGGGCGGATTATCCGAAAGCTCGGCGCTGCCTGCCGCGTCTATGGATTTTGATACTGCCATAGCCAAATATGTAAAAAGAAAATACAACATACTTATAGGCAACCTCACGGCTGAGTCTATAAAAAAACAGATAGGCTGCGTTGTTAAACGCCCCGTAACGCTTGTTATGAATGCAAAGGGTGTTGATATGGTGTCAAGTCTGCCGCGCACCTTTGAAATATCGTCTACCGATGTATATCAGGCAACGGTAGATGTAGCCGATACGATATGCTCCGGCATACGCCAGGTGGCGGAAAATACAGCTCCAGACCTGCTTTCGGATATAATGACAAGCGGCATTTACCTTACGGGCGGCGGTTCGCAGATATACGGTATGGACGAACTTATAGCCGAATCCGTAGGCATAAAGGTGAATAAATGCAGCGACCCCGGTCATACCGTTGTAAAGGGCGCGCGAACTGTAATTAAAAATCCCGAAATTATCAAGAACGGAGATTATCAGTTCCGTTCGATAGAAGAATTGATTGTTGATTAATAACGGAACATTCCGTGAATACTAATATAATAAGTTTGAAAGGCGGTATTATTAATGGAATTTACAGAAAGTAAAACATACGCAAATTTGTTGACGGCGTTTGCAGGCGAATCCCAGGCGCGTAATAAATATACCTATTATGCAAGTGCGGCAAAAAAAGAAGGCTATGAGCAGATAGCCGCTATATTCAGCGAAACGGCGGATAACGAGAAAGAACACGCTAAAATTTGGTTTAAACAGCTGCACGGCAGGGCGATACCTTCAACCGTGGAAAATCTGAAAGACGCCGCCGCAGGGGAAAATTACGAGTGGACCTCTATGTATGCTGAGTTTGCAAAACAGGCTGAAGCGGAAGGATATAACGAAATAGCCTCGCTGTTTTCAATGGTGGGGGATATTGAAAAACACCACGAAGAACGCTTTTTAAAGCTTTTAGAGAGCGTGGAAAAGGGTATTGTTTTTGAAAAAGACCATGTTGTAATTTGGCGTTGCCGCAACTGTGGACACATTCACGCAGGTGTTAAAGCGCCCGCAGTCTGTCCCGTTTGCGCTCATCCGCAAGCGTTTTTTGAAATAAATCAAGAAAATTATTAAAAAGCACTTGCAATTTGCAGCCGATTGTGTTATCATAACAAAGCATTTGATTACACCGAACCCTTATCGGTGGGGTTAATGCCGTTAATTCGACACTAACGCGGATGTTCCTCTGTTCACCGTAAATAGCGGAAGAAGTATGAACGTCTGAAAAAATTAAGGAGGAATATTATAATGGATGCTGTAAAAGCACTCACAGCAGGTATGCTGAAAGAAGACAAACCGGAAATCGTAATCGGTAACACGGTTAAAGTTCATGTTAAAATCCGTGAAGGCGAAAGAGAAAGAATTCAGACTTTTGAGGGTACCGTTATTGCTAAAAATAACAGCGGTATTTCAGAAACCTTTACAGTACGCCGCGTATCATACGGCGTCGGTGTTGAAAGAGTTTTTCCTGTTCACTCACCTAATGTTGCAAAGGTAGAGACTGTTAGAAAAGGTCGCGTTCGCAGAGCTAAGCTTTACTATCTCCGTGACAGAGTAGGTAAGGCTGCCAAGGTTAAAGAATTGATCTGACGAATCAAAAGACGAGGGCAGGAAGTTTTTCTGCCCTCTTTTTTATTTATATTCAAAAATTTTGTGGGAGGTGTTTTGCGTTGGCTGACGGAAAAAAGACCGTTTACGAAAACAGGGATGACAGAAGCACAGGCATTGTTAAAGATATATTTGATTGGTACGATGTTATAGTTTCATCGGTAGTTATTATCGTTTTGCTCTTTTCTTTTGTTTTTCGCATTGTCGGCGTTGAGGGGAGTTCTATGGAAAGCACCCTGCACGGCGGCTCTCGCGACCCGATTGCCGACCATACCGACCGTTTAGTTATAACAAACCTCTTTTATACCCCAAAACAGGGGGATATAGTTGTTATTTCAAGAAATTATCTCAATAACGATACCGATGTTTCTGAGGGCGACGGTCCTATAATCAAAAGGGTCATTGCAACCGAGGGGCAGGAAGTTGATATTGATTTTGAAAAGCAGATTGTAAAGGTTGACGGTAAGGAACTTGATGAACCGTATGTAAGTTCCGAAACCGTGCGCCGCGATGTGGAATTTCCGCTTACCGTGGAAAAAGGACATATATTCGTGCTCGGCGATAACCGCGCAGTATCGCTTGACAGCCGCTCAAGCGATATAGGTCAGGTGGATACAAGATATGTTTTGGGCAAAGCCGTGCTTCGCGTGCTTCCGTTCGGCGAGTTCGGAAGCGTTTATAAGAACAGTAAATAAAGGTGAACTATGGATAATCAGATGAATTGGTAAATAATGTCATATGATAAACATGCTCAAAGCCTTTATTTATAAGGATTTTTCAGTAACTCTTTTTTACATTTTCAAGTATATTTTTAATAAAAGAGCACTTAAAAATAGACTTATAATAAACCATACATTTAACATATATTAAATAATTAGATGTGAGGAGCTTAATTGACAATGTTAAAAGATATTATATTGAAAAAATTGAGCATTGGTGATACCAGTATAGATATGAACGAGTTTAGTCATTTAACAATTGAAGAAAGACAAGAAATTGAAAATTTAATTTCTAGGGAAATCTATCTAAAAAATTCAAAATTTTATAAATTTGTACCATATACATTAAATATGAATTTAGTTTATTTGATGTCAAGTGAACATATATCAAGTATTTCAAATCCAGATGAACAACTAATGCTTATAACATATTGTTATATAAAAAATCCAAAACCAGATACGTTTCATTATATAGTGATGAAAGCTAAAGAAAGCTTATTTGGAATATCTA
>CAVALG010000093.1:0-5920 GCA_963589585.1 Roseburia sp. AF12-17LB
GTTAAAGTATATGTAATATCCGCCGTCCGTTTTAACAAACGATTTGGCAGGAATTATCCATTTACCGCCCGATTCGCTTTCAACCTTAACCGAAAGCCCATCTATGCTGTCAGCGGCAATTTTAAAACGCATTGTAACTGATTTTTGAAGATTAAGTCCTGCGCCTTTCCAAGTAACGGCAGGATTTTCAATCGTCTTGTAAGCCGTGTTTTTAACGGTTGTGAGCGTCGGCTCGGCAACTGTCGCAAAGCCCTTTTGCTCCTCGGTCAGTTTAGTGTTTGCAAGGTTTTCCGTATTGTGACCCGTGTAAATCTGTGAAGCCGAACCGTAGTTCAAAAGGTCAACCAAAAGCGTCCGCAATTTTGCATTTTTATCGCCCAAATACTTGCCGAGAAGATTATAGCAATACTGTGCAACACTGTATTCCTTAGTTTCGCTGGTGTATTCAACACCGTTAAATTCAGCATAAAGTGTTGCCGATATGGTGTCATTCATTTGGTCGGGTGTTATGTTATCAAAGGTGAAAACATAGCTCTTACCGTCCTCGCTTAAGGTGTATTTATCAACCTTGACCGTCCTGTCACCGAGTTTGAACACAACATATGGATTACTGTAACCGCCGTTGTCAATAAGGTCTTTACTGACTTTATAATTGAGCGCACAACTTTGATAAATAGTCAAATATGCAGCACAGAAGCCCATACAAGGCAACTCAGTCCCTGATTTGATAAGCGTTCCGCAATCATTGCAATAAACATCGCCGCTATAGCCTTTTGATGAATTTGTGGGCTTAATCGAATTGCGGACCTCGATATTTTTATGACTTGTTTTATTTGTCGCTTTGCTTGTTTCCTCACCGCATTCCGAGCAAGTTGATTTTTCCTCACCCTCTTCACTGCAGCTCGGTTCTTTAACGACCGTCCAATTATCAAATTTGTGACCTTCAGCTTCCGTGAACTTATAATCAACAAATCCGCAAACGCCGCAAGTTCTCGACTGAACTCCGTCACCCGTGCAGGTTTTATCGGCTTCAGTAACCCAGTCACCGAAAGAATGTTCACCGCACATATTATCTTTACTGAGTGTGATAACCTCTAAAACATCATTACAAATATCACAGCATTTAACTGCAAAACCGTCCGAATCCAGTGTAACGGGAACAATTATTTTTTGTTCTCCGGCAACACAGGTATGTTCTTCGACAACATCAATAACATAAGTGTAAATATTTCCTTCGCTGCCTTCGATATAGAGAGTTCCGCCCGACAAATTTTGCGGTATCACCGAAATCATACCGTCGCCCGTGAATGTTAAAATACCGTTTTCATATTTTGCCGTTTTATTATCACAGGAAATAACGAAATCGCTTGAAAGGTTTGAGGCAGCCTTTTTAATGGATTTTTTTGATTTTTTGTTGTTTCGTTCAACCCAAACTTTAAAGGACACTTCGCCCGTTGCCGATTTTGCTTTGATCTGTGCAATTGATTTTTCGGTTGCCTTTATGTATTTAATCGCATCTTCACTGTTAAACGGATCATCGACACCGGCAATCAACTGCCAATATGACGGTATGGCTTCATCATACACTTCGCCGAGCGCAGCGTTTATCAGCGACATTAAATATTTGCTCACGCTTGAAACGCCGAAATACTGTTCGGATGCCTCTGTAACCGTATATGACCAAGGAATGCTTGTTGTGTTATTTTCATCTTCAAGCAAGGTTACATCACTCAAAGCAAATCTGATCGGAATAGCCGAAATTGCCGTTCTGATAGAATCAAATATATTGAATTTTTCATCTGTTTCCAAACTGTTTTCAATGCTGTTTCCGAGTCCTTTTATTTTGCTGATGAGTTTTTCTATGTCTTCTTTTGAATTCTTCAACAACCAATCGGTAGGATCGTTTGTTATAGCATTCAACACGGTGGTTATGCCTGTTGAGGCAAGTTTTAACGATGCGTCGAATGTTTTATTTCCGCTTGTTGAATAGGAAAGCATCAATTTTGAGAGTTCCTTATGCAGCTTATTGAACAATTTGACTTTTTCCATATCGGGAACCAAGCCTGACGGATTAAAATCATTCAGCGCGGTCACGCATCCGCTGACGCAGCCTATAACACCGTTTGCAATTTCAACGCCTATTTTAATTGCCTTATAGGCTTTTAACAATTGTTCGATTCCGTCTACAATTCCGATAAGGGATTTGAGCCTGTTTTCCATAATCTCAGACTTAAAGAAGATATTGGTGTTTGTCACCATTATAATCTTATCGCCGGGGTTGAATTCCCTTATAGCACTTGAATGCAACAAGTCGGAAGAGTCAATTTTTATTTTTTGTTTTCCGTTTGAATAATATATCTCCATACCCTGAATGACTTTAATAACATGGCTTATGTTATAAAGTGTGATGTCAGAAACATTTGTGAGGGTAATGGTTATCGGATAATCTTCGGCATAATATGCCGCATTCGGAAATTCAAAATGCAGTTCCAGCGCATCGCCTGCCCAAACCTGAATATCATTTTCCGCGATGAAAACATCGTCGATTATCTCTTCAAACGGCATAACCTTTCCTTGAAGCCTTGCTTTAAGCGGATAGCTGCCTGATTTGTCGCCCCTGACATACCAATGAAGCGACCTGCTCTCACCCTCGGGTATGAGATCTATAAACTGTTCAAGCGTTTGTTGCTCACCCACCATTGTTGCCAAAGACAGACCGTCAACAAGTTCAAGGGAAGCCTTAAGGTCTTTTAGGACATCTGTCTTTGAGTTGTTTATAATCAACATTTCAACATCGAATATTTCCTTAAGCCAGGAGACTTCGCCTCTGACGATAAGATAGAAATATTCACTGACGGGGTAAATGGTTATTTCTTCACCTTTTTTATTGCGTATGGGAATACCTTTCCCTCCGCCCGAAGACAAGACCGGACTTAAACCGCCGCCTGAGCCCGAGCCGCCCGAACCTCCGCCTGAATATCCTCCCAAATATTCACCGTCGGCATTAAAATACGCAAATATGCTTTGAATATCGATTTCGGGTTCAAATTCAAGTTTTAATTCATATCTGAAAACATGTCTGTTGCTCGGATCTTTGGTGTCGATGCCTGCCGCTTCGATTTCTTCAATCGTCATCAATTTAGATGAAATTTCGGCGTTGTATGTGGGAATGTCGCTCAAACCGATTTTGGGGATATCATTAACACCGGGCTTGACATTGACATTCAAATTTCTTGTCAGGCAACCTGCCGCATAGACTGAAATCGCCTGTTTACCGACAGGCAAAGTAATGCTGACTTTACCCTGCGAATCGGTTGTGAAGGTGTTTTCTCCGTCCTTTTTGGTGGAAATAAATATCTGAGCATTTCCGATCGGCTTAAGGGTTTGTGCATTAACGACGGTGAAAGTTGCAATTCCGTAGTTCTTGTCAGTGTTGACATCAACCTTAATGCGCTCCGTTATCTGCCGTTCAACATGTGCGCACACATTGCATACTCTGTGTCGGCTGCCCTCTTTAAGAACCGACGACGCCGTATCTGTTATCCAAGCACCGTAGCTGTGTCCTCTTGCCGCAACTTCGTCGCTTCTGTAGCTGTTTTTACAAACCACGCAAGTGTGGGTCGTGTAGCCTTTTTCCGTGCAGGTGGGCTTGGTTACAACACTGTTATATTTGTGACCTTTTGCTTCAACAAAATTGTCTTTATAGCTGTTTCCGCAAACCGTGCAGGTGTGGGTTGTGTAACCCTGTTCCGTACAGGTGGGTTCTGTTATGACACTATTATATTTGTGACCTTTTGCTTCAACAAAATTGTCTTTATAGCTGTTTTTGCAAACCGCGCAAGTGTGGATCGTGTAGCCTTTTTCCGTGCAGGTAGGCTTGGTTACAACACTGTTATATTTGTGACCTTTTGCTTCAACAAAATTGTCTTTATAGCTGTTTTTGCAAACCGTGCAAGTGTGGGTTGTGTAGCCCTGTTCCGTGCAGGTAGGCTCTGTTACAACACTGTTATATTTGTGACCCTTTGCATTAACAAAACTGTCTTTAAAGCTGTTTCCGCAAACCGTGCAGGTGTGGGTTGTGTAACCCTGTTCCGTGCAGGTGGGCTCTGTTGTGACATCATTATATTTGTGACCTTTTGCTTCAACAAAATTGTCTTTATAGCTGTTTTTGCAAACCGTGCAAGTGTGGGTTGTGTAGCCCTGTTCCGTGCAGGTAGGCTCTGTTACAACACTGTTATATTTGTGACCCTTTGCATTAACAAAACTGTCTTTAAAGCTGTTTCCGCAAACCGTGCAGGTGTGGGTTGTGTAACCCTGTTCCGTGCAGGTGGGCTCTGTTGTGACATCAGTGTATTCGTGACCGTGTGCAGGTATAACAGTGATATCGGTTTTGCTGTCGCACCTTGAACAGTGGCGCGATTTGACGCCGTCAACCTCACAGCCTGCCTCTTTATCAACCGTCCAAGTATCGGAATAATCATGGCCGAGCGCCGCAACAGTTTCGGTCTCTTCGGCTTTACAACGCGAACAAACACGGAAATTTAAGCCGTCTTTTTCACAGGTAGGCGCGGTTCTTTCGCTCCATTCGCCGAAATTGTGACCTTTTGCCTCAACAAAATTATCCTTATAACTACTTCCGCAAACCGTGCAGGTATGGGTTGTGTAACCCTGTTCCGTGCAGGTGGGCTCTGTTGTGACATCAGTGTATTCGTGACCGTGTGCAGGTATAACAGTGATATCGGTTTTGCTGTCGCACCTTGAACAGTGGTGCGATTTGACGCCGTCAACCTCACAGGATGCATCCTTGTCAACCGTCCAAGTATCGGAATAATCATGACCGAGCGCCACAACGGTTTCGGTCTCTTCGGCTTTACAACGCGAACAAACACGGAAATTTAAGCCGCCTTTTTCACAGGTCGGCGCGGTTCTTTCGCTCCATTCGCCGAAATCGTGACCTTTTGCCTCAACAAAATTGTCCTTATAACTGTTTCCGCAAACCGTGCAGGTGTGGGTTGTGTAGCCCTGTTCCGTGCAGGTGGGCTCTGTTACGATATCGGTGTATTGATGTTCACATTCATCTATTATAACCGTGTATTTATACGAGCCGTTTTCTTCCAACCATTTGTGCGCATATGAATCCCTGTAGCAATATATCATTAAATTCGGACAGTTACCAAATGTATACCACGAGCTAATATATGTTACGCTTTTAGGTATGGTTATGCTCGTAAGGCTTGTGCAGTTCGCGAATGCAGAATCGCCTATGCTCGTTACACCGTTGCCCATAGTTACACTCGTAAGCCCTGTGCAATTATGGAATGCAGAACTGCCTATGCTCGTTACGCTGTCGGGTATGGTTACCTTTTCAAGCGTACTTTCGCATACAACCATTGTCCCAGTTACTGTTTTTGAGCCTTCGGCTATTATAAGTTCTTTTATTTTACAACCCAAGAATGCACTCCAATGTATGCTTGTTACACTGTCGGGTATGGTTATGCTCGTAAGTCCTGTACAACCGCCGAATGCTCTCGAAGCTATGCTTGTTACGCTGTTGCCTATAGTTACACTCGTGAGCTTTATACAACCGTCGAATGCAGAACTGCCTATGCTCGTTACACCGTTGCCCACAGTTACACTCGTAAGCCCTGTGCAATCTTCAAATGCATAATCACCTATGCTTGTTACACCACCGGGGATTGTATATTCGCCTGTTTTACCTGCGGGATAACATACTAATTTCGATTTATCTTTATTGTAAAGCACACCGTCAACAGAACAATAACTCTTATTATCTTCATCAACTATTATTGCTGTAAGACCGCTGCAACCGCCGAATGCTCTCGAAGCTATGCTTGTTACGCTGTTGCCTATGGTTACACTCGTGAGCTCTGTACAACCATCGAATACATAATCGCCAATG
>CAVALG010000094.1:0-4915 GCA_963589585.1 Roseburia sp. AF12-17LB
TGCAAAAATTTTTGTCTTTTTTATGATTTTCCTCTTGACTTTTTATTTGTAGGCTTTCTTTGCGCTGTGCGCTGATAATTTATTTCTCAAAGCATAACAGATGCTCTTGAGCTGAATTAGTTTACGACCAGTTCAAACGGTACATTTGCACCGTTCATCGGGGCAAGGTCGGTCATAGAATAGGTGCTGTAGTGGAGCGTTGCTTTGTAGTTTCCTGCTTTGAGCGTCTTTATAAGCTCCACCTCATACAAATGTTGCCCGGGCTTGATATATTTTGATTCATAGATTGTCTCGCCCGTATCATTAAGAATTACACTGATTACAAAATAGCAGTTATTTTTGTCCGGATTGTAGAAATTTGTAGAAGCCCTTGTTTTATCGGCATCAATCGTCCAGGTTTCAAACCCAGGTATAGATATAGTGTCCGATGCGGTTACCGTTTGGCTTAATGCCTGATCTGCTTCACATTGAATATCCGGTTTCAAAACAAACCGATAACCGAGGAATACGAATACAAGAACACAGATGATCGCGGTGATGCCTGCGACTATCAATGTGTATCCGGCAACTGTCTTTTTTCTATACATGTGCTCCTCCTTTTCGGCTGAATATGCAGTGCTTTTTCCCGTTAATCGAAACGATTTTGGAAGACACTTCAAATGCTTCGTTCAATATGTTTTCGTCCACTGCAGTATCAAAATCACCTGCAGCGATAATATGTCCGCCCTTCATAATGACCACTTCATCGCAGAACTCAAATGCGAGGTTGATGTCATGCAGGACCATTAAGACGGTCATTCCTTTTTTACGGTTCAATTCAGTAATAAGGCTCAGAATCTCGAGCTGATAATGAATATCCAGGTAGGTTGTGATTTCATCGAGCAGCAGGATGTCAGTGTCCTGCGCTAACGCCATCGCCAGCCATACACGCTGCATCTGTCCGCCCGACAGTGACGATACTACTCTGTATGCAAATTTGTCGGTATCTGTATCGGTCAGTGCCTTTTGTATCATAAGAGCATCTGCTTCACCGGGTGGCTTGAATATTGCCCGATAAGGAGTTCTTCCGGCAGAAACCAGCTTTTCTACCGTTATATCACCGGGAGCTGTATTGCTTTGATGGACAACGGCTATATTCTGTGCAACGACTGCTCTTTTCAGCGTACCGATGTCTTTGCTGTTTAAGAGAATCTTTCCGCTGTCCGGTTTCATCACCCCGGCAATTAGATTGAGAAGCGTTGACTTTCCGCACCCGTTGGCTCCGATCAGTGCGGTAATCTTACCCGGCGTAAAGGAGACAGAAATACCGTGTAGTATTTCTTTGCCTTTTTCGTAGGAATAACAGAGATCTTTAATTGATAATGTGCTTTTATCTTCCATAGACTGCACCGCTCCTTTTTAGAAGGGCAACCAGCATCGGACCGCCTATGATTGCCATAATGATTGCCGCACTGATCTCATAAGGATAGGCAATGCTCCTGCCGAGTGTGTCTGCCAAAAGAAATACCAAAGCACCGAGCAGGGCGCTGTACGGCAACAGCCTTTTGTGATCACTGCCCACAAGCAGTCTTGCGATATGCGGAACGATCAGACCAAGGAAACTCACTGCACCGATGATAGCTGTAAATATCGAAGCCATCAAAACTGACAGAACGGATATTAAAACTCTCGTTTTTGTTATGTTGATTCCAAGCCCAATGACCGTTTTATCCGACAGGGACAAAAGATTGCACCTGCCTGCTGCAAACATACAAAGCATGGTTGAAATCAAAGCATAAGCTAAAAGAATATACACATCATCCCAAGTTTTAAGGGATATGTTTGCATTAATAATGCTTGCGGCTCCGGAGTAGGTGTTTCCGGTATAAGCATTGAATGCCTGGTAAAGCCCCGTAAAAAATGCATCTACCGCAATGCCCGTCAATATCAAGCGGACAGGACTTATTTCTTTGTTCCAAGCGAGCAGGTACACAGCAGCGAATGCAGCAATGCCGCCGACAAAGGAAAACAGCGGAGTAAACATCGCAAGAGAAGGAAAGAATGAGGATATTATAACTGATGCGAATGCTGCGCCTGATGTAACACCGATAATCCCCGGATCGGCAAGCGGATTTCTCATAACAGCCTGCATACATACGCCTGACATCGCCATCATTGCACCGCCAAGCATCGCCACAATAACGCGCGGAAAGCGAAGTTGGAGAATAATGGCAACTGTTTCGTCGTACTCGATAAAAAGTCCTTTGAAAAGTTGTACTGCCGTTGTACTTAATCCGCCTGTATTCACCGCTATGAAAAAGGTAATGAGAAGCACGCAGCCGGTGAGGGCAAATTTGAGAATTGTTTTCCCGGTGCTGTATTTTCTCATTTCTCGTCACCGTGCAAAATAGGTTTTAAATATTCAAGCGCATCTGTCCAAGACAATGTTGCGCTCATTCCGAAATATTCGGACGGAAGATAAGATATATCCTCGTTCTTTACTGCCGCCAAATGTTGCCATGATGTGCTATTTTCAAACTCGCTTTTCATATACTTAAAAGCGTCATCTTCAGCATAATGGGCAAACACGAGAATTTGATCTGTATTCATCTTAATAATGTCCTCCGGGTTGATATTGACAAATCCGTTTTCATCACCCTTGTAATCCGAACCGTACACATTGTTACCGCCGGCCAAGTTCACAAGATTGCCAACATAGGAGTTTTCTGTTGCTACAAGATAAAAGCCATCGGGGAATGCCATTAAAAGTAAAATGTCGGGCTTTTCTTCAATATTGTTTTTATAATTTCGGATATAATTTTCGTAATCCTCGTTCAGTTTCTTTGCTTCGTTATCACAACCTAAATACTCGCCCAGCGAGGTTATTGCCTTATACATTCCCTCTACGCTGCTCAGATCCAAAAAGGCGGAGGTTATACCGGCCGCACGATAGCTTTCCGCTAGGCTGGATTCCAATGTCTGCGGAGAAAGTACTAAGTCAGGGTTAAGACTTTTAACGATCTCTAAATCGGGATTCATAGGCGCACCAACAGTTTTGATTCCTTGATAACGCTTTGGAAGAGCGGCGGATGTCTCTGGGACACCAATCACATTATCATATCCAAACTTATTAAGAATTTCACAAATCGCTACCGAGGTCGAAACAATGGAAATTTCTTTACCTGATTTTTTTTCGGGTGCGCTCTGTGGAGAAGAAGCACAACCGCCGAGCATTGCAACGCAAAGCGTAAGTGCTAAAATGATTCTCAGTTTTTTCATTACTTCTTTTCCTTTCTGCCGACCACCACAAGAACAGCACCGGCGATAATCATAACGCCTGCGATAATGCATATTGTGATTAACAGAGGCTCTTTGAAATATGCTATATATGTACTGCCTGTTTCGGTTTGTAATTTTTCAGCGCTTTTTTCTTTTGACTTCGTGTCGGCAGGATGTATATTCAGACCGTCTTCGCTTTTTGTATCCGTATTGTCCGTGGCTGCTTCTTTATCACTCATTACTTTGTCTGATGACTCGGTTTCGGAAGGAGAGGGATCCGCCTTCGGCGAACCAACAGCCGAAACAGAAGTCCAATCTACCGTCAGCGTTGCGGCATATCCATCCGCTGTAAACTGTGTTCCCATAACATTACTGTTTACGAAAAGCGAAAGTTTGTATGTATCGCTTTCATATCGAATCGGGAAGGACACAGAATCTACATAATGCACTTGCTCTTTTTGTGCATTTTCAGCAGTATCATTGCTGAGCGTATAGGTAATATCATCAGTAACAAGTACTCCTTCGGCGTTGTAATAACCGAGTGTTCCGCTTTTGATACCGTTTGTTTCGGTTACATAGGACGGTGAAACATCAATAAATGTATCGCAGGTGATGCTGTAGATTGTCACACTGCTTTTAGTAAAATACAAAGTCATTGTTTTGCTGCCGTCCGATATCACTTTTATTTGCGATGATACCAGCAACGGTGCGCCAAACTCTACGCCTCCCATTGCATTCACGTAGCAGGAAAGTTTTGCTTTGATCGTATAGGTGCCTTTCGGAATATTGTCGTATTCATAAGCCGATGCAGTAACCGCACTGAGACAAAGCGCAATCATCACCATAAATGCTGCAAAAATTTGTTTCAGCTTACTCATTTCCACCATCCTTAAATTCTTTTTTCATAACAAATGCGTTTTTTCTATTGGTACTTTTGCTTTTTGCAAAGAGTTAGCAGCCGCTAACTGGCCTTTAAAAAATTAAGGCATAGGAGCCTTTGCGAGAAATAAGTATATCAAAAGCCGAGGTCTTCATCTACTCTGAAAAGGCGGAGTAGTGCTCCATTCGGGCAAATATTCGATTTTAATGTATCAGATGCATTTTCCTGATTTACAGCAATCACAAAATATATGTTGATTTTTTCAGCATCAATTTCTTGAGCGTTCACTTTATCTTTGTATTCTGTATTCGATATTCCGAGGGTGACAGACCTTTGACCGAACGGAAAGCGGTTGCAAACTTACTGCAATTATCATAACCGTGCTCATTTGCAATGCTACTTACAGTCTTGTCGGTATATTCCAACATATAAGCCGCAGACTCCATCTTCCGAGCTTTTATGTAAGCGTAGAAAGAAACACCGAAAACAGCTTTAAAAGATGTTTTGACTGCGGTGGCTGAAATATGAAATTCATTCGCCGCTTGTTCCAGTGTAATCTTTTCATACATATTTTCGGTAAGATATTTTGCCACATTTTTTGCAAGGTTCACCTGCACGGGCGATACCGAACGGCTGTCGGACTCTTTATCTTTGATTTCGTAAGCACTCAAGAACAGCATCAGTTCCAATATCTTAATTTTTGAATATCCCTGCCGTATTTCATCCGAAACACTATACAACTCTGAGAATATATGCTCGATCGATGAATTGGAACGG
>CAVALG010000095.1:0-19316 GCA_963589585.1 Roseburia sp. AF12-17LB
TTGAAGGTACACTTGCTGTTACTACCGGTACTTCAATGGCAGCAGGCGGTTTTGTGGGAAGTATTACTTCATCTACATTCAAAGCTTGCTATTCAACCGGTTCGTTTACTCAAGGCGGATATAACCCCGGTGCTTTCGGCGGTCAGTTCAACGGCCATAACGCCGCTGCCGACAGATGTAAACAGTGCTATTCAAATATAAAAATGGGCGGAACACCCTTTGCGGTTGAGGCTAATGATAAATCCGGCAACTTCGTTACACCTAATGTAGGTGCCGAACAGACAGGCTTTGCGGTTAAAAGCATTGCCGATATAAACGCAAAATTTGCCTCTAACGACCTTTGGAATACATACGGTGACGGCGCAACTTTGCCGACCGTTAAAGCGCTTACAGGCAAAACTGTGAAAACACTTGCGGAACTCGATACTCTTAAAGCAAGCAGCTCGAACAACAGCACAAATAACGGCGACAAAGCCAATTCCGGCAACGGAGACACACAGGTAAGCGAAGATGAAGCAAAAGCCGAACTTATAAAAGAAATCGTTGCAGCCAAAGATGTTGCGGCTCTTACAAAACTCTTTAAGGATTTGGGCGTTGATGTTCCCGAAGATGTAGTTAAAGCCGTATTTGATAAAGCAGCCGAAAAAGGTGAAGAACTTACTGTTGACGACCTTAAAGCTGCAGGCCTTACAGACGAACAGTTGGATGCCGCTGTAACCGCCCTTGAAGAAAAGATGGCAAACGATGAAGATGAAAACGGTAATTCGGGCAACGGTTCCGGTACTGTTACCGTTAAGACGGACGGTAAGATTTCTTCAATCAGCACTGCCGAATGGATTTTGATTATTGTTCTTTCGGCACTCATCCTTCTTGCACTTGCAGGCAGCGTTGTGCTTATCATTCTTCTTATAAAAGCCTTAAAAGGTATAAAAGGTGGCACCGATGCTGCGGTAGGCAATGTTACCGCAGCCGCTAACGAAATATCGGTTTCCGACGATAAACCGATTATGTAATTAAACCGAACTTCCTCTGCGGCTTTGCTGCAGGGGAAGTCAAGACGCTTTTTAACAAGGGGATTTTACAGTGGATCAAGATTCAATGGTGGTTGTTCCCACCCTAAACAGAAAAAGAACATTCGGTGAGCAGCTGTTGCATAACTTACCCTATATTATGTTGTGTATTCCGGCTGTTGTGCTTACAATAATTTTCACCTATGTTCCGATGTACGGAATACTTATTAACTTTAAAAGTTACAACTATATTGACGGTATTATGGGCAGTCCCTGGATCGGACTTGAAAACTTCCGTTATATAGTCGCTTCGGATCAGTTGTATATACTCGTCCGCAATACCGTGCTTTACCGTGTCGCTTCAATAGTTACGGTAAACTTCTTCGCAGGAATGTTCTTCGCGCTGCTGCTTTATGAAATAAGAAGCAGAATTGCAAGCAAGATATATCAGACTTCAATGCTTATGACAAGCTTTGTATCTGTATCCTGCGTGCTTTACATAATTATTCTCCTTTTCGATAATACTCAGGCGGGTATAATCAACTCGGTGCTTATGTCATTCGGGCGGGAAGAACCTATAAACTTCTTCTCCGTTCCTGCCGTTTGGCCGCCGATAATCGTTTTTGCCGATTTCTGGCAGAATGCAGGTCAGGCAGCGCTTTACTTCTTTGCGGCGCTTTTGGCTATAGACCCCTGCCTGTTTGAAGCGGCAAACCTTGACGGTGCCGGAAGACTTAAACAGATACGCTATGTATCATTACCCGAAATGCTCCCGATGGGCTGCCTGGTTCTCATAACCCAGATGGGTAGTATATTCTCCTCCGGCCTTGGTCTTAACTATTTTATCTCTCAGTTGACCGACGGTAATGTTCTTAAGGTTATTAACCAGTTTGCGATGTACACCTTTGAACAAATGACTTCGGGCCGTGAGGGCAGTATGGGTATAGCCGCCGCCACCGGCTTGGCAACAAGCCTTATCGGACTTGTTATGACCCATACGGTAAACGCAATAGTAAAGAAAATCAACGCGAACAACGCACTGTATTAAAGAAAGGAGCAGATAACAGTTGAAACAAAGTAAACTTTATATGACAATTGTGCATGCACTCCTTATTCTTTGGACAGTGATATGTATTCTCCCGGTAATAATGATAGTTATTGTTTCATTTACGGATGAGCAGACTTTTGTTACCGAAGGATTTAAATTTATTCCGAAAGTATTTTCTCTTGCCGCGTGGAAAGTTGTATTTTCATCGGGCGGTGCAATGCTCAGGGCAATATTCCTTACAGTAGGTGTGGCAATTGTTCAGCCGCTGATGTGCCAGATTTTGGCTATGATGATTGCCTACCCGATGTCGCGCCCCGACTTTATTCTTAAAAAACCGCTTACATGGTTCTATATGCTGCCCATGTTCATAAGCGGCGGTATGCTTTCAAGTTATATTTTGATGACAAACTGGTTGAAACTCGGCGATACTATTTGGGTCTATCTGATCCCCGGCGTCGGTCTTTGGGGAATAATCCTCTACCGTAACTGCTTTAAACAGGTTCCCGCTTCACTTATTGAAGCCGCAACGATTGACGGTGCAACCGAAATGCAGGTTCTTTGGAAAGTAGTTCTTCCGATGTCGCGTTCAATCTTTGTAATTCAGTATTTTATGGGTGCTATCGGTTCCTGGAACGATTACGGTGCTTCGCTTATGTACGTTTCGAACCCGAAATTGTGGAAGATTCAGTATTTGATATTCCGTATGCTGAAAAATCAGGAGGCTGAAAAACAGGCGCTTGGTATAACCGGACTGGATAAGGACGTTTTCCCGCCGGATAAAACCCTTAACTATGCAATGTGCGTGGTTGCTATTATACCTATTATTTGTATATTCCCGTTCGTGCAGAAATACTTTGCAAAAGGTATTGCCGCAGGTTCGATTAAAGAATAATTAAACGGAGGTAATTATAATTATGATTAAAAAGATTTTAGCCATGCTTCTTTGTGTTGCAATGATTATTCCTGTTGCAGGATGCGGCGGAAGCAAAGGCGCAGGCAGCGATATGAGTAAAGATGTTACGCTGACATGGGCAATTATGAGTGAGCATTACGGTCATGCAGATGATGACCTGGTGTTCAAAGCTTTCAACGAAAAACTTAAAACACTCCTCCCCCACACAACCGTTAAATTCATTTCTTTGGATTCCGAAAACTGGTCAAGATGGATGGCGGGAAACAAAGAGGTTGACATTGCCTGGTCCGGTTACCTCTATGACATTGAGTCGCAGGCTCGCCAAAAGGCTTATCAGCCGCTTGACGACCTTGTAGAAAAATATGCGCCCAATATCCAGAACGAACAAAAGACCTGGGTCGACGCTTACAGAAGCGGCGAGGTTGACGATAAACTTTATGCAATTCCGAATATGCAGCCCTGGATTAAAGAAACTCCTTATGTTCAGATTCCTGCTCAGCTTTATCAGTATTTTGATACCGATGCGTTTATTAAAGCTCTTCGCAGCGACCCCCACACGACCGAAGAAGTTTATCAGGTTCTTACTAAATTCCTTGATACAATAAAGGCTAACGGCGCTATCAACGGTCAGGGACTTACCGGATTTGCAAGCGATGTGCTCGGTGTGTTCGCTACAAGGGGCTATGAAGCACTCGACAGCGGCAACAATGTTTATTATGACGCATTTGCCGACACTGTAGAACCCTTCCAGTGGGTAGGTTCCGAACCGTGGTTGCTTTATATTAAATATAAAAAACTTTGGTATGAAAAAGGCTTCTTTAACGACAGTAAGAATGCTTCGTCCGGCTCAAACCTTGATGCCATTTCAACCAAACAGCAGGGTATGTGGTTCGATTCATTCCTTGATGTTGATACGGAAAAAGGTCTTTTCACCGAAAAAGATAAATACGGCGAAATAAAATATAACTGTATTCTCATTAATTCGCGCGACCAGATGTATAACGGCGTTTCAATCTGCGGTTCCGAGGCTTCTTACAGCATTATCCCGAGAACTGCCGTCAACCCCGAACGCGCTATAAAACTGCTTGATTTGTTGCGTACCCCCGAGGATGCCGAAAACGGTAAAGAAGTTAAGGAACTTGTTGACTTGCTCGTATGGGGCTTTGAAGGTGACCCGGACCTTGACGAAGAGACCGCGGCGGAAGAACATAAACATTACTACAGAATAGATGTAGACGGTGACGGTGTGGCAGAAGCCTGCAAAGGTTATGATTACATCAACCAGCCCTCCGCAAAAAGCACATACGGTATTCCGCTCTGGATTGTTGATAACTCATTCATTCCTTCGCCTCCGGAATACTATCTCGCAGGTCAGAATGAATATGCCCTTGACTATTATCAGAATGTAAGAAACAACGTTCTTCACAAAACCCCGGTTTACGGTATGCGCGTAAGCAATGCTAAAATATCCAATCAGCTTACAAATATTTCGTCGGCATCAAAAGAATTCGGCACTATATATAAATCAGGCGCTGATTTTGACAATCAGTTGGAGAAATTCAAAGTCGCGCTTAAAACTGCAGGCGTAGATACTGTTCTTAAAGAAATGCAGACGCAGTGCAAGGAATATATTGCAAACAATAAATAACCAGCATTAAACTCAAGACCCCTAAAGAAAGGAGCAACCGGTTTGAAAAGACAGATTATATCAAAAATATTTGCTGTCGCCTTGGTCGTTTTGATGATCTCGGCTCAAGTGGTAATGCCGGCTTCGGCTGCGCCTGCCACACGCAGAACCGCTTCCTTCACTTTGAAATTAGACAGAGATAATGGGACATATAACCGTGATGATACTGTGTTTGCTACATTCGTAGTGAATGACGGTTTTAAGGATGTTAACGGCTTCAGTTTTTCGGTATCCTATGATACAAACGCACTGTCATATGCCGCAAACTCAATTACATTTCCATCGGGAACCGTAAGCGGTGTTTCGGTTTATCATAGACAGGCAGCCGGTGTGATAAATATTGCCTGGGATTCCGAAAAAGCTGTTTCAATACCTAACGGCAGCACCCTTTTCAGTCTTCGTTTTAAGGTCAACAGTGATGTAAAAAGTAATATCACAAGCACAACTATAACCGCCAAGCCGAACAGTATGTATACTTATACCGGCTTGCATACTTCCGAAAGATTTGATTTCTCTACTGCCGAACCTACCGCAGTCGTACTTATCGGCGGCGGAAAAACTTTGGCTGATGTAGTTGTAGATGCTATAAACGCAATCGGCACGGTTGAACTTACCGACGATTGCAAAGCAAGAATCGATAATGCAGTTAATCTGTATTATTCCCTGCCGCTTAATCAAAGAAATCAAATAGCCGAGAGCCAAATCCTCTTTGACGCTATGGAAAAGTATGAGGAACTGCTGCAGGATTCAAAAGACGGTTCAAAAAAAGCGGCCGAGGATTACCTTAACAAATATAAACACGTTATTGATATCCCGCTTGACAGCGTTAAAAAGTCTGACCTTGACGCCGTAAAAGAAGCGTTTAACGAATTGCGTAAACTCTCTTTGCAGGCTCAGTCAAGACTTATGACCGAAAGAGCGAAACTCGCCGCTTTGCTTGAAAAAATAGCCTCAAGCGGTGACGACCCCATCGATCCGGATGCCGAGTGGAATGAATTTGTTAAGATTTTTCAAGAAATTTTGAAAGATTTCAAAGATGAAAATAACGGTGCAAACATTACTTCGCTTATAAAACTTGTTTCTGAGGGTAAAGAGGGTGCAAACCCTGCACAGGCTGCCGATATTGACGCTTTGGTTAAAAAAATGACCGATGTTTTGGAAAATTCGGATGCTAATATTGATGAAACAAGAAAGAATTACGCTATAAAAGAAATCGAAAAACTTATCGGCGAAGGAGCATATCAGGAGGCGCTTGATATAAACGATTATGTCAAGAAAATGTCAACTCCCGAAATGATAATAGCAAATCGTTTCTTAACGCAGTTTGAAACGATATTAAATATGAAATTATCAGATGTTAAGGCTTCGGATAAGATCGATATTATCATCGCTTCGGCGGCACTTGACTGGATGGACAGCGCAGCTTATAAAGCCATTGCCGACCTCACTAAAGGCAAGTATGACGGTATGGACGCCGCCGATAAAATAGCCGCTCTTATGGAGGCTGTTTCAACTATGGATGATGAAGATACCGGAGATGACGGTGACGATACCGGCGACATCACTACCGATGACTCCGGCGACAGTTATATCGACGCCGGTAGCGATCCTGCTGAAGAAATAATTCAGGAAACTATTAAGACAATCAATAAAAACAAAGTAATATACAAAACCGGCGTGGGTAATTACATTCTTAAACTTGCCCGCCGTGAAATCGGCGCGGTTGTTTGGGTTCTGTTCTGCCTGTTGGGCCTTTCGGCAGTAATCTTTGTCACTCTCCGAATTGTTTATTACAATGTTACAAAAACCAAAAGAAAGGGGATATAAAACATGAAAAACAAAGCAAAGATTTTTAAGTGTTTATCCGCTCTCCTTTCGGTGGTAATTGCGGCATCT
The DNA here is from genome assembly GCA_963589585.1 of Roseburia sp. AF12-17LB. GTDB lineage: Bacteria > Bacillota > Clostridia > Oscillospirales > Acutalibacteraceae > CAVALG01. The sequence goes on from CAVALG010000095.1 coordinate 6,555, forward strand.
TTATTCATAATGCCTACTTCCGCTGTGGATAAAGAAACACCGTTGGAAGAACTGGCAAAATTGCCGGAAATTAAGGAAGAAAATCCTTATTTTACAGAGTATGACATCGACTCCGAAGCCGAGGCGGATTATTCCATAACCCCTTATAAAATTTCAAGTAAATTTTATGACGGCAAAAGGGTTAATTCGGGCAGGAATGTTGTTACAAACCCAAAAGGTAAAACGCGCACTCTCGAAAGTAATGAGTACGCAATGCAAACAAACGCTGCGGTTCTTTGGTACGCGCGTGACGATGTTTCGTTTATGTACCGTAAATATCCTGTATCGCAGGATAAGAACGATTCAATAACCTTTTCGGCTACTATAGATGTTGACAGTATTTCGGGTAAAGGCGGCGCCAATGTAACCGGCGCTGCATCGGTCGGTTTGCTTCTTCGTTCAACCCTTGATGAAGATTCTTCGTTTTTTTGGCTCAATGTCCGTGCTAAAAACGAGGTTCATGTCATCTATCGTACCGATAAGGGCGCAATGGCTGTTGAGAAAAAACTTTATAAAGAATGCCGTTCGGGGAAAGTAAAACTTTCTATCAGAAAAGAAGCTACTAAGGTGTATTTTGGTTATCAAAGAATCGGTCAGGACCGTGAAATGGTTTGGTCAAGCGCACCTATAGTTGTTAAAGCTACAGACGCTACCGCACCTTGGTATTGCGGTGTCGGCGCTCACTCCTCTGACCCGAATAACCCGATTTATTTTGAGTTTTCGGATTTTCTTGCAGAAGGAAAAGCCGGAAGAAGCGGAGCTGCTTGGAATGACGATGAGGGTAACCTTAACGGTCACAGCGGCAGCAGCGGAGCCGATGATAATCCTAGCGATGATGATGATTATCGTCAGGACCCCGACACTTCCAACATAACCTCTGATACACTTCTTATGGAAACATTCACCGATAAGGATTTGTTCAATAAGCCTACTACAGCTACAAACCCGATGTGGGACATCTCACTGTCGGATAAAGCGAATTTTGAAACGGTAGATAAAAATACCGCTTGGCTTAACAGCTACGAAACCGAACCGGGGTATATCGGTAACAGCGATTGGACCGATTACAATGTAAGTTGGGACTTTAAATATAAACCGGGTAATTCCCCCAATTTTGATTCAGCTACATATGCAAATACAATTGCTCTTTTTGCAAGGCATAAAATGATTCCGATGTATGGCCATTTAAGCGCGTTTGTTTCAATCCGGCCGTATTCTATTCCTAAAAAAGACGGAAACAATCCCGTATTTGACGAAAACGGTGATGTTGTTATTGCTTCTTCTTCAACAAGGATTTCTTTGAAGTTTGAGCAGAACAATAAAACCCAAAATGCCGGCGATCTGGGATTTGAAGCTGCCGTTCAAACCATACCCAATATCGACATTTCTCAGGATAACTCTTGGCACAATGTTCAGTTGCGTTGTTTTGACAATGTCTTTACCGTGTACTTTGACGGACAGGAAATTATCAGATATAAATATGAAACCGACGGTACCAGCAGAAAAAGCGTACCTACCGGGAATATCGGCGTCGGAGTTGGCGATGGTGAGGTTTATTTCGATAATATTATCGTAACAAAACTTGACGACCCGTTCGGCGGAGATTACGATAATATGCTTCAAGGCTCATATGACCGTGAAACACCTAAATATATTCAGGAATGGCAGGCAAAAGGTCTTCCGGTATATTAAACACAGTAACAAAATTGGTTTTAACCAGTATTCAGACCATTATGGGAGGTATCACAGTGAAAAAGCATAATCTTAAAAGATTATTGGCATCTGTGCTTGCTTTGGCGTTAATTGCTTCAACGGTGCTTATTACAGGCGCTATTCAAAGCAAAGATGTTTATGCAACCGAAACTGTCACTTTTGACTTTTCGGACAGCAGCAAGTTTGCCGATACTCTTGACTCCTTTAAATCGTCCTCATTGACGGTTAGTGGTGCAGATCCGGTGGATTTTGATAATGTGTTTAAAAAAGGAACCGACGGTCTTACCTTGGCAGGCGGCACAAACGCAGTTTCTGCTATTGCCTACAAGGATAAAGACGGTAATGTTTTAACACCTAAAACCGCTTCTTTAAAAACCGTACCGGGAACAGATGCGCTGTCATCACTCCTCGTTTATGCCAAATCAGCTGACGGTGCTGCATATTATGCCGCAGCTATTAAAACCGAAGCAAACAAGGCAACGGTAAACGATAAAGAAGACGATTATTCAAAAACCACACTTATTACCTATGCAATTTCGGTTGCCGATAATAAAGTAACCGATATTAAGCAGGTAGCTGCTAAGGAACTCACCTTTAAAAATTTCTATGACCTGAAAGTATCGGGCGCAGATGACGAAATAGGAATTTTCTCGTATTTCGATGTTTCCGATAAAACTGCAAAGGCTATAAAATACGCAGATATTACCTCTGTTTCATACGATATATCCGTTTCGTATGACGAAGGTAAGGCGGTTTTCGGCGGTAATGTAAATGTTAAATCTTCCGCTGCTTCCGGAACTAAGAAATTTGCAATATCAGCCGACACCGCAATGGCGGATACCGATTTAAACACCATCGGTTTTGCCGCCGCCGAAAACGATACAACGGTTGCTAAAATATCCGGCGAGTTTGGTCTTACCGAAGTGGATGTTCGTGCAACGGTTGACGCATTCAAGGCAAAAATCAAGAGTGAAATCTATTCAAAACCGATTACTCAAAACAGCGAAACTGTTTTGCAGAAATTATTTGAAGAGTACGATAAACTTGACGATAGCGTTAAGTACTTCTATTCGCTTGATGAACTCAATTCCGTTAAAGCCATCATAGACAGCGGTGTTTCATACTATGATACTTTTGACGGTAAAGAGTATTTTGACTCGGAAAAATATTGGGAAGTAGTTTCTAAGTGGGACGAAAATATGCGCTACGGCACATATAAAAATCCCGAAGCTGACGGCGATACAACCAATACAACCGACAGCACTCAGGTCGGATATTGGGGTATTGTTGATGACGGTCAGGGGAATAATGTACTCAATATCAGAAGGAACTTTCATTACGGCACCGATCCTGCAAACCTTCAGGATAATGTAACCGGCGCAAGACACTCGGTCCTTTATAACCTTAAGGACAGCGCAGGCGGCGACAATAATGCAAGCCTGTATGAATTCTCTGCAAAGGTTTACAACACTGGCGACGGTGCAATGAAGAATTTCCTTATTCTTCAGTACGATAACCCTGTTGATGCACCTTATACCTGGACCGGTGTTACCCTGTTTGCAAATACTTTAAAAACCGCAACCTATTCTTATACTTCAAAACCGAATGCAAACGGCACAATCGGCTTTACAAACAAACAGCTTGCAAATGCTACTACAGCTGATGCTGCTACACCTATTTTCAGAACCAAACAGTATCTTGATGTAACTTACAGGTACAACTTCTCCACAAACGGATATGATATCACCGTAACCGGACTTGCAAACAAGACCGATGAAATGCTTACCGCTACTGCTTTCTATGCGGTTGATGCTCCGGTTAAGGGTGTTTATATCGGTTCCCAGGGTAAAAATGAGAAGGATGCTATTGCATTTGACGATATTTCGGTTACTTATGTGAGCGCAAAACATGTAAGCTACCTTATAAACAGTATTGGTGAAATCACAAAAGAAAATGTTGTTCAAAAGCAGGATGTAATCAAAACAGCAACAGAACTTATGAACAATCTTTCTGATGATGAAGCTGCTAAACTGTCGGAGGCGGACCGCGAACTTCTTTCACAAAAAGCCGCAGAAGCAGAGCGCGTGTTTAAGGAATATATTGCCGAGAACACTCCTCTTAATATGATGGACTTTGAAGACGGTAACGCTGTTGCTTTTAAATCAAGCGGCGGCAGTTACAGCGTAGTTGATAATGACCGCGCCAATGACCTTAACGCATCTTCTAAGATACTTTCGGTTATCGGTTCAAATTCAGCAGCCAATAAATCCGCTGCCTATATAAGCCAATCATTTATCCAAAACAACCTCCACACCGTTTCAATCGATACCTATATTGACGGTACAAACGCTCCGCTTATTTTCTTCGATTATAAGGACAGCGAGAACTGGACGGCTGTTTACCCGACAATTGAGTCTAATAAACTTTACCTTACTTCAATAGGCCGTACTTCAGACCTTGCTTTAAACGGAAGCGGTAACAGGGTGATGAAGTATGATATTACCTATATGAATTCGGTGGATAATGCAAAAGCATATAATAAAGCTTGGGCGAAATTTATATTTACCTATCATAGCGGAAATTATGTAACCGTTAAAATTTTGTTTGCCGACGGTAACATAGGCGAGCCGATATATAACGATGTTGTAAACGGCGGCCTTTCAAGCAAAGCGCTTTATTGGAATATCGCTTGCCGCAGCGGCACAGCTTCTACCGGTTTCGGTGTAGGCTCTAACGGTACCGCAACTGCATACTTTGATAATATTTCTATCAATACAGTTGACCCGGACAGTGATGCTTATTCGGATGCAACCGCATTTATAAGCGAATATGAAGATATTCTTAAACTTACGCCGAATACATTGTCAAATACTGACTTGGCACAGTTGGATAAGGCGATTGAGACATATACCAAATTAAGCGTTGATGCTAAAAAATATGTTCCGACAGCCGAGGAAATCCTTTATACATTAAAGGATGCTTCACTTTCGCTTGATTCTGCGTTGGATGACACACCGGCGTTGGTTACCGATAAAACCGATTATTCCAAACCGTTTACCGACCGTTTTGAGAACGGCTATGCTTCAAAATGGTATAGAAATATGTTAAGCGGTTGGGGCGATATGGAAATCCGTTCTACCGGTGAAACCGATAAAAACGGCGACATAATAAATAATGACCACACTGATGATGAGGGGCACTTCCTCCTTGTTGACGCTGACGGAAATTATTATTATTATGTTCTTGTCACCGCGTACAGCGATGCATATGACGACAACGAAGACGGACTTATTACCGTAACTCTTGATAAAGATGCAAATAAGTGGTACTATCCTACCGAAAGCGGTAAAAAGTATATAGAGGATAAATCTCCCGAGGTTTCAGAGGACAATAAGGCGATTTATATGAAATCGCTCCAGAGCTTCTATACACCTAAGGATAAATTCTTACCCTCACAAAGAAGAATCAGTGCCGTGTCGATGGCTGTATGGCCCGAAAATGCGAAAAACACTTCTTCTTCAACTCCGATAAGGATTACAACTTCTTATAAAGATCAAAGCAATTACACATTTATTGATCTCTATAACAATAGCAATACTTATTACTTTAGAATCGGCAGCTGCGTAGAGGGTGCGGAAACGGTTTCTTCAACAGCAGCTAACACCACTCTTTCGGCAAATGACAAAGTTTATGTCACTTATACAATAAGCGAAGTGGGCAGAATAAATATTGTATTAACCGACCAGCACGGCAATACATTCCAACAGGCTGCAACATTGCCTAATGTTACTTGGGGCTTTGCAATTTCTGCCACTAAGAATGTTGGAGTATACTATGACAATATTCAGTTGTCATACCAAAAAGCAGGCTGGGAGGACAAGGATCTTGAAGAAGTGTCGGACATCGTTATGTATTACACTTCCAACACATTCCTTGAACCCGATTCGGTAGTTCTTCTTCAGGGCGATAACCTTTATAAAACCGTTAAACAGGTTGAAATTATGCCGGTTAATGACGGTGTAACAGCCGGCGCACTTCCGCAGTATATCAGCCGTACAGGCAATGATTACAACGGTGTTGTTTATTATGATGTTGACGGTAACAGTGTAACAAGAAATGAGAATACCGGCGAGTGGTGCTATACCGACAGAACCAACGGTAAACTTGTAAGGCTTAACGAGACCAAACAAAAATGGTATTATGAGGATAACGGTGCGGTTGTTGAACTTGACAAGGATCCTACCGTTAAATCGGAACACCATATTGACCCGTTGCCGAATGAGTTTATGGCTTCCGTTTGGAACGGCAGCGCAGCGCAAAAGGTTGAAATTGTTCAAAAGACTTATTCATCACTTAAATTTATACTTGATGAAAGCAGCAAAACCGGTATGTATCTTCTTAAGATAACCGGTGTCAGCAAAGACCCGATTACACATCAAAACAAGGTTCTTTATTACTACCTTAACGCACCGTGGATCGATTATACCTTGGGTAGCGACGGTGAAACAACCGCACCCGGTAAAACAATTGATATTATCGGTGAAAATCTTGCGCCGCATATTGACGAGGCACTTGCAGCACTTAATTCTTCAAGCGCCGATTATGCAGTTCAGCGTGAGGCGGTACTTTCATCTGTCAAGGTTTATATGACCGATGGAAACGGACATAACTACAACCTTGCAATAAGCGATATACCAAGTGATTACAGAATCAGAGCAACTATTCCGACCGATGTTTATATGAATGGCGGTCAGAAAACCGAATATGAAATTATGGTTCACAGTAATTACGGTGACGACTATACATGGTCAATTCCGTATAAAATGTATGTTGCGCCCGATGTAAGAGATTCTTGGGGCGATAAAGTCTACAGCATTAAGGATTTCAATCCCAATGTCGGCAGTGCATATTATAATGCGGCTCCGGTTGTTGTGCACGCTATGGACTATATTTCGCAAAACGGCGGCGGTACTCTCTATTTTCCGGCAGGCAGCTACAGGTTTGACTGCCCGATAGTAGTACCCGAAAATGTTCGCCTTGTCGGCGAAAAGAAGGAATATGTTCAGTTCCTTTGCGCTGACTATTATTACGAAATAGGCGACCTTCCCCAGGCATTGTTCTTCTTCGGCAGTAATGCTGAGTTTAAGAATATTTCGGTATACGCAGAGCGTACAGGCGGATTTGTTGCAATGTACGGAGAGAAATCCGAAAATGTGTACTTTGAAAACTGCCGTTTCTGGTATCAGGTGGACGCAGGCAGCCTTTCAATCGAAGGCCCTGTAATGTCAACGGTAAATGAATGTTATTCAATGATAATGAACGAAACCAAGAGTTTCCTTATTTATGTACAGGGCGATTCAAGTAACGTTCAGTTCAACGACTATTCACAAAGAGCACAAGTTCTCGGCAAAGACCACCGCCCGATAGTAGTTTACGAGAACTATGCCGAATATTGGGTCCTCAGAGATTTCTGGACCAATGGCGGTTGGGGCGAATTCTATGCCAATAAGTCAATGCTTGACGGCGGCGAAAGTGTAGATTGTGCTTTGGGCGCCTGGAGTCACGGAATGTATATCCAGGATTGGTACTTTAATACCCGTGCAAATAATAACCACGAAGCATATGTTGCCGATATGTCGTGCGATTATGCTGCACAAACACTTACCGCAGCCTACGATGAAAACGGAAACCGTATGCTTGATGAAAATGGGCTGCCTACAGTGTATAAGGTGGCTATCAGCGGCAAGGACGCTAATCTTAGAGGTATGCAGGTATACGTCTATGATGAATACGGCGAGGGACAGGCGAGAACCGTTATTAAAGCGGTGTCAACCGATGACGGCAAGTATCTCTACCTTGACAGACCGTTTACCGTTGGCGTTGTCGGCGGTGTTACAAGATGTAACATCCGTAAAAACCGTGAAGATATCTATTTCGTAAACAGCCGTATGTACAACGGTATTTGCTTTGGTTTCTACGGTGCGGCCTGTGATGTACTTTATGACGGAACAAGCGAAGATCGATTCAGAGATTTCTATTTGAACGATTGGTCGGGCGATGTAATTTGGTATGTTACTATTAAAGATAACCATATGTCGGGCGACCATTTGGTATGGCACTCCAATAAATCATCATACGGTCTTTTAGCTTCATCTGCTTCATCTGTCGGCTTCAGTGTTATGGCAGGTATGGGCGGAGAATACGGTCAGGGCGCAATGTGCATCGCGCTTAGAAATAACTGGCAGGATTCACACTATACGCAAGTCAGTATCGGTAAACTCTCTAAGGATATAATTATCGAACACAACTATACCGTAAATGTTTCGGATGTATCTCCGTATCAAGTAGGTGCCACAAATTACGGCGGCACATATCTGTACAGAAATATCCTTGATAATTGCGGCAGCCAGACTGTAGGAACTTCAAGCACTACCACAAACGCTCAGGGTTCGTTGATTAAAATAGTAAACAACTCATCTGCTAAGTCAAACAAGAAAGGCGATGTAAACCTTGACGGTAATATCGACCTGCTTGACGTTGCGGCTATCCGTAATTATGTAACCGGTCAGATTTCACTTACCGAAGCACAGAAGGCTAACGCCGATGTTGACGGTAATGTGGGTGTAACCCTTGAGGATGCTACATATCTCAGATTCTATATTCTCGGATATGTTGACACTCTTAATTGATTGGGCTGCATTAACCGTTTAAACTAAATAAATTAAGCCACCGAGTTTTCGGTGGCTTAATTTCTATTCAATACCTGGGCATTGCCGCATATGCGGCAGAGCCGTTATCTGCGAAAGGAAAATCGGTGATTTTATGAGCAAGCGTAAAAAACTCATATTTATAACCTCTGCTTTTTTGGCTGTTTGTGTTGCCGTCAGCGCAGTTTTTTACATAAACAATCCCGGTAAACAACTCGAAAAAGCTCTTAAAAAAGAAAACTTTAATGTGGTGCAGGTTTCGGGCAGTTATGTCGTTACCGATTTAAAAGCGGAAAAGGAGAGCAGCAGTTCCGAAACAGGCGAAACTTCATCAAGCACCGCGTCAAATACCGATAAAACTAAAAACAGCGATAAAAAAAGTAACGGCAGCGCGGGTGCAGCAGGTTCGTCGTCAAACATAGGCGGCAGCGGCTATATAAATTACGGTCAGTCAACCGAAAACGGCACCGGCCAAAATGAAGACAACGGCTTTGAGGCTGCACTTGAATATAAGCGATATAACGGTACTGAGTATATAAGCGACTTTGATAATGCGGCATATTACTACTCGGAAAACGGTAAGTACTACCGAATCATTAAACGCCCCGACTACGAAAACCCCGAAGATTTTCAGTACCTTTGGTATAAGCAAGAGGTTGATAAAAACACGCTTAGTAATAACCGAACCTTTAACTATGACGCTTTTTCAAAATTAAAAGCCGAAAATTTTCACCGCTCGGACGACACTTTTACGCTTGACGATGAGTGCGTAAATTCTTTTATAAAAGATTTGCTTAAACTCGATGTGTCACAGAAAAAATATAACACGCCAAGCGTTAAACTGAAAATCAGTGGCGATAAAATTTCAGAACTGAAAATAGAGTTCTATTACGGGGAAAAATACCGTTATAATATTGATTATACATTAGTGTATAACAATCTGAAAATAATTTTGCCGGAATGTACCGATAAACCCCTGCTGTTCTAAGAGAGTAAGGGCGGCAGAACCGCAATTTTAAAGTAAAAAACAGCGGTAAAAACAGCGATTTTTTGACCGTGCCGGCCCAGATTTATACTTTTACCCCGCGCGTGAAACCGCCGCCGTTGGCGGCGGCACGGCTGCGCCGTGCTCGGGCGGCAAGCTGCCGCCCATTTCACGCGCGATCAACAACATTGTAAATTTTTCATAACCGCAGTATAGGTAAAACCTCGCCTGTAATAAAAATGAAAATAGTACTTGATTTTTTCCTTGCCGGCAAGTATAATAATTATTGTCGGCGTGAGCCAACCTGTAAAATTTAATATATTCGGAGAGATGGCTGAGCTGGCCTAAGGCGCACGATTGGAAATCGTGTAGGCGTTGATAGCGTCTCAGGGGTTCGAATCCCCTTCTCTCCGCCATAAAAAGCACTTAAGCGTAAAACTTAAGTGCTTTTTCAAATGAAGCCCACCTGTCGGCGCCGCCGCTGCTTTATGTTGTGCAGCAGCACTTTAAAAAACAGTTTCTATTGTGCAATTTCACCGCGCAGTCACAAAAAAGTTAAGAAAGTCTTTGCGCTGCCTTTATTTTTATTCGGTTCGAAAAACGGGTATGTAATCTTACACCGATAAGCGCCTGTTCCCCTAAGGTTAACTCATAACTCGTGTGTTACCATTTATTTAAAGTGGGAGTTATATTCCGAAGGTGTTGACTATCCATTTGTGTAATGATATAATGTATATGTTGTATATTAGGTTAGACAAAACAATCAAGGTACACCCTTATTGCTTTGCCTGACAGATTGCTGTTTCCGTATGTGAAAAGTTACGCATAACAAAACAGCGGTAGTACCGCATATTTTTTCAGCCGCCGCCAAAGTCAGTATTGCAATCCCTTGTTTATTTCGGCGCCTGACCCGTTGCGGTTTTACAGTAAAACAAAGGCCGGCTCAATCTGTATTGCAGAAAACGGTCGTAAAAACAAGAGGGATTAGATGAAAAAACATTCAAATTTAAAAAGCAGCCAATCATACGCGGTTTCTAAACAGCATATAGTCGTGCTGGCATTAATGATATACGATGTGGCTGTGTTTGCAGGCTCATATTTTGCGGCATTGTGGATTAGGTTTGACTGCCACTATACCCAAATACCGGGCGTTTTTATTAACACCTGGATGAGGTTTACTCCGTTTTATGCGGTAGCAGGCGTTTTTGTGTTCTTATTGTTTAAACTTTACAAAAGCGTTTGGAAATTCGCAAGTTTTACGGAACTTAAAAGAACCGTGCTTGCAACGCTTATTATGGCTATTTTCCATACCGCGGCAACCGTTATATTTTTTATGCGTATGCCGATTTCTTACTATATCGGCGGCGCCGTATTCCAACTTGTATTTACACTTTCAATCAGATTTGCCTACCGTTTTATAACGCTTGAAAAGGGCAGAAAATTAAACGAGCGCTCTAAAAAACACGCCGCGCGTGTAATGCTTATCGGAGCGGGCGATGCAGGGCGAATTATCCTGCGCGATTTGCATAGCGGCGATAATGTTAATGACTGCGTTTGCTGCATTATTGACGATGACAGAAGCAAGTGGGGCTGCTTTATTGACGGCGTGCGTATCGTCGGCGGCAGGGACGATATTTTGATGAATGTCGAAAAATATGAAATTGATAAGATTTATCTTGCAATACCCAGCGCAACGGCTGAACAGCGTAGGGATATTCTTAACATTTGCCAGGAAACCGATTGCGAACTTAAAAACCTGCCCGGAATTTATCAGTTCGTAAGTGGAAAAATAACGGCAAAAGCAATGAAAAATGTTGATGTTGAAGACCTGCTCGGCAGAGAAACCGTTAAGGTGGATATGCAGGAGATTTATAAATTCGTTAAAGGTAAAACAATTTTGGTTACAGGCGGTGGCGGCTCAATAGGCAGTGAACTGTGCCGCCAGATTGCCGCGCACGAACCGAAAAAACTTATTATTTTTGATATTTACGAGAATAATGCCCACGCTATCCAACTCGAATTGGGGGATAAATACCCAAATCTCAATTTTGATGTTTTAATAGGCTCCGTGCGCGACAGCAGACGGATTGAGCAGGTGTTCGAGAAATATAAACCCGATGTTGTTTACCACGCCGCGGCTCATAAACATGTGCCGCTTATGGAGGGCAGCCCCTGCGAGGCAATTAAAAATAACGCTATAGGCACCTACAAAACCGCCTATGCCGCAATGATGAACGGCTGCAGCCGCTTCGTGTTTATTTCTACCGATAAGGCCGTAAACCCGACAAATATTATGGGTGCTTCAAAACGCATTTGCGAAATGATTATACAGGCGTTTGACAGGAAAATAAAGAACGGAACATATAACAGGATTTTGCCGTTGTATGTTCATAATAATGAGGACGAGAATGCAGCAAAAGCCGCAGAATTAACAGAACCCCCAAAAACCGAATTTGTCGCGGTGCGTTTCGGAAATGTGCTTGGCAGTAACGGCTCGGTTATTCCGCGGTTCAAAGAGCAAATTGCCGCAGGCGGCCCCGTTACCGTAACCCACCCGGATATAATCCGCTATTTTATGACAATTCCCGAGGCGGCGTCGCTTGTTCTGCAGGCAGGAACATATGCAAAGGGCGGCGAAATTTTTGTGCTTGATATGGGCTCGCCCGTTAAAATTGATACTCTTGCCAGAAATCTTATAAGGCTTTGCGGCTTCCGCCCCGAAATTGATATTAAAATTTCATATACAGGGTTGCGCCCCGGCGAAAAACTGTATGAGGAAAGACTTATGTCTGAAGAGGGGTTAAAAACAACCGCAAACCACCTTATCCATATCGGTCAGCCGATTCCCTTCGATACCGACTCGTTTTTAAACCGACTGCAAATTCTTATGGAAGCAGCGTATGACGGCCGCGAGGCTGATATCCGCAGACTTGCGGCAGAGATTGTAACAACCTATCACTCTGCAGAAAGGCGTACTCCCGAGCGCACCGACACCATAGCCCAAAAACAAGTGGAGTTTGCCGCTCATGCCTAATGTCTAACATCTGGGACGGTAGATTAATAACAGACGGTAAGCAGTTCTTACCGTCTGTTTTCTATCCATCGTAATTAACAAATCCCTTGCCTCCCTCTGACGAGGGAGGTGTCACGGCTTTAGCCGCGACGGAGGGAGAGAAAAACTAACGGCAATCACAGTTTTCCGTCTGTTTGTAATTCTGCGGTGCGCACAATCCCTTGCCTCCCTCTGACGGGGTGCGGGTGTTCGGTGGACACCTGACGCGCAGCAGAAGCACCGACCGAGGCGGCAGCCGAGACGGT
>CAVALG010000096.1:0-3839 GCA_963589585.1 Roseburia sp. AF12-17LB
AAGATTTGTCGCCCGGTTTAAAATCGGACATACTCCGCGGAAATTTCCCGACTCAGAGGTCGGCCACCTCCCGCATCAACGCATGACTGCACATCATGTGCCTTAATATAATAACACAAGAAAACCGCAATTGCAAGTATTTTTTTAAATTTTTTTGATTTATTTTGCAACGGCTTTTAACAAATAAAAAACAGCAGTAAAAAAGCGAAAAATCGGCTGTAAAATTTAATAACATACAGTAAACTGTTCTTTATGTCGGCTTTTTCTCTCCCTCCGAGTTTTGCCCTACGGGCAAAACCCACCTCCCCCGTCAGGAGGAGGCAAGGGCTCTGTGCACACCACAAAATTGTGAATGGACGGCAAAACCCACCGTCTCGGCTGCCGCCTCGGTCGGTGCTTCTGCTTCGCGTCAGGTGTCCGGTGGGCACCTGCATTTAACAAGCAAGTACAAAAAAACAAGCCGAAATTTATTCGGCTTGCTTAATACAAATATTATGCTGTTTCTTGCTCTTCGTCTTTGCGGCGCTTTTTGAGCACAAGCAAAATAAGAACGAGCAGGCAAAGCGCTGCAACCGAAATTGCCGCAACCGTGATAACGGTGTTATATTCTGTATCACCTGTAGCAGGTTTCGGGTCGCTTGATTCTACCGGAAATTCTTCAACCTTGAACTCCCAGTCAAGTTTGCCCTGTGAATTTGCAATCTCATTGCCCAATTCCTTGGGTACTTCCAACTTAACGGTGAGTTCGGTTTCGGCGCCCGAATAGAAAAGTCCTAAACAGTTCCAATCGGTCAAGCCGTCGGTTTTATCGGCAGAAGCCTTAAAAAGTTCGGTTCCGGTCGGTTCTGTTACCGTGAGGTTCATTTTTGAAAGAAATTCTTCGCTGCCTTCCTCGGCGCCGTCCGCTTTAAGATATATCTTAACTTTAACATTTTTTGATATATCATTTTTAATTTTAATTTTCTGGGTCAGGGTGTCGCCCGGCATAACATCTTTGAAGTTATCAAAAAGGTCGGTAGGCGAATACTCGCTGCCCGGAGCAAATATAAAGTTTTTTGCGTTACCGTCATAAGTTACGGAAGAATCCGCAGCCGAGGCCGGAACGGCGAAAACCGAAACGGCAAGCAAAAGGCAAACTAGCAACGAAAATAATTTATTAAACTTTTTCATATCTGTTTGCCCCCTTAGTTACCGCTTATGTTCGTAAAAGTTCCGTCTACAATCTTTACGCCCCACGCATCGGCAATTGCTTCATCTGTTGCCTGCACCGCCTCGGCGCAAATGTCAATACGCTGACCGTCCGTCAACATAATGGCGCTGCTCAACAGGTTTTCGGTCAATTCACCCGGTGCAATAGTGACTTTGCAATAATAATAGTTATCATCAAGCCGTTGCCAAGATTCGGAATTCAAACTTATACCCGGGTCAAAATTCTCGGTAACAACATTATTGCTGACGATATTTCCTACAAGCGCCAAGCGTATATATGCGTCTGTTGTGCCGGTATTTTTAACTTGAACAGGATATTTAACTTTGCCGGTAAAAGATTCTTCCACTTCACACGCAACATACGCCGGTATAAATGTATTGGTTATTTCACCGGTCTGTTCGTGTAAATATGCCGCTGCCAAGCCGGAAACAACCGCTAGTACCAATATAACGGATACAATCACAAGTGCTTTTTTTGACTTATGTGAAAGTGTTTTAAAATTATTCATTGGTCTTAACACCTCCGTTTGTACCGTGCTTATTGCTCCATTTACTGCTGTGTCCGCTTAACCAACCGGTTTTTTTATTTCCGTTTTTTGTAAAGGTAACAGATTTTTCTGTATCTGTTGTGGTTGTTGTAACGGTTTGTTCCTTTTCGCCGTCCATACCGCTGTATCTCCAAGCCCAATCCGAAACTTCCGTGACGGTGTATGTGCCCGGTTTGAGGTCGCCGATTGTTGCGCTTTCGCCCTGCTTAAGCAAGACTTTGGCAACTTCTTTTCCTTCTGAATCCGTAACCGTGTAAATAAACACCTGTGTTAAATCGTGTGTGCCTTTTTCTACGGTAGGCGCTTTAACGGTAATTGTGGTTTTGGTACCCACTTTATTGGTTACCTTGTTGGTATTGATACTATCAATAGCCAAGTCGCTACTGTTTGAAATACTACTATCATCAACCGTAAAGTGAGCAACATTTGATATAACGGTTCCTTCAGCAGCGCCTGTATTTACATTCACGGTGTAGGTTTTGTTTTCACCAACCTCTATACCGGTCTCATCAATACCCGTTCCGGCTGTATTATCCGGCACGCCTGCTTTAACTTTTACATTTTCAACAAGGCTTGTTTCGCCGGACTTTTCAACGGTTAATGTGTAAGTAATGCTGCCACCGGATTTCACATCGCCTGCCGGATTGTTTGAAAGAACAACTTTAGCGGCACCGGACTTAACCTGCAGCTTATAATCGTCATAACGCACCGGTTCGGTAGTATCTTTTGCTTCATCGCCTTCACCGATAGTGTATGTCAAACTTTGCCCACTGTTTGTGGGATAATCGTTTGTTCCGCCGCCGGGGCTTTTTGGGAACAGGTACTCATCGTCAAGTTTGGAATAAAAACTGATGCGAACGCCGTCTTCGCCGACATCGCCGCCGTTCCAGGTAAGCGTTTTTTTATCTTCCGACAATGCAAACTTACCGCTTTTAACAGCAGCATCTAAAGAATCATAAGTGATTGTAGAGCCATCACCGGATTCTATTGAAATCTGATGGTCTGCGTCACATACAAAGGAATAATTTGCGCCCAAAGTATCGGTTACCGATTTGCAGGAGTATTTAAGCACGGTTTCTTTTATTTGATTAAGAAAGTTCGTAAATTCTTCTGTTGTTTGGGCATTTTTGTATGTGCTACTTGAATCGGAAGCTATTTTTTGCAGATTATCGGTTTTGCCATCTGCTATTTGGTATCCGACACTGTATACTACATCAGCTGATTTTTTTACTGCGTCTATAACAGTATCATCGGGAATACCGGTATCGTTAGTTCTTAATGCGTTACGGACATTTTTTTTAACTGTAGCATCATTACTACCAGCATTACCAGATAGAGACTGTATGCCTCCTGGCGCACCGTCAGAAATAAATACGACATATTTTTTCAGTTTGTCAACTTCACGCGTACCTTTAACTCTTACTAATTTCTCGCTACCGGTATATTCACCATTTTCCCAATCATAAACCATCTTTGCCTGACCAGCGTTACTAGCAAAAATGCCGCTCCAAATATATCCTTTATCAAAAAGACTGTTATCAGATATTTTTTTAGTATAATCCTGGTAATTCGTCCATGTTGTATCGACACTGCTATGTGGAATCAGCACCTGTTCAGCAGCCTTCAACGCTGACTGATAGTCGGTTGCGTAATAGCCTTTTGTATTTTCAAATGCATCCGCAAGTTCGCTGCTGTTTTTATTATCGGTAAAATCTACGAAATTGGAGATTGGAAAATAGCCTTCCATTACGTTAAGACCTACATAAGCATATTTATAATTATTAGTAGTACCAATCCCAAGATTTTTAAATCCGCCGAAATCAAGCATTGCAACGCGGTTATTAGTGCCCTCGGCGCCGTTTTTGTTAGTCGCCAATACATCCTGTGAAAAAGACTTAAGCAACTGTCTTGTTACCATCATACGGTCAAAACAACCGTCGGCATTGTTAAAATCGGGTGAACCGTAACCTGTATGGCCCGTTTTCCAGCTATCATAAAGTGTTGACCGGCGCATATTGGAAAAAGTTGTTTGAGTTTCGCCGTTTTCATCCTTAAAGCATATCATCTGATCTTCTAATATGC